>CBRG010000432.1 GCA_000470535.1 Streptomyces sp. AW19M42
TGGCCGTGGTGATGGCCGTGGCCGTGGTGATGGCCGTGGCCGTGGTGATGGCCGTGGCCGTGGTGATGGCCGTGGCCGTGGTGATGGCCGTGGGACGGGCGTTTCGTCAGTGCGGCGCGCAGGAGCCAGAGGCCGATTCCGGTGACCATCAGCCCGCTGACGAGGCCGAGTACGGCCAGCACGGTCTCCCCCGCCAACGACGTCGCGAGCGGCAGCGCGAGACCGAGCGCCAGCACCCCCGCGGTATGGGTGAAGGTGACGGTGACCCCGACGGTGACGGCATCCCGGGGAGAGCCGCGGCGCCCCGCCAGGTACGCGGCCATGATGGTCTTTCCGTGGCCGGGCAGCGCGGCGTGCGAGGCGCCGAGCACGAGGGAGAGCAGCAGGGCCAGAAGTCCTGCGGGAACGGTCAGTTCACGCCGCCCCACGAGTGCGTCGAAGACTCCGGACACCTTGTCCAGCGCCGTGGTGAACGGTCCCGCTCCCGGCAGCACCGTTCGCGCCACGGAGGCGGAGCGGCCCTCGCCCGGTTCGGCGCGCAGTTGGGCCGACCGCTGGTCCAGGGGGGTGGCCAGCGGATCCTTGGGGTAGTGGCGGAGTTCGTCGGTGGGCGAGGTGGTGGGCAGCGTCGACCGGGTGAGCGTGACGCCCTGCCCGCGTGCGGTCATCTCCTGCCAGCCGATGCGCCGTTCGTCGTACTCCGTGCGCACGTCGATGTCCGCCGGCCCGCCGAGGTCCGCACGGGCGTCGAGGGTGCAGCTGAGCCTGCTGGTCCGCAGGCCTCCTTCGCCCGGCCGGAACGTGAACGTGCCGCTGACGTTCCTCCAGCGCACCGGTGTACCCGCGATGTCCAGACGCAGCTGCCGGGTGAGCAGGGCGCAGTCCCCGGCGGCGAAGGACCGTGCCTCGGCGGCGTCGACCGCGCCGTCGTGGTCCCGGTCGACGCGCGGGCGTACCTGGGCGGTGGCGATCTCCGCGCGGTCCACCACGATCAGCGCGCCGACGGCGTCCTGATGGAAGGTCAGCCCGGTGTGGTGGTTGACCGTGAAGTTGCCCAACGGGTGTGCCTGCGCCGTGGTGGCGAGGCCGGTCAGGAGCACGGTCAGTGTTCCCGTGAGGGTCAGCGAGGCGAGGAGTCGCGATGGCTTTCGGTTCGACGGACGGCTTCGGTTCGTCGTCGGACGGCTTCGGTTCATTGGACGGCTTCGGTTCATCGGACGGTTTCGATTCTGCTGAGCGCGGTGCGGGCCCGGGGGGCGTCCACCGGGTGGAAGTGGGGATCGGTCTCCAGGGCCAGGCGAAGGTCCGTGCGGGCCGCCTCGGTCCGGCCGAGCGCCTGGTTGATGAGCGCCCGGTGATAGCGGAACGGTGCGCTCATGGTGCCCAGCGCGAGTGCGAGGTCTGCCTGTTCGACGGCCTCTGCGTCGCGTCCGGCCCGGTGCAGGGCCCACGCGTACGCGTCGTGGACAGCGATGAAGGGCCGTTGCCTCAGTGCGGCGCGCCCCATCGCGACCGCGGTCCGCGGGCTGCCGTGGTCGGCCTCGAAGAGCACCGCGTCCGCGTCCGGTACCCCGCCGCTCGCCTTCCTCAGCGTCTCCTGCGCCCTGAGTACGTCGTACTGCTCCTCGGCCTCCGCACGGTGTCCGAGTGACCGCTGGAGGTCGCCGAGCCCGAGGAGGTACTGCGGCAGGGGCGCGGCGGCGACGGCCGCGGTGAAGTCGGTGACGGCCTGCCGGGTGTCACCGAGCGCGGTGTGGGCGCGTGCCCGCGCCTCCAGGAGCGCGGCGTCGCCGGGCAGTGCGGCGAGCCCGGTGCCGGCCAGCCGGAGAGCGGTGCGTGGGTCTCCGGTCTCCAGGGCGAGGGTGGCGAGGTGGGTCAGGGCGAACGCCTTGTCGGCCGGAGTCCCGGCTGCCTGGAGGGACTTGTTCATCAGGTCGCGCGCCCGCGCCGTGTCGCCCCGCAGTTCCCAGGTGTACGAGGCGCGCGCGAGGGCGCTGCTGTCGGGCCTGAGATCGGTCATCCGCTGCACCGCCGCGTAGGAGTCCACGTAGCGGCCGAGCTGGGTCAGCGCGTCGGCCAGGACGCCTTGGGCGGGTGCGCTGTAGGGGTTGTCGGCGGTGGCCCGCTGGGCCCAGGTCAGGGCTTCGGAGAAACTGTGGCGGGCGGATTCGAGGGCTCCCATCCCGATCTCCGCCGCGAAGTTACCGGCCGGCTGGAGGGCGAGGGACTTGCGCAGGGCGGTCCGGGCCCGCTCGTAGGTGGCCGCGTCTGCGGTGCTGCGGGCCTGTTGTACGTAGGCCATGCCGAGGGAGGACCAGCCGTCGGGGTCGGCGGGCAGTCTGCGTACCCGGGTCCGCAGGGCCTCGGTCGGGTCCTTGGCGTGGGGTGCGTCCGGGCCGGACGCGGCCGTGGGCGTGGGCGTCTGCTGGGGGGCCAGGCCCAGTGCCCCGACCGTGAACAGGATGCCCCCGAGGGCGAGGGTGACCGCGGTGCTGCGCAGTCGTCGTCTGCCGCCTCTGGCGGCGGGCTCGGGGACTTCGTCGGTCGGGGCTGGCACTGGTTCTCCCGGTGGTGTGGGACGGGCGGGGGCGGCGGCGGTGTCCGGACCGGCCGGTCCGGTCCGGACACCGTTGTGACCCGGTCTCGCCCCTTGAACAGGGGCGGCGGGTCAGCTCGTGGCGCGGCGCCGGCGCAGGCGCAGTCCTCCGACACCCAGCAGGGCGACGCCGGCGGTGCCGATCGCGGCGGCGCTCGACGGCGTCATCGCCGACTGTCCGGCGCGACCGGTCGGGCCGCTGTTGACACTCTTGGTGTGCGGGAGCGCCAGGTACGGGAAGCGCGTGCCGAAGGGCACCTCATTGGCATCGACCTTGTCGCCGTCCGCGAGCGCGGGGACGAGCTTGCCCGTCTGGGCGGCTCCTTCGACCGCCTGGAGGGAGATGTCGATGACGTCGTCGGTGAGCCGGCGGCCGTTCGGGAAACCGGCCAGGTCCCCGGCGAGGACGCCGAGCCTGTTGGGCTTCGCGGTCGGCGGAACGGCCATGTTCAACCGCAGTTCCTCGGCTGGGACGATCTTCTTGAGCGGGGCGTCCTTGTTCAGCCGGTGCGCGTTCAGATCGGCCTTGATCGGTCCGCAGGCCTTGCAGATGCCGGTGAGGTAGATCTCCGCGAGGTCATTGCGCGGGGCCTTCGGCGCGGGTACGCCGTACACCTTCTGGATCAGCTTCGGCAGGATCGGGTCGAGCACCTTGTCCACGACCGGCTGGACGGTCCGGTCCTGGCTCGGGTTGAGGGTGTTGAAGGCGTCCTTGTACTTGAGCGGTACGACGACCTCGTTGACGAGCGGGTTGCCGAGGCGGGAGATCTGCTGCCAGCCGGTCGGGGCGTTCGCGGTCCGGGAGTCCGTGACCTGGACGCCGCGGCGCTCGGTGGTCGACCAGACCCCGACGACGGGGTTGCGGGTGGCGTTGCCCCGCAGTGCCAGGTCCTTCTTGGGGATCTGGAGGGCGACCGAGTTGACGTTGTACCCGGCGAGGGTGTCCTGCCCGCGTTCGCTGAGGTCCCCGCCGTAGAGCAGGTCGAAGACGCGCAGATCGGCGAAGAACGGGTCCTCCGCCTGCCCGGCGAACGCCTTGCGGCCACCCGTGGCGTTGCGGACCGCCTGCGCGCGCAGGGTGGCGTAGTTCGGCATGGACGCCTTGCCCACGTTCGACGGCGCCACGGGGGCCCCGCGCAGCACGGTCGAGGTACCGCGGGAGGTGGTCACGGTGAGGTCGTAGACCTGCCGGATGTTGAGGTCCGGGTCGTTGAGCGAGGTGACCGGGCCGGTGTTGTAGAGGAACTGACCGCCCGCGTCCCGGGTCAGGGTGCGGAACCGCCAGGTGTACGTGACGTCGGCGTTGCCGTCGCCGGTGTTGTCGATCTTGATGTTGTACCGGGCGTCGTCCGCGAACTGGTAGAAGTTCGGGCCCCCGTTGGGCTCCTCGAACGGGATCCAGTTGGCGGCGAGCGTCACCGTGTCGGAGCGGTCGGGGCTGGTGAACGCGTACACATCGGTGTTGTCCGCCCGCGGGTCACCGGCGATCAGCGGAGCCTCGCGGTGGCTGGAGGCGGCGCTGATTCCGGGTGCGAGCGTGAGAACGCCGAGCCCTGTGGCCAGCGCACCGGCACCGAGGACGAGGAGGGAGTGGTCGAGGACGCGCCGGCTGCGCGGCCTCTGAGTGGGGGACGTCAAGACTGGTCCTCTCTACAACGGATCACCACCGCACCACCTGGCCGGGGCGCAGGTGCGGGTACGGCGCGATCCATGGGATGGGCGGAACGGGCCGACGACGCCGTGCACGGGAAGAATTCCGCGCGACTATCGCGGGGGCTGTGCCCACGCCGGTCGTCGGGCGACAGCGAACCACATTTATCCGGCACGGATTCACGTATTTCCCGGGAATTATTTCGGCGGCATGCCCTTCTTCCGGCATCACCGCAGATGAAGGCATGAATGCGGCCCGTCGGCCTTCCGTCGATCTCACGGAGAACACGCCGCCGCGCGTAGGCCATAAGTGACACCACCCCACTTATTGCGAACCAATCGCAATAAGCAACAGCCATTCACTCGCTGCAACAGTACGAACATTCACCCGAACAGCCTGTCGCACAGTCCGTATGTCATCCCAACGCCATGAGCTTTCGGGGGATCTTGACCAATTTCGCCCAGACGGCAATCCGTAGCCGACTCGGCTACGGATCACTCAGGAACGGCCGGACCAACGGCACCCGTGACGACTTCGGAGAAGAATTCAGACAGGGACCACTGATTTCCCGTCAATGCGTTTCCGGTTATCGACAATTCGGGTGACGAAGAGTCGGTACCGCAGTTCGGTGTTGCCGTTTTCCATGCCCCCACACACAGCTGCTCACCCGTTCCGTTAAGTACAGGAGGAAATGGTGTCCGACGTTCATATGCTGACCGGTGCGTACGCATTGGATGCACTGGAGGGGCGGGAGCGCACAGCCGTCGAGGCCCACTGTGCGGGATGCCCCACGTGCTTTCGCGAGTGCGAAGAGTTTCGGGCGACCGCCGCCCGCCTGGGGATGGCGTCGACGACGGTCCCGCCTGCGGCCCTGAAGAGGCGGGTACTCGACATCGTCCGCGCCACGCCCCGGCCACCGCCGTGGCGGCTGAGGATGAGCGGCCTGGGGCGGCGGCTTCGCCATCGAACGGCCGTCCGGCTGTTGAGCCGCACCCTCCACTGAGCGGGGCACGGACGGTTCCAGGGGCACCGGAGGGCCCACGGCGCGAAAAGCCCCGCCGCGGACCCGGGCCGGGGGGCTGGTTCCGGCCGGGTGCGCAGCGGGGCGGCTCTGTCCGGGCTTGTTGGCCGCGACTACTTGGGCATCAGGACCGTGTCGATGATGTAGACCGTCGCGTTGGCCGTGGGCACGTTGCCGCACACCACCTTGGCGCTGTCGTTGACCTTGTAGGACTCACCGGATCCGGAGGTGGTGAGCTTGGACTTCTGGAGGGTGTCGAAGCTGCCGTTCTCCAGCTGCTTCGGAGTGAGCTTCTGCCCCACGACGTGGTAGGTCAGGATCTTGGTGAGCGTCGCCTTGTCGCTCAGGACCTTGTCCAGGTCGGCCTTCGGGATCTTGGCGAAGGCCTCGTTGGTGGGTGCGAACACGGTGATGTTCTCGGCGTTGTTGAGCGTGTCGACCAGGCCGGCCTTCTTGACCGCGGTCACCAGGGTCGACAGGTCGGGGTTGTTGGAGGCGGCCGTGGCGACCGGGTCCTTCGACATGCCGTCGAAACTGCCCGCGCCCTGCTTCGGGACGCCCGCACAGGCCGGGCCGAACGGCTTGTCCATCGAGGCGGAGTCGGCCGCGGCCGGCTCCGAGGCGTCCGGAGCGGCGGCAGCGGCACTGGACTTGCTGTCCGACGCCTTGTCGGAGCTGTCGTCCGAGCACGCGGTCAGCGCCAGCGGCAGGACAGCGGCTGCGGCGACGGCGACGGCCGCACGACGGTAGCGAAGGGCGTTCATGGTGTTCTCCTTGATGAATACGGGTTTTGGAATACGGGCTGGAGGGACGGAGGTCGCAGTCGGCGGCTGCGTCTGCGACGGGTGCCGGGCGGCAGCGGCCGGTCAGGACTGCCTGGTACTGAGCGCTCGCACCGGCGGGAAGGGCCGTGATGTGTGTCCGGTCCGGACGCCACCGGCCCGGCCGATGGCTCGGGCAGCGGGCACGGTACGAATCGGGGTGGTCCGGAGGATCGTCACGCAGCTGATTCGGTGCCGACTGCCCGGCGGATTGGTCAATCACTCGATCAGGAGAAGACTTCGCGAAACGCAGACAGACGAGGCCGGTGAGGGTATTGCAGCCATTTTCCCGGCAGGCGCCGTCGTCCCGGC
>CBRG010000433.1 GCA_000470535.1 Streptomyces sp. AW19M42
GGCCGTCCAGGGCGCGGTGCGGCCCGCGCTCTCCTCGGCCGGCATCGCGCGCAACTGCCCCACCAGGGTCACCGGCGCGGCCCGCTCCTCCGCCCCGGCCGGCTCCGGCTCGCTGTGCGCCTCCGCGGACCGGCACGCCGGCTCCGCGTCCCCGGCCGCGGAGGAGGACCGCAGCTGCCGCAGCAGCCCCGCCACCACCCGCACCACATCGCCCGGCAGCGCCTGCGGTGCGCAGCGCGCCAGCTGGGCCAGTGCCGCCAGCCGCAGCCCCGGCGGATACGCCTCTGCGGCCAGCCGGCTCAGCCAGTCCGCGATCTGGTCCGTCAGCGGGCGGTGGCGCAGCGCGACCCGCCCCGCCGCCTCGACCAGGGCGAGCCGCACCTCTTCGTCCGGCTCCACCGCCAGCCGCTCCCGCAGCAGCGGCAGGACCCGCGCGGGGTTCCCGTGCAGGGTGGCCAGGGCCAGCGGGGCGGAGACCCGCACCCCCGGGTCGTCGTCGGCCATCAGCGCGAAGAACACCCCGGCCCCGGCGGTGACGGCCGCCGCCGCCATGGCGTAGTTCGCCGCGCCCTCGATCTCGTCCTCGTCGATCTCGTCCTCGTCGTCCTCGTCGAGGTCGATGCCGCCGATGCTGGTGAGCAGTTCGACGATGCCGCCGCGGTCCGGGACCGCCGGATCCACGACCAGCTCGAAGAGAAAGGGGATACAGGCGAGGGTGCACGCGTAGACGTCCCCCTGGTGATGCACGGCGCCGTACATGCCGTCCAGCGCGCCCTCGCGCTCCGCCGGATCGGCGGACGCGAGGCCCTGGAGCAGGCCGGGCACATCATCGGCAGGCCCGTAGGCATGCTCCATCGAGGCCCAGTCGACCTCGTCGATCCCCGCGAACACGCCATCGCCTCCCCACGCCTTACGGCCTCACCCACGATTGCCGGCGGCGTCGCGGGTGAGGCCGTCTCCACGAAGCAGTGTCTGCGCAGAGTGTGCACCACCGCTCGGACAATCCACCCGCCACATGCCGCCTTTTACCTTTGGACATGACAACAACGGCAGCGGTGCGGTATGCCCGGGGCGCGGTGGCCGCTGGGAGCAGTCCTCAAGCCGGGTCCCTGTCCTGCGGCGTGTCCGGGACCGGACGTCCCCGGCCCTGCTCGTTGAGCGGTCCGAGCAGATCCCCGTACCGGGCCAGCCGTTCCGCCATGTCACCGGCCATGAAGACCAGCTCGCCGGGGCTGCGGCACGCCTCGATCTCCGCCCAGGTGACCGGCGCGGAGACGGTGGGTTCGGCCCTCGCGCGCAAGGTGTACGGGGTGGCGGTCGTCTTCGCCGCGGCGTTCTGGCTGAAATCGACGAACACCTTCCCCGGCCGCAGCGCCCTCTTCATCCGGTGCACGACCAGATCGGGGAGCTCCAGCTCCGCCCGGACGGCCAGCCCCTTCGCGTACGCCGACACCCGGCCGGACGGCGTGGGCTCCAGCGGTACGAGCAGATGCAGCCCCTTGGAGCCCGAGGTCTTCCCGTACGCCTCCAGACCGTCCTCGGCCAGCCGTTCCCGCAGCCAGAGGGCGACCTCGCAGCACTCCACGACGCTCGCGGGCGCTCCCGGGTCCAGGTCGAACACCAGCCGGTCGGCCACGCCCGGCGTACCGGCCCGCCACTGCGGGCTGTGGAACTCCACCACCAGGTTGGCCGCCCACATCAGCGAGGCCAGATCCGCGACCACGATCTGCCTGGCCCCTTCGTTGTCGTGGTGCGGCACCGGCGCGGTCCGTACCCAGGACGGCGTACCGGGGGGCGGGTTCTTGGTGAAGAACCGCTGCCCGTCCGGCCCGTCCGGATAACGCAGGAAGGACACGGGCCGCTCCCGCAGATGCGCCAGCAGCGCCTCGGCGGCCGTGGCCGCGTAGTAGTGCAGCACCTCGCCCTTGGTGGTGCCGGTGGCCGGATACAGCACCTTGTCCAGATTGCTGAGCGTCAGGCGCCGCCCCTCCACCTCTGTGATCGGCGTCATACGATAAGAATCACACGTAATCGGGATCTATACCTGCTTGTACCTACCAACGCTGGCAGATACAGACATCACGGATGCAAGGGGTGACCGGTGAGGTCTATATGGAACGGCGCCATCTCCTTCGGGCTGGTCAGCATCCCGGTCAAGCTGATCAACGCCACCGAGAACCACTCGGTCTCCTTCCGCCAGATCCATCTCACCGACGGTGGCCGGGTCCGCTACCGCAAGGTGTGCGAGGTGGACGGGGAAGAGGTGACCGCCGCCGAGATCGGCAAGGGCTACGAGGACGCCGACGGCTCGGTGATCCCGATCACCGACGAGGATCTCGGTTCGCTGCCGCTGCCGACGGCCAAGACGATCGAGATCGTCGCCTTCGTGCCGGCCGACGCGATCGACCCGCTCCAGATGGACGCCGCCTACTACCTCTCCGCCAACGGGGTCCCGGCCGCCAAGCCGTACACCCTGCTGCGTGAGGCACTGAAGCGGAGCCGGAAGGTCGCCGTCGCCAAGTACGCCCTGCGCGGGCGCGAGCGGCTCGGGATGCTGCGGGTCGTCGACGACGTGATCGCGATGCACGGACTGCTCTGGCCGGACGAGATCCGGATCCCCGAGGACGTCACGCCCGAGACCGGTGTGAAGGTGCGCGATGCCGAACTCGACCTGGCCGACGCCCTGATGGCCACGCTGGGCGAGGTCGATATGGACTCGCTGCACGACGACTACCGGGAGGCGGTCGAGGAGCTCGTCGCGGCCAAGGCCGCCGGCGAGGTGCCGCGCCGGGCGGAGCCCCAGGACACCGGCGGCAAGGTGATCGACCTGGTCGCGGCGCTGGAGAGCAGCGTCCGGGCGGCGAAGGAGGCCCGCGAGGGCGGTGCGGAGGGGGACGGGCACGGCGAGGACGCGCCCGTCGCGAAGGTCACCTCGATGGCCGACCACAAGGGCGCGAAGTCCGGCAGGCCCGGTTCCTCGACCGCCGGCGCGAAGAAGTCCACGGCGGGGTCGGAAAAGACGGCGGCGAAGAAGAACGCAGCCAAGAAGACCACCGCGAGCAAGAGCGCAGAGAAGCAGACCGCAGAGAAGCAGACCGCAGCGGAGAAGACCGCAGAGAAGCAGACCGCAACGAAGAAATCCACGGCCAAGAAATCCACGGCCAAGAAGAGTACGGCCAAGAAGAACACCGCGACGAAGCGGAGCAGTACGAAGAACGCCCCGCGCAAACGCACCTCGGCCTGACCAGCACCTCTGTCCGCCCGTGGCCTGCCACCCCTTGCACGGCCGAACGGCCGCCTCGGGGCTCGTGCGCCCCGGGACGGCCGTCCGGTCCCGCGTCAGGGGGTCGTGGGCTCAGTGCCTGCGGTAGGAGCTCACGTATCCGGGGGCCGGAGTGCCGACACCCGTCACGTCGTCGTAGCCGCGCACCGCCGACAGCGAGGCGTCCTTGCCGAGGCTCCGCACCGAGGTCAGGAGACCGTCGGCCGCGTCGTAGCCGTTGGCGAAGTCCACCCGGGCGACGGCCAGGTCGTGGCCCCTGCCCAGCGGGTGGTCCGTCACGTCGTGGTACGCCTTCGAGTGGTAGCGGCCGTAGATCGCCGGGTTGGCGAAGCCGAGGGGCAGGCCGTGCCGCGCCTGCTGCGCCAGGGCCTGGACACCGGCGATGACCGGTGCCGCCAGCGACGTCCCGCCGATGCGGTACTCGTCGTAGCCCAGCGATCCGTCGGGCATCGTCTGGGTCTGGCCGACCAGGAAGCCGGTGTTCGGGTCAGCCACGGCCGCGACGTCCGGGACGGTGCGCATCCGGGTCCCCCCGTTGGCCTTCGCCAGCGCGTCCGGCACGATGCCGCGCTGGTAGAACGGCTGCTTCACGGTCGAGCTGGTGCCGCCGCCCGCGCCCGAGGTGTAGGCGCCGGGGAAGCCGGTCCAGCTCTTGCCGTCGGCCGCCAGGGGAGCGTTCGTGGTCCCCCAGCCGGTCTCCCACTTGTAGGTGTCGTGCTTGCCGACGGCCAGCGACGTACCGCCGACCGAGGTCACCCAGGCGGAGTTCGCGGGGACGTCGATCTGCTTCGTGCCGGTGGAGGCGACGTTGTCGCCGTTGTCGCCGGAGGAGAAGTAGAAGCCGATGCCCTCGATCGCACCCATCTGGAACACCTGGTCGTACGCGAGCGCCAGGTCGGGGGTCTGGTTGGCCTCGACGTCGCCCCACGAGTTGGAGACGATGTCCGCGAGCCGGTGGTCGACGACCTTGTTCAGGGAGTCCAGCAGATCGTCGTCGTAGCAGGACGCGCCGCCCACGTACACGATGTCCGCGGCGGGTGCGACCGCGTGCACGGCCTCGACGTCGAGGGTCTCCTCGCCGTACCAGCCGGAGGCGCCGCACTCCTCGGTCTTCGTGTAGTCGTCCGGCAGCACCTGGCTGAACTGGCCGCGCTTGTACCGTGCGTCGCCGTTGCGCTTGGCGTACTCGGCGGCGTCCTTCGCGATGGTGGGGGAGGCGTACGCGTCGGTGATGGCGACGGTCACACCCTTGCCGGTGTAGCCCCCCGCCCCGTACGCGGCGCGCAGCTGCTTGCCGGTGTACCCCTTGACCGCGTACGGCACCTTGGACCCGTAGGCGCTCGGCAGGCTGGAGGCGGTCTTGGACCCGTAGTACGAGGACGCCGGGCCGGAGTTGCGGAACACCGCGTCCGGCGGCGGCAGCACCTCGTCGTGGCTGGACTTGCGCGGCGCGTTGTCCAGGCCCGATACGGCGAGCACGTCATCGCTCAGCGCGGCCGGCACCGACGCGGTGGAGGCCGGGGCGCGGTAGGTGTGGGCGCCCTTGCGGTAGTTGCGCAGCTGGGTGCTGAACGCCTTCTCGGTCCGCGGCACTTCACCGGTGGCCGACACGTAGTGCTGGTTGGCTCCGGTGACGGTCAGTCCGCTCGACTTCAGCCACTGGCTGACCCGGTCGATCTGGTCCTGGGTCGCCCCGAACCGTGCCTGCGCCTGCGCGGCGCTCAGGTACTTGCCGTACGACGGCGACTGCGGGTCGGAGACGGCGGCCGCGTAGGCGGTCAGCCCCTTCGCGTCGCGCCCGGCGAGGTGGACCCGGACGGCGACCTTCCCGCTGTCGGCCGTGGCGCCCTGGTCGGCCGTGGCGGTGGCCCAGGCCGGCTTGGTGCCCTGCAACGCATCCCGGCCGCTCGGCGCGGAGTCTGCGGCTGCGTTGGGTATCCCGAGGGCGAGTGCACCGGCGAGCAGTGGCAGTGTCGCCACCAGGCTCAGTCCGGCGCGTCGTCCGGCGCGGCTGTTTCTCAAGGTAGAACCCCCTGCGATGTGGATCTCGCGTGCGGAGCATGTGCCGGATGATGTGCACATGTAATGCGCCACTCTGGCGAGGAACGCTTCATGTATGGGGCATGTAATGACCAAGAATCGGCCAAGGGCCAGGCGGTGGGGGCTGTTTGCACCGTATTGCGGTCTGAATAGCGCCTTGCCCAGAGACGCCCGGAATCGAGCGGTGTCGTGCAGGCGGCCCGCGGGCGTTCGCGGTGTGCGACGCGGCGATCGGCGGTATTTGCAGCGAAATGCTCTGTACGGCACGGGGGTTGGCAGGCCCGACTCGCGCTGGAATCACCCGAACGGGTGAGCTTGTTCTTATCCCGCGATCCCCTCCCTGTGGAATGATCACACCGTCGGAAGATCGGCATCGCGATCTGGCCAACTAGGCCTGTTATGAAGAAAGTTGAAACGTAAATGTTTGAAATGCTCCAGTGGATGTGGTGACTGCGCAGGCCCCGGTAGGGCGCGTCACCCGCGGTTGATCCGCACCGCGGTCGAACGGGCCGGCGGCTGGGCG
>CBRG010000434.1 GCA_000470535.1 Streptomyces sp. AW19M42
ACGCGCGAGGGCCTGAGGGGTGCGCACCCCTCAGGCCCTCGCGCGTCACCGCGTCGGTCCGGCGTGGATCAGCCGAGCGGCAGGCCCTTCGTGGGAAGGCCGCCGAGGGTACCGGTCGCACCACCGGCCGCCGCCTTGCCGACGACGGGGGCGGCCTTGCCGGCCGTCTCGCCGAGGGTCTTGCTCGCCACCGGCAGCGTGGTCCCGACGACCTTGCCGCCGGTCTCGGCGCCCTGCTTGGACACGCCGTCGACCGTCTTGCCGAGACCGGCGCTGTCGACGCTGGTGAGACCGCCGAGCTCCGGTGCCTGCGGGAGCTCAGCGGCACCGGCGGCGCCGGCCGCACCGACCACGGGGGCCGCACCCGCCGCGATCAGCAGCGCGGTACGGGCGATCCGACGGGTCAGGGGGAGGGACATGATGCTCCTTCGACGGGATGTGGAATCTGTCTGTCCGTGAACCGGACGCCATGACAACCGTCTTGGGGGCGGGGGAGGTTGCGGTGAACCGACGTAAAGAGTCGGCAATGCGTCAGATAATCCGCAACGGATGAACCCGGGCAAACAATGCCTTCCCCGACTGCGCGACGAACCGTCACTTCCCTTTGGCCGCAAGGAAATTGCGCCGTCCGGAAGGGCGCGCGCGAACCCGTGTGCGGAGGCTGTCCCGGTAATGCCCGGACCCCCCTGCAAGGGGGAACCGTCGCACTAATGCACGAAGCGCATACGGACCTCGGTGACGCCTGATTCCCTGCTTTCCGTCCGCCAGCCCGATCCGGCCTTCCACACCCGGCCCGCGTACGCGACCTCGTCGATGCCCAGCACCTCGGACTGCGCCACCGCCCAGTGCGCGAGCTCCCAGCCGTGCTGCGGCACACCGCCCTCCGTCGCCGCGCCACCCGACCGCACCGGCACCGAGAGTGAGCCCTGAGCCGTCGCACCCGCCGTCGGGGCCCGGCCGTCCGCCGCGTCCGCCACCGGCAGCGCACCCTTGCCGAAAGCACGGGTCAGCGCGGCCCTGACCTCCGTGGCGTCGCCCGTCCCGGCCGTCGCGCGCGGCGGCGCACAGGTCAGCGCGGCCGGCGTCCGCCCGGTCAGCACGGCCGCCAGCAGCGCGGCGTCCGGCTCGTGCTTCGCGTACGCCTGCGGGAAACCGCTGCGCTGCACGCGCTGCGCGGCCACCGTCAGCGGCAGCCGCGAGTAGCCCGGGACCTCGGCCAGGTGCTCGTAGAACTTCCCTGCCGAGTAGACCGGGTCGAGGATCTGCTGCCCGGTGCCCCAGCCCTGCGAGGGACGCTGCTGGAACAGTCCCAGGGAGTCCCGGTCGCCATGGTCGATATTGCGCAGCCCGGACTCCTGGAGCGCCGTCGCCAGCGCGATCGTCACCGCGCGCTCCGGCATCCCGCGCGTGGTGCCGACAGCCGAGATCGTCGCGGCGTTCGCGGCCTGCTCCGGACTCAGCCGGTACGTACGCCCCTCACCGGACGAACCGTCCGCGGAGTGCACCGTGCACTGGTCGGAGCTCGTGCCGCCCGACAGGTACGAGACGGTCAGATAGCCGCCCACGGCCACGAGCACGGCGAAGGCGGCCGCGACGCGCAGCCGGCGGCTGCGGCGGCCGGTGTGTCGGCGGGCAGAGGAATCGGTCCGGGGCACGGGGCCACCGTACGCGAGGCACTAGGGTCGTAGCCATGGCCGAAAGCACCCTTGACCTCACACTGGACGGGCCCGCGCTCACCGCCCGGCTCGTCGACTTCCCCTCGGTCAGCGGGGAGGAGAAGGACCTCGCGGACGCCATCGAGACGGCGCTGCGGACCCTTGCGCACCTGACCGTGGAGCGGTACGGCAACAACGTCGTCGCCAGGACGAACCTCGGCCGCGCCGAGCGCGTCCTGCTCGCCGGGCACATCGACACCGTGCCGATCGCGGACAACGTCCCCTCCCGGCTCGACGCCGACGGGCTCCTGTGGGGCTGCGGGACCTCCGACATGAAGTCCGGCGTCGCCGTCCAGCTGCGGATCGCCGCGACGGTACCCGAGCCCAACCGCGACCTCACCTTCGTCTTCTACGACAACGAAGAGGTCGCCGCGCACCTCAACGGCCTCGGCCACATCGCGGACGCCCACCCCGACTGGCTGGCGGCCGACTTCGCCGTCCTCCTGGAAGGCTCCAACGGCGAGGTCGAGGGCGGCTGCCAGGGCACGCTGCGCGTCCTCCTCCGTACCGAGGGGGAGCGCGCGCACTCCGCGCGCAGCTGGATGGGGTCCAACGCCATCCATGGCGCCGCCCCGATCCTGGCCAGGCTCGCCGCGTACGAGCCGCGCAAGCCGGTGATCGACGGACTGGAGTTCCACGAGGGGCTCAACGCCGTACGGATCGAGGGCGGCGTCGCCAACAACGTCATCCCCGACGCCTGCACCGTCGTCGTCAACTACCGGTACGCCCCCGACCTCGGCCCCGACGAGGCACTGGCCCACGTCCACGAGGTCTTCGCCGACTGCGGCGTCGTCGAGTTCGTCGTCGACGACCACTCCGGCGCGGCGATGCCCGGCCTCTCGCACCCCGCGGCCAAGGCGTTCATGGACGCGGTCGGCGGCACCGCCCGGCCCAAGTTCGGCTGGACGGATGTATCGCGCTTCGGCTCGCTCGGCGTCCCCGCCGTGAACTACGGCCCCGGCGATCCGATCCTCGCCCATAAGCGTGACGAGCGCGTCGCGGTCGAGCGGATCACCCACTGCGAGGAGCGGCTCCGCTCCTGGCTCACGACCTGACCTCCGGCATTCCCCTGTACGTAACCTTTGGCGATCTACGCTGGCGGGAGACGGGGTGTCGCAGGACGCCTCCGATGTCGGCGGAGGGAGCAGGTCATGGGCAACCCCGAGGATGCGCGGATCCCCGAAGGTGCGGAGATCCCCGAGGACGCGGTCAGGCCGGAGGAACAGCGACTCGGCCCGGTGCTGCGCCGCAGGGACCAGGTACAGCCCGGCACCACCGATCAGCGGCTGCTGGACTCCGAGGGTGACTCCGAGTGGGTGCACACCGACCCCTGGCGGGTCATGCGCATCCAGTCGGAGTTCGTCGAGGGGTTCGGCGCGCTGGCCGAACTGCCGAGTGCCATCAGCGTCTTCGGCTCGGCCCGGACCCCGGCCGACGCGCCGGAGTACGAGGCGGGCGTACGGATCGGCAAGGCGCTGGTCGAAGCGGGCTTCGCGGTGATCACCGGGGGCGGACCCGGAGCGATGGAGGCGGCGAACAAGGGAGCGCGGGAGGCGAACGGGGTCTCCGTCGGCCTGGGCATCGAGCTGCCCTTCGAGTCCGGTCTCAACCCGCACGTCGACATCGGCGTCAACTTCCGCTACTTCTTCGTCCGCAAGACGATGTTCGTGAAGTACGCCCAGGGCTTCGTCGTCCTGCCCGGCGGACTCGGCACCCTGGACGAGCTCTTCGAGGCGCTCACGCTGGTCCAGACGGGCAAGGTCACCCGCTTCCCGATCGTGCTGTTCGGCACGGCGTACTGGGGCGGCCTCGTCGACTGGCTGCGGGACACGGTGATCGCCCAGGGCAAGGCGTCCGCGAAGGACCTGCTCCTGTTCCACGTCACGGACGACGTGGACGAGGCGGTGAATCTGGTGACGAAGGAGGTCGGCCGCTGACCTTCCAGCCTCGCCGGCGCGCGGCGCGCGGGGTCCGGGGACGGGGTGGACGCCCCACCCCGCCTTCGGGCG
>CBRG010000435.1 GCA_000470535.1 Streptomyces sp. AW19M42
CCCGCCGGTCAGGAATGCCGAGCTTGTCCGCCGCCTCCTGGAGCCACTCCGGCGGGCTCAACAGGAACGACGTCTGGTTCAGATCGATGCGCTGTGGCGGCTCCGGGGCCGGCTCCGCCACATCCGGGGTGCCGTAGTCCTCCTCGTACCGCCGGATCACCTCACCGACCGGCAGACCGGGCCACAACGTCGCCTCACCGCTGTCCCGGGCGATCACCAGCCGCTGCCGGCCACCGTCCGAGACCGGGCCGTTCGCCCGGTCCTCTGCCCACACCACGAAACCCAGCTCGAACTCACGCACCCGCACCTCACGGTGCTGATACGCCGGAACGTCGCCGTTGACCCACTCGTCCGCGCGCTCCTGCGCCTGCGCAAAGGTCACCATCGCGCTCACCCCTCCACCGGGACGGCGCGCGCGAAGCCGCCGTCCACCATCAGGTTCGCCACCGTCTCCAGCTCCGGCGGATTACCCGCGAGACGCTGCAGGAAGGCGTCGAAGTCCACGCCGCACGGCAACAGCAGCCGGTCCACCCGCTCCTGGACACTCCAGCCGTCCTGATCCCGCGCGTCGTCGTACGCGCAGAACCAGACCGAACCGATGCCCTGGCCCCGGACCTTCACCGCGAGAATGCCGCCCTGGACGAAACCGACCCCCAGGTAGTCCTTGGTCAGATGGTCCCGCAAACACTTGTTCACGTAGACCAGATCGTTCACGGCCGCCTCGTCGCGCACCGTGAAGAACGGCTGGTCGACCAGCAGCCCCAGCTCGGCGTCGAGCGCCGCACCCACCGGGGCCGAACCGCCGGCCGCCTTCAGGAACGTGCGGTACGCACCCGGCAACCGGTAGCCGAGGTCCTCCTCGACGCCCTGGATCTGCTGCTCACTCACCGCCACGGCCCCCTTCGGGAGCCGGAAGTGCGCGGGCCGGGTCTCCTGGAGCGGACGCGTACCCCGCTTGTTCTGGTCCACCGCGGTCGTCGCCAGCCCGCCGTGATGCCGCAGCAGCGCCTTCACCTCGACCGGGACCAGCTCCATCCGCCGGCCGCCCGGCACGTGGTGCCAGGTCCAGCCGTGCGGGGTGGCCACCGCCGGGATCGTGTCCCACAGCTCATGGCCACTGGCCGCCAGCGCCGCGTTCGCCGACACGTAGTCCGTGAGCCGCAGTTCGTCGACACCGAAGCCCTGCGGGGGCTCCGCGATCTCGGCGGCGGCGCGCGCGTACGGCGCGAACTCCGGACACCCGTTCCCGTCCATGCGCACACCTCTGGGGTGGCGGGACGCCCGGACAGGATCCGGGAATTGCACGAGCTGCCCGGCGTAGGCCCCGTTCGGTGGCGCGGCTTGCTGCCCGAGCCGACCTGTCGTCATGGCGGTTGCCCCCTGCTGCGTCTGGCTGATGAGGACCGACCTGCCCATGGGGGCGGTCCAGGCACAGCCTATGCGGTGCCGCAAGAACGGGTCCCGCCCCACCGACCGCCGACCACTTCCGTCACGAACCGTCACAACGCTGTGCCGGATGAGCGACGGCCGGGCCACCATCGGGCGACACGCACACACGTTTTCCCGACCCAGCTTTCACACGACCCGACACATTTGGCAGGCTGTCACCCGCATACACGGGGGCGTGCACATTCGGCAGCGGCCGCTGCGGGCACGGGAGGGACAACGCACCATGCACACCGCACACTCTGCACACACCGTCACATCCGGGGACCCACGACTCAGCTGGAGCAGCACCGACACCAGCCACGCACCCCGCCTCACCCACCGCCGCGACGGCATCCTGCCCGCCGTGGCCGCAGCGCTGTCCGTCCGGGGCGAGACACTCACCTGCACCGCGGGCAAGGGCGACCAGCCACCCGTACTGCACCACCTCGTCCAGGACTTCCTGGACACCCTCACCAGCGGCCAGCGGGAACGCTTCACCGGCCGCTGCCCCGAAGCGATACTGCTCTCCCGGCACCTCACCGCCGCCGAGGCCGGGCGCTCCAAGCGCGCCCAGCGCAAGCCCCTCACCAACGGCGAGGCCCGCCGCGCGCTCAAGCACGCCCGGCTCACCGCACGCCGCATCCGCGAGGACGGCGACCCCATGCACGGCAGCTACGCGCCGCCCTGCCGGTCCTGCTCGGTGATGCTCGCCCACTTCGGCGTACGACCCGTCGACCTCACCACGACCGGAGCGGCGACCACCGCAGAGAAGGGCTGACCGCGCCCCCATGGCCGACCGACACGACCTACCCGAACAAGCGGGCCCGGCGAACCACGACCACCAGGCCTCCACCCGCTTCCCCGTCGCCGTCGACGCCGCCCTGCGCGCCGCCGGCTGGCAGCCCGGCCGCTGGGACATCCGGCAGGCCGAGGAGTGGGCCGACGCGCTGCGCTCGCACGCCTCACCGGCAGGCCACCAGCACGCCGTCTTCCCGGCGGCCGTGGAGGCCTGGGCCGAGTTCGGCGGCCTGCACCTCACCCCCGCCGCGCCCGGCCGCCAGATCGCACCGGCGACGGTACGGATCGACCCGCTGCGCGGGCTGCACCTGGCCCGGACCCTGGCGGACCTGGGCCGCGCCCTGGAGACCGAGGTCGCCCCGCTGGGCGAGGAGGGGAACGGGCAGGCGGTGCTCGCGATCGACGCCGAGGGACGGATCTACAGCATCGACCACACCGGCGACTGGTACCTCGGCCCTGACATCGACCAGGCCCTGTCCACCCTGGTCACCGGCGCCCAGCCGGAACGCCTCGCCTCCGCCTGACCGGCGCCGGCCCGTCCTCAGCCGCCGGACGGGCCGGCAGCCGCCGCGGGGCCGCCCCCGTCCGGCCCGTCCGGCGTTTCAGGACGGAACCGTCCGGCTCAGGGCCGGTAGCCATCGCGGACGCGTTCCCGCGGAGTCCCGGGCGCACACCCCCAGGGTTCCGTCCTCAATTCCCGGACGGGCTGGGCGTGGCCCCGGGGGCTGGTGGTGGCCCGAGTGTTCCGCGGGCCACCGCGGCCGTCACGCATCCGGAGCCGTCGCGTGCGGCAGCACCGCAGAGACCCGGAAGCCGCCCGCGTCCGTCGGCCCGGAGACGAAGACCCCGCCCAGACCGAGCACCCGCTCCCGCATGCCCACCAGCCCGTTGCCGCCGCTGGGCAGCCCCGCGTCCGCCGTGGCCGAGTCGGAGGGGCCGTTCTCCACCTGCATGGCGACCTCCGCGCCCCGGTGCGCCAGCCGCACCCAGGTCTTCGCGCCGGCCGCGTGCTTGTGCACGTTCGTCAGGGCCTCCTGCACGACCCGGTACGCCGTCTGCTCGACCTCGGGCGGGTACGGCCGCGTCTCGCCCTCCACCGAGAGCTCCACCGTCATGCCCGCCGCCCGCGACTCCCCGACCAGCGTCTCCACCTCGTCCAGCCGGGGCCCGTCCTCCGCCACGGCCGGGGCCGCCCGGCCGACGGAGGCGAGCGGCACCTTCGTCACCCGCGCCACCATCGGCTCCCCCGTGCGCAGCACCCCGAGCATCTCGCGCAGCTCGGTCAGCGCCTGGCGCCCCATGTCACCGACCAGCGCCGCGTTGCGCACGGCCTTCGCCGGGTCCTTGGGCGCGACGGCCTGGAGCGCCGCCGCGTGGACGACCATCAGGCTCACCCGGTGGGCGACCACGTCGTGCATCTCGCGGGCGATCCGCGTCCGCTCCTCCGTACGGGCCCACTCGGCCCGCTCCTCGGCCCGGTCCGCGAGCAGCGAGAGCTCCCGCTCCAGCGAGTCGGCCCGCTCCCGCAGGCTCTCCATCAGCCGGCGCCTGGCCCCTATGTAGAGGCCGAACAGCACGGGCGGCGCGGTGAGCCCCACCGCCATGAAGAGGGACAGCATCGGGACGTACCAGTCGCCCGGCCCGAAGTCGGCACTGGCCGAGACCCCCTGACGCAGCCGCACGTACGTGACGATGAACGTGCCGACCAGCGACATGCTCATCAGCACCACGGTGATCCGCCGCGGCACATCGGACGCGGCCAGCGTGTACAGGCCGACCAGGCCCATCAGGAAGCCCATCTCGGCCGGTGTCGTAGCGACGGACACCAGCACCACGGCGATCGGCCACCGCCGGCGAACCAGCAGCACGGCCCCCGCGAAGAACCCGAAAACCACCCCCAGAGGCACCGGCAGCCCGGTGTCCCCCGCGAAATCCACCCCTTCCAACGCACACTCCAGCGCCGAGAACAGCGCCAGTCCCACATCCAGTGCGACACTCCGTCGCCGTTCCCACCACCAGTAGCCGCGGGTGGTCGGTCCCGCCGCTTCCCGGTCTGCCCCCGTTGCGGTCATGGCATCCAGCGTACGGGCGGGCGCACCTCATTTTCGGGTGACCTGAACAGCGCTTCGCACGTTCGAACGGAGACGAAATCCACGTGCCCGAAAGCGCCGGACTTTATCGTCGCGTCGAAGGGGCTTGGTACGGCATAGTGTTGGGTGCCGATCCGGCCGACCCGGACCAACGCCCGGTTTAGTCGGAATTATTCCCCCATGGTGTAATTGGCAGCACAGTAGCTTTTGGTGCTATTTGTCCGGGTTCAAGTCCTGGTGGGGGAGCTTACGTCGCGGG
>CBRG010000436.1 GCA_000470535.1 Streptomyces sp. AW19M42
CCCCGCCACTGCGAGGGTCCCGCGGCGGGGGCATGGCCCTCCCGGCAGGTCAGCGCAGGAAATCCCGGGCGATGGACTCCGCCGCCCGCTCCAGCAGCGGCCCCGCCTCCGCCATGCACACCGCCGGATCCGGCTCAAGCTCGGTGAGCGCGTACGCGCGCCGGATCCCGGCGCGTCCGAGCGCCTCCGGGGGCAGTGCGAGGCGGCCGCAGACCGCGACGACCTCGATACCCGCCGCGCGGGCCGCCGCGGCGACCCCCGCCGGGGCCTTGCCGTGCAGGGTCTGCTCGTCGAGCGAGCCCTCGCCCGTGATGACCAGCGTGGCGCGGGCCAGCGCGGGGGCGAAGCCGAGAACGTCGAGCATCACCTCGATCCCGGGCCGGAAGCGCGCGCCGAGGGCGACCAGCGCCCCGTACCCGATACCGCCGGCCGCGCCCGCGCCGGGCAGTCGGGCGTGGTCCGGTCCCAGCACGGACGCGTAGTGGGCGAGCGCCGCGTCGAGGACCGCGATGTCCTCCTCGGTCGCGCCCTTCTGGCGCCCGTACACCTCGGGGGCGCCCGTCGGCCCGGTCAGCGGGTTGTCGACATCGCTCGCGAGGATCAGGTCGACCCCGCTGAGCCGCGGGTCGAGCCCGGAGAGATCGGCAGAGGCCAGCTCGGCGAGCCCGCCGCCGCCCGGACCCACGGGCTTGCCGTCCGCGTCCAGGAACCGGGCGCCGAGCGCGGCCAGCATGCCCGCACCGCCGTCCGTGGTCGCACTGCCGCCGACCCCGAACACGATGGTCCGCGCACCCGCTTCGAGCGCGGCGAGCAGCAGTTCGCCGGAGCCGTACGTGGTCGCGGTGAGCGGGGCGAACACCCCCTCGGGAAGGTGCTGGAGGCCCGAGGCCTCGGCCATCTCCACCACAGCCGTGGTGTCGCGCAGGGCGTACGCCGCCGTGACCGGGTCACCGAGCGGCCCGGTCACGCGCGCCTCGCGGCGCTCGAATCCGGCGGCCACCGCGGCGGCCACCGTGCCGTCGCCGCCGTCGGCCACGGGCAGGGTATCGACTGGCACCTCGGGCGCGATGCGCCGCAGCCCGGCCGTCACCCGCTCCGCGACCTGTACAGCCGTGAGCGAGCCCTTGAACTTGTCCGCCGCGACGAGCACGCGTGCGGTCTCCATCACTGCTCCGTCCGTCACCTTGAATCCCTTTGCTTTCGAACAGGCAGTCGCGCCGCCCCGACCCTATCCGGATCACCCGCTCCCTGCCCATGGGTGTCCGTGCCCTGGACCTGCGCCCGAAACGACTTAGGCTGCTCGTGTGACCACCGATGACTACGCCACGTATATCGACGGACTCCCCAAGGTGCTCGCGGGCGCTGCCTGCCTCTTCCGTGACGCGGAGGGCCGGCTGCTGCTCGTCGAGCCGAACTACCGGGACGACTGGACCCTGCCGGGCGGCACGATCGAATCGGCCGACGGCGAGACCCCCCGACAGGCCGCCCGGCGCGAGTCCGCCGAGGAGATCGGTCTCGATCTGGAGCCGGGCCGGCTGCTGGCGGTCGACTGGGCGCGCGGCACCGCACGGCCGCCGATCGTCGCCTACGTCTACGACGGCGGCGTGCTCGACGAGCGGCAGCTGAAGGCGGTGCGCATCCAGGAGGACGAGCTTTTGTCGTGGAAGCTGGTCGACCGGGCGGACCTGGACAGCCATCTGCCCGACGGGCTCGGGCTGCGGGTGCGGGCGGCGCTGGAGGTGCTGGATTCCGGCGCGGGCGCGGCGGAGCTGGAGGACGGGCTGCCCGTCGGCTCGAACAGGTGATCTCCCCCGCTGCCGGGTGGGGTAATGTGGAGGGCTGCGAAGGGGAGTAGCCCCGCGAACCGGTCGTCGACACACTGGAACCTCCGGGTTCCCGGTGGCCGGGTCCGTGGAAGGTCACGGACGGGCGAGACCTTCGGTCAGGTATGACACACCCGCGTCCCGTGGGTGTAATCGTCGTGCCGGGCCGAGTGGTCCTCCGAAAAGCCCGAGTGGCACTTCGCGGAAGATCCGGGGCCCGGCTCCTACAGAAAGCCACCCGGAATGCATCTCGACCCCCTGGCGATCCTCACCGCTTTCGGGCTGATCTTCCTCGCGGAGCTCCCCGACAAGACGATGTTCGCCTCGCTGGCCATGGGCACCCGCATGCGCCCGCTCTATGTCTGGTTCGGTACGTCGTCCGCGTTCATCGTCCACGTCGCCATCGCGGTCGGTGCGGGTGGTCTGCTCGGGCTGCTGCCCGACTGGATCGTCAAGCTCGTCTCGGCGTCGCTCTTCGCGTTCGGGGCGTTCATGCTCCTGCGGGCCGGCGGGGGCGATGACGACGACGAGGGCGCCCCGAAGACCGTGTCCGGTTTCTGGCCGGTGTACTCGACCGCGTTCATGGCGGTGTTCATCAGCGAGTGGGGCGACCTGACCCAGATCACGACGGCCAACCTGGCCGCGAGCAACGGCGCCTGGTCCACCGCGATCGGGTCCGCGGCGGCCCTGATGTCCGTATCGGCACTGGCGCTGCTCGCCGGGCGGTTCATCGCCAAGCGCGTCCCCCTCAAGACGGTCCAGCGGATCGGTGGCCTGTGCATGCTGGGGCTGGCGATCTGGACGGTCATCGAGATCTTCACCGGCTGACCGGCCGAGGCAGATGCGGGTGGAGGGCTCCGCGCCTGCGCGGGGCCCTCCACCCGTTCTAGAAGAGCGCCGGGGTGGTGTCCGTACCGTTCTCGAAGGCCAGCAGCCGCTGTTTGCGGTCGAGCCCGCCGCCGTATCCGGTGAGGCTCCCCGACGCTCCGATCACCCGGTGGCACGGCACGATGATGCCGACCGGGTTCTTGCCGTTGGCCAGCCCCACCGCCCGCGAGGCACCGGGCTTGCCGAGGATCTCCGCCAGTTCGCCGTAAGACCGCGTCTCGCCGTACGGAATCCGCTGGAGCTCCGCCCACACGGTGCGCTGGAACGGGGTGCCGTCGAGGCCCAGCGGCAGGTCGAACTCCCGCAGCTCACCGGCGAAATAGGCGTCCAGCTGCCGGATCGCCTCGCCGAAGGGGCCGGGATCGGGCGTGCCGAACGTCTCCTCGGGCGGACGGTGACGCTGACCGGTCATGTAGAGGCCGGTGAGGACCCCGTCGGTGGCGACGAGGGTCAGCGAGCCGTAGGGGCTGTCGGTCACGGTGTGCCGCCGGGCCGCGACGGTGGTGGCGCGTGCTGTGGTCACGATGAACTTCCCTGTGGCGGAAGGTGGTTGATGGGGTGGTCGTCCACGGTCCACAGGTACTGGACCGCGTACGCCCGCCAGGGCCGCCAGCCCGCCGCACGGGCGGTGAGCGCGGCAGGTGTCGAGGGGAGACCGAGCTGCTGCGCGGACCGCCGAATGCCGAGGTCCGTCGGCAGGAAGGCGTCCGGATCACCGAGCGCCCGCATGGCGATGACCTCGACCGTCCACGGCCCGAAGCCGGGCAGCGCGCCCAGTTCGACCCGCGCCTTCTCCCAGTCGGTGTCGGGGCCGAGCCGCAGCGAACCGTCCGCCAGGGCTCCGACGAGTGTGGTGAGCGTCCGGCGGCGGCTGCGCGGCAGGGCCAGCCGCTCGGGGTCGAGTCCGGCCAGCGCCCCTGGTGCCGGGAAGAGGTGGGTGAGGCCGCCCTCCTGGTCGTCGACGGGCGTGCCGTGGGCGGTGACCAGCCGGGCCGCGTGGGTACGGGCCGCGGCCGTCGACACCTGCTGGCCGAGGACGGCCCGTACGGCGAACTCCGCGCCGTCCACGGTTCTCGGCACCCGCCGCCCCGGCGCCCTGTCGACCAGCGGGGCGAGCAGCGGATCGGTGCGCAGCTGTTCGTCGACGGCGACCGGGTCGGCGTCGAGGTCCAGCAGCCAGCGGCAGCGGCTGATGGCCCGGGTGAGATCGCGCGGGTCGGTGAGCGAGAGCCGGCAGGCGATGTGGTCGGAGTGCGGAGTGAGGGCGACGATGCCGTGCCCGTACGGCAGGTCGAGGGTGCGGCGGTAGGCGCCGTCGCGCCACTCCTCCACGCCGGGGACGGCCGTCGCCGCGAGGTGTCCGAAGAGGTTGCTGGGGTTGAGCGGGGCGCGGTGGGGCAGCCGCAGGGCGATCGCTCCGGGTGTGGCCGGCGGTGTCGCCGACCGGGCTGCACGGCTGCGCAGTTCGCCCGGGGCGAGGGCGAAGACTTCGCGGACGGTGTCGTTGAAGGTACGGACCGAGGAGAACCCGGCCGCGAACGCCACCTCTGCCATGGGCAGCCCGGTGGTCTCGATGAGCACCCGTGCGGTCTGCGCCCGCTGCGCCCTGGCCAGGGCGAGCGGCCCCGCTCCCAGTTCCGCGAGCAGCTGCCGCTCGATCTGCCGGGCCGAGTAGCCGAGCCTGGTGGCCAGCCCGGTCACCCCTTCGCGGTCGACGACCCCGTCCCGGATGAGCCGCATCGCACGGGCGACGGCGTCGGCGCGGGCGTTCCACTCGGGCGATCCCGGGCTGGTGTCGGGCCGGCACCGCTTGCAGGCCCGGAATCCGGCCTGCTGGCAGGCGGCGGAGCTGGGGTAGAAGGTCATGTTCTCGACCTTGGGCGGCACGACGGGACAGCTCGGCCGGCAGTAGATCCTGGTGGTCAGGACCGCCGTGAAGAACCAGCCGTCGAAGCGGGAGTCCTTGGACCGGACGGCCCGCACGCAGCGCTCGGTGTCGGTGTGCATCGTTCAAGCATGGGGCACCCGGCCGGGCAGGGCTGGCGAGAATCCGACATCAGCCTTGACCTGCCTGCACCGCTCCGATCCGCACCTCCCCGCCCCGGTTTCCCGGTCTCCTCTCGCCCCGGTCGGCACTTCGCACGAGAATGGGACAGGGCCGCTGCGGGGAGCGAAGACAAGGAGGCCGACGATGACGGACGCACAGGCGGCGCCGCCGCTCTGCTCCCACCTGGACCAGGTGCGGCGGGTCGCCCCGGACAGTGCCGATTCCTGCACGGAGTGTGTCGCGAAGGGCGACACCTGGGTGCACCTGCGGGTGTGCCCGACCTGCGGCCATGTCGGCTGCTGCGACTCCTCCCGCAACAAGCACGCCACCGCGCATCACTCCGCCACCGGACACCCGCTCATCCGCTCCTACGAGCCGGGCGAGACCTGGTGGTGGTGTTACGAGGACGAGCTGACCTTCGACGTCGAGGGGGCCGGACCGGCCCGGACCGTCTGAGGGGCCGCTTCAGTACACGTCCCGGACGTACCGCTTGTCGGCGGCGAGCTGCTTGACGTACAGGCCGGCCCCGTCCTCGTCGAGGCCGCCGTGCGCGACGGCGATGTCGCGCAGGGCCCGGTCGACGTCCTTGGCCATGCGCGCGGCGTCGCCGCAGACGTGGAAGTGGGCGCCGTCCTGGAGCCAGGACCAGAGCCGGGCGCCGTGTTCACGCATCCGGTCCTGGACGTAGACCTTGGCGCGCTGGTCGCGCGAGAAGGCCGTGTCCAGGCGGGTGAGAGTGCCGTCGGCGAGGTAGTCCGTCAGCTCCTGCTCGTAATAGAAGTCGGTGGCCCTGTGCTGCTCTCCGAAGAAGAGCCAGTTGGGTCCGGGGTGGCGGCGGGCCCTGCGCTCCTCCAGGAAGCCGACGAACGGCGCGACGCCGGTCCCCGGGCCGACCATCACCAGCGGCGTGTCGGGGCCCGCCGGCGGCCGGAAGTGCGGGGCACGCCGCACGGTGACCGACACCGGCGCGTCGGGGGCCGCGTCCGCGAGGAAGGGCGAGCACACCCCGTTGCGAGGGCGGCCGCGCGGGTTCTCGTACCGGACGACGGAGACGGTCAGGGACACCTGGTGGGGGTCGGTGAGCGGGCTGGACGAGATCGAGTACAGGCGGGGCTGGAGCCGTCTGAGGACGTCTGCCCATTCCTGCGGTGCGGCGCGGACCGGGTACTCGGCCAGCACGTCCACCGCCTGGCGGCCCCAGGACCAGCGGGCGAGTTCGCCCTTGTTGTCGGGGCGCAGCATCTTCTTCAGGGCCCGGTCGCCGGTGCGTTCGGTGATGAACCCGAGGAGGGCGGGGGTGAGGGCGGTGATGTCCAGCCGGTGGTGCAGGGCGTCGGCCAGCCGGATCCCGCCGGGTCCGGCGACATCGACGGGCGCGTCGGCGTCAAGGCCGGTGACCGCCAGCCATTCGGCCACCAGCTCGGTGCTGTTGACGGGGTGCACGGCGAGGGCGTCACCGGCCTCGTAGGTGAGGGGGCTCTGCGCGCCGCGGGTGTCGAGGGTGAACCGGCGGACCTCCTTGCCCGCGCCGGGGAGGCTGAGGAGCCGGTTCCCGACCAGCCGGCCCGTGACGGGCACCGGCCTGGCGCCGGGCGCGGCCAGTGGAAGTGAGGCGCGGACGTGAGGCGCGGACGTGAGGCGCGGACGTGAGAT
>CBRG010000437.1 GCA_000470535.1 Streptomyces sp. AW19M42
CAGATGAAGTTCGACATCAAGAAGTCCGAGAAGGCCAACAACTCGAAGGCCGTGGCCTGACCAAGGGCCAGTAGGTCCGCATGAACGACGCGGCGGGTGTCCGGGACACCGGATGGGAGTCCCGGGCATCCGCCGTGCCTTTCCTCCCGGGAGCATTCGTCGATGGCTGACCATTTCGAATACAGGATTCCGGACCGCCACGTCTCCGCCGCCGAGCGGGCCGAGGCGGTCCGGGTCGTGACCGGCGCGCTGGGGGACGAATGCGAGGCCGCGTTCATCGTGGGCAGCCTCTCCGTCGGGCTCGGCCACGCGGAGTCCGACGTGGACATCGTCGCGGTGCGCGACGACGCCGACGCGGACCGGACCCGGCAGCACGTGATCGACGGGCGGCGGTTCGACCTGCTGACCGTCACCAAGGCCGAGTGGAACCGGTACGCGGAGCTCATGAGCTCCTACGCGGTCTCGGCCTCCGACCGCGCCCAGGCCGATCTGGACCACAAGGAAATGATCAAGGTGGTGCGGTACGCCGTGGCCACCCGGCTCGGCATCGGCCGCACTCCCGAACTCGCCGGACCCGACCTCGACACGGTGGCCCGGGTGATGGTCTACCACCACTCCCAGCAGGCCTCCTCGTTCGCCGAGGACGTCTCCGGCGCGCTGGCGGTGGACGACCACTACACCGCCCTGGCCGCGGCCGACGAGGCCTTGAAATCCGGGATCGAGGCCGTGCTGGCCGCGGAGCGGGCCCTGTACGTCGGCCCCAAGTTCCTGCTGCGCCGCGCCGCCAGGTCCCCGCTGCTGGCCACCGTGTTCGAGTCCCTCTGGGGGCTGCGGTACGGGCCGGTGCCTCTGGACGGACTCGGGGCCTCGGCCGCCGAACTGGCCCGGGAGCGGCTCTCGCTGGCCGCCGGCCTGGTCGCGTTCGCGTCCACCACCGGCTGGGACGGCGCCACTGGCGTCCCGGCCCTGCCGGACTTCTTCTCCCCCGCCCGGCCGGGCGCGCCGCTGCGGGATCCCTTCCACGGGCTGGTCCGGTTCACCGACGGCTTCGTCCTGGCGGGCCCCAGCAGCGCCTACGAGCTGACCGACGGGATGGCCCTGCTCTGGTCCAGGTGCAACGGCGCCGACCTCGCACGGCTGCACGCGGACTTCGTCCGGGACATCGACCCGGACGTGACCGTCGAGGACCTTGAGGGCGCCCTCAAGGCTCTCCACGGCATGGGAGTCATCGGTTTTCATGGCAACTAGGGCGTGTTTCGAAAGTCCCGCCTGCTCGGCGAGGCCTGGCAGTTCCCCAAGCTCTCGACTTCGCCCGGGCGGGGGAGATCCCATCGATCGCCGCGTTGTCGGGATCACCCCGGTACATCCAGTACGGGGGCGGCCCTCCGCCCTGCGATCACACGCACCGGACGCCGTCGAGGCCGCCCTTCGGGCGAACGGCGCTGATTTCGAAACAAGCCCCGGGAGGAAGCGGTGACGCCCGCCATCGAGGTCTCCGGGCTGAGTCGCGAGTTCGACCGGTCCGGGCAGCGGACCACGGCCCTGTCCGACATCGAGTTCAGCGTGGCAGAGGGCGAGATCGTCGCGCTGCTCGGCGAGAACGGGGCCGGCAAGACCACCCTGACGAAGGTCCTGGCGACCCTGCTGCTGCCCACCTCCGGAACCGCCCGGGTGATGGGCCACGACGTGGCCAGGGAACCCGGACTGGTGCGCCGCGTGCAGTCGGTGGTCTTCGGCGGCGACAAGGGCTTCTACAGCCGGCTGAGCGCCCGGGACAACCTCCGGTTCTTCGCCATGCTGAACGGCGCGGACCCGAGGCGCCTGAACGCGACCGTCCGGTCCGCGCTGGAGAGCGTCGGTCTCGGCGAGGAGGCCGACCGGCGGCTGGAGACCTTCTCCAGGGCATGCGGCAGCGGCTCCACCTCGCCGTCGGGTTCTCCACCTCCCCCCGGGTGATGCTGCTGGACGAGCCGACCGTCGGCCTCGACCCCATCGAGGCGGCCCGGCTGCGGTCCGACATCTCGGCGATGCGCGAGCGGGGCATCTCGATCCTGCTCACCAGCCACTACCTGCTCGACGTGGAGGAGCTCGCGGACCGCGTGGTGGTGCTCGACAAGGGGCGCCTGGTCGAGGACATGCCGCTGGCCGACTTCGCCCGGCGCGCCGGGTTCGCGGCCACCATCACCGTCACCGGCCGGGGAGAGCCGCCGACCGCGGTGAGCAGCCCGACGGTCTCCGCCACCCCGCGCGAACCGGAGGCGGGGCGCTGGCGGCTGACGCTCAGCATCAAGGAGTGGAGCGCGGGCGCGCTGCAGGAGGTCGGCGCCCTGCTGGACGGCCGGGCCGTGGAGTCCTTCGACGTCACACCGGCCCGACTGGAGGACTCCTTCCGCCGGCTCTACGCGGGGAAGCGGCCGTGACCGGCCGGTTCGTCACGGGCCTGGCCGTGCTCTACGAGTCCGCGCGCATCCAGATGGTGGTGGTCCGCAGCGGCCCGATGGTGGTCCTGCTCGGCGGTGTCCAGCCCGCCGTGCTGCTGGTGATCGCGCTGCCGTCCACCGGCGGCTCGCAGCTGGAGGCCACCCGGATCCTCATCTCCGTCCTGGCCACCAGCCTGTGGGCGTCCCTGGTCTGGATGGCGGGCGGGATCATCCGGCGGGACATCGTCCAGGGCACGATGTCCCGCAACGTGGTGAGCGTGTGGGATCCGTGGGTCGTCCTGATCGGCAAGTGTGCCGGCTCGGTGCTGTTCACCTCGGGGGCCATGCTGGTCACCGGCGTGGCGGCCGGTCTGCTGCGAGGGGTCCGCCCGCACCTCGTCCAACCCGGCTGGTTCCTGCTGGGGGTGCTGGTGACGATGGCCTCGGCGGTGGCCCTCGGATCCCTGCTGAGCTGCGTGTTCGTGCTGTCAAGGCACGGGGTGCACATCGGGAACACCCTGCTGTACCCGGTGTTCATCCTCGGCGGGCTGCTCATCCCCGACCGGATGCTGCCGGTGGCCCTGCGGTGGGTCTCCCGGCTGATCCCGCTGCGCTGGGCCAAGGAGTACCTGGTCTCCGCAGCCGCCGGGAGCCAGGACTGGCGGGCGTTGCTGGTCACCTGCGGGCTGACGCTGGTCTACCTGCTCGCCGGGCTCGCCCTGTTCCGGAAGGTGGTGAACCGTGCTCGCGCGCTCGGCACCCTTGAGTTCTCCTGACGCCGTGGCCCGCGCCGTGGAGCAGCTGCGCCTCGGCTGGCGGCTCTACCTGGTGGAGGACCCGCCGCGGGTCCTGTTCCTCTCCAAGGCGCCGCGCGCGGTGCTCCAGGCCGTCTTCTACGTCCTGCTCGCCAGGCTGACCGGCGGGGAGCAGGACGGCGGGCGGGTGGCCTTCGTCGGGATCTCGGCGTACCTGATGTGCCTGTCGTCCATCGTGGCGGCGAGCAGCTCGCCCGCCCTCGACCGCGACGAGGAGACGCTGTACCGGGTGCTCACCGGGGCCGTGCCGCCGTTCCGGTTCTTCGTCCTCAAGTACCTGCCCTACACCGCCGAGGCCCTGCTGGTCTCGCTGACCGTACTGGCGGTCGCGGGGCCGGTCCTGGGGCTCGGCGGCACCAGCGTGGACCTGCTCGCGGACGTGGGCCTGTACGTGCTCATGGCGGTGACCAGCACCTGCCTGGGGATCGCCGTCGGCGTCCTGGCGATCATGGGCAGGTCGGAGTTCCTGCTCGGCAACGCCTGCTCCTACCTGGTGCTGGTGCTGAGCGGCGCCGTCGTACCCGCAGACCGGCTCGGCGTCCTGGGGCACCTGGGCACGGTACTGCCGCTCACCCACGGCATCGAGGCCGTCCGGCACTCCCTCGCCGGGCAGCCGTACGCCGGCGCGGTGGCCGCCGAGATCGCGGTGGGGCTCGGCTGGCTGGGGCTGGCCTGGGTGCTGGCCGTCCGCTGGGGCCGGCGGGCCCGGGTCCACGGCCTGACCTGATTCGTTAGAGAATGCCAGATTCCCATCGCTTACCAGGAGTTGACGAAGCATCATGACTTTTCCCGTCGAGGCCGCCCGCAGGACCGCCGAGCTGGCCCTGGCCGAGGACGCGGCCGGGGACGACATCACCACCCGGTGGAGCGTCCCGGCCGAACTGCGGACCGAGGCCGTGATCATCACCCGGCAGCCCGGGGTGGCGGCCGGCGTACCGATCGTGGCCGAGGTCTTCGCCCGGGTCGACCCGGAGGTGAAGGTCGTGCCCGTGGTCGAGGACGGCGCCCGGCTCGCGCCGAACGACGTCCTGGTGGAGCTCTCCGGCCCCGCCCGGAGCCTGATCACCGGCGAGCGCACGGTGCTCAACCTGCTCCAGCGGATGTCCGGCATCGCGACCTTCACCAGGCGCTTCGCCGACGTCATCGGGGACCTGCCGGTCCGGGTGCTCGACACCCGCAAGACCGCCCCCGGTCTGCGCGCACTCGACAAGTACGCGGTCACCGCCGGCGGCGGCACCAACCACCGGCTCGACCTGGCGGCCATGGTCCTGCTCAAGGAGAACCACGTCGCGGCGGCCGGCGGCGTCACCGCGGCGGTCCGCGCCGTCCAGGCGGGCCGTGCGGCCGAAGGGCGCGAGGTGCTGATCGACGTCGAGGTCCAGTCGGTGGCCGAGGCCGAGGAGGCGCTGCGCGCGGGGGCGTCCTGGGTCATGCTCGACAACATGACCAACGACGAGATCCGCAGCGTGGTCCGGCTCCGCGCCGAACTCGCCGCCGGTCAGGACATCACCCTTGAGGCCTCCGGCACCATCACCCTCGACCGCATCCGCGCCATCGCCGAGACCGGCATCGACGCGGTCTCGGTCGGCGCCCTCACCCACAGTGCTCCGGCCCTCGACCTGAGCATGCTCATCTCGGGCGCCTGACCGGCACCGCCGCCCCGCCACTGCGAAGTGGCGGGGCCGTCACCGACGGCTCTGGCCCGGCCGGTCCTGCTCCGGTCAGCCGAGCCGGAAGCGGTTGACGGCCGGCTCGTGGCGGGCGCGGAGCTCGGGTCCGGCGATCCCCCTCCCTCACGCGATGGCGCATGAGTGCGAATCAGCCAAGCGGACGGCGGCGTGGAGGTTTCGCCGTCGGGGTCGGGGCGCCGTGAGAGGCTGGGGTGCATGAACCGGCTGGCTGGTGTGACCTCGCCTTATCTGCTGCAGCACGCTGACAACCCGGTCGACTGGTGGCCCTGGGGGCCGGAGGCTTTCGAGGAGGCCCGGCGGCGGGATGTGCCCGTCCTGCTGTCGGTCGGCTACTCCGCGTGCCACTGGTGCCATGTGATGGCTCATGAGTCGTTCGAGGACGAAGACGTCGCGGCGTACCTGAACGAGCACTTCGTACCGGTCAAGGTCGACCGCGAGGAGCGTCCGGATGTGGATGCCGTCTATATGGAGGCCGTGCAGGCGGCGACCGGGCAGGGCGGCTGGCCGATGACCGTCTTTCTTACCGCCGACGCGGAACCCTTCTACTTCGGGACGTACTTCCCGCCCGAGTCCCGCCACGGCCTGCCCTCCTTCCGGCAGGTGCTCGAAGGCGTCGTCGCGGCCTGGACGGACCGGCGCGACGAGGTCGGTGAGGTGGCCGGGCGCATCGTCCGCGATCTGTCGCAGCGCACACTCGCACACGGCGAGGAGGGCCTTCCGGCCGAGGCGGAACTGGCGCAGGCGCTGCTCGGGCTGACCCGGGAGTACGACGAGAAGAACCGCGGGTTCGGCGGCGCGCCCAAGTTCCCGCCGTCGATGGTGATCGAGTTCCTGCTGCGCCACCACGCCCGTACCGGGGCCGACGGTGCGCTCCAGATGGCGGCCGACACCTGCGAGGCGATGGCCAGGGGCGGGATGTACGACCAGCTCGGCGGCGGGTTCGCCCGCTATTCGGTGGACCGGGAGTGGGTCGTACCGCACTTCGAGAAGATGCTCTACGACAACGCGCTGCTCTGCCGGGTGTACGCCCATCTGTGGCGCTCGACCGGGTCAGAGTCGGCCCGCCGGGTGGCGCTGGAGACCGCGGACTTCATGGTCCGGGAGCTGCGCACGGCCGAGGGCGGCTTCGCCTCCGCGCTCGACGCCGACAGCGAGGACGCGGACGGGAAGCACGTCGAGGGCGCGTACTACGTCTGGACGCCGGCGCAGCTGCGCGAGGTGCTGGGTGAGGAGGACGCCGCCTTCGCCGCGGAGTACTTCGGGGTGACCGACGAGGGCACCTTCGAGGAGGGGGCCTCGGTGCTCCAGCTGCCCGTCACGGGCCCGGTGGACGAGGCGCGGGCCGCCGACGTACGGGCCCGGCTGCTCGCCGCACGTGAGCTGCGCCCGCGGCCGGGGCGGGACGACAAGGTGGTCGCCGCGTGGAACGGACTGGCCGTCGCGGCGCTCGCGGAGGCGGGCGCGTACTTCGACCGTCCCGATCTCGTCGAGCGCGCCACCGAGGCGGCGGACCTGCTGGTGCGGCTGCACATGGGGCCGGTCGCCCGGCTGGTCCGGACGTCCAAGGACGGGCGTGCCGGGGAGCACGCGGGTGTGCTGGAGGACTACGGCGATGTCGCGGAGGGTTTCCTCGCGCTGGCGGCCGTCACGGGTGAGGGCGCCTGGCTGGAGTTCGCGGGCTTCCTGCTGGACATCGTGCTCCAGTACTTCACCGGCGAGGGCGGTCAGCTGTACGACACCGCGGACGACGCCGAGCAGCTGATCCGCCGCCCGCAGGACCCCACCGACAGCGCCACTCCGGCCGGCTGGACCGCGGCGGCCGGCGCGCTGCTCTCGTACGGCGCGTACACCGGCTCCGAACCGCACCGCGCCGCCGCGGAGGGGGCGTTGGGCGTGGTGAAGGCGTTGGGGCCGAAGGCGCCGAGGTTCATCGGCTGGGGGCTCGCGGTGGCGGAGGCGCTGCTCGACGGCCCGCGCGAGGTGGCCGTCGCCGGGCCGGTCGGCGGTGAGCTGCACCGTGCGGCGCTGCTGGGACGGGCGCCCGGCGCGGTGGTCGCGGCGGGGGAGACGGCAGGGTCGGAGTTCCCGCTGCTGGCGGACCGTCCGATGGTGGACGGCGCGCCGACCGCGTACGTGTGCAGGCACTTCGTGTGCGACGCGCCGACCACGGACCCGCAGGTGCTGGCCCGCGCTCTCGGGGGTGCGGCGTCCTGACCGGCGGTCACAGCCGCAGGCCGCCCTCCAGGGTGTCCAGGGCCTCGTTGATCATGGTCACCAGGTCGCCTTCCTGGCCCTGCTCGGCCCAGGACAGCGTCACCTCGCGCAGCGCGCCCAGCACCGCCGCGATGAAGATCCGGATCTTCAGGTCGTCCGCGTCCCGGCCGGTGCGGTCGGCGAGTACCTGGGCCAGGATCTTCGCCGTGTCCGACATGGTCTCCGTCATCCGCGCCCGGATGGCGGGGACCTCCACCATCAGCCGGGTGCGCTGGCGCAGTTCCTCGCTCTCCGTGGCGATGAACGACGTCAGCGTCTCGACCATCATCAACCGCACGGAGACCAGGGGCGGTTCATCGGCCGGCCGGCTCCGCAGGGACGCTTCCATGATCGGGTCGTACTCGTCGGTGAGGACGATGTCCTCCTTGGTCGCGAAGTACCGGAAGACCGTGCTCGGCGACACCTCCGCCGCCTCCGCGATCTGCTCGATGGTCGTCGCGTCGTAGCCCTGCTCGGCGATCAGCCGGTAGGTCGCCTGCCGGATGGCGACCCGGGTCTTGAGCTTCTTGCGCTCGCGCAGCCCCAGCGGGGGCTGCGCGCCGGGTGTGGCGGAAGGCGTGTGAGAGGTGGCGGCCATGGACGCCATTGTCAGGCATCGACGGGGGTGGCGGCCACGTCGGCGGGCTCCTCGCGCCCCGGCTTCGAGCCGGTCAGGAAGGCGGCCACCAGCAGGGCGCTGACCAGCGCGGTGGCGCCGATGAAGAGCATGACGAGGCTCATGCCGTGCAGATACGCGGCGTCGGCGGAGTCCGCGAGCCGTTGCACACCGAGCTTC
>CBRG010000438.1 GCA_000470535.1 Streptomyces sp. AW19M42
GCATGGCGTCGCGCGGCAGACAGCAGTTTGACGACAGGCCTTAGGTCGTGTTCGTGCCCCTGGCGCCGTTCTCGGTCACGTCGTGGCCGTCGGTCCGGGGGCGGATGCCCGCGCGCCACACCCGGTTCAGCTCCACGTTGAACTGGGCGCCCGTCAGCAGCGCCAGGTTGGTGAACCACACCCAGATCAGGAACACCACCAGCCCTGCGAGCGACCCGTAGAGCCTGCTGTAGGAGCCGATGTACGTCGCGTACAGCGCGAATCCCGCCGAGGCCACCAGCCACAGGAGCGCTGCCAGCACTCCTCCCGGCAGTGCCCGGCGCGATCCGCGCGCCGAGGCCGGACCGGTCCGGAAGAGGACTGTGATCAGGCAGGCGACCAGACAGAGCAGCACGGGCCACTTCAGTACCGCCCACACCGCGTCCCCCAGGTGGGCCAGGCCGATCCGGTGCCCGAGCCAGCGGGCCAGCGGTCCGGAGAGCACGAGGGCGAACGCGCTGGCCATCAGGAGCAGCAGCAGCCCGATCGCCGTCGCCACGATGATGTGCGCCTTGCGCAGGGCGGGCCTGGTGTCGGGCACCCCGTGCATCGCGTGCAGCGCCCGCCGGAACACGGCCAGGTAGCTGGACGCGGACCAGACCGCGCTGAGGGTCCCGGTCGCGACCAGCAGCCACACCGCCGTCCGCTGCTGCGTGGCCGCCACGAGCGGCTGGCGCAGCGCGGCCCCGGACTCCGCCGGTGCGAAGGCGGTGATGTCCGCGATCAGCGCGTCGGTGGCCCGGGGGTTGGCCAGCCCGATGACGGACACCGTCACCAGGAGCGCCGGGAGCAGCGCGAGGATGGCGTAGTACGTCAGGGCCGCCGCCCAGTCCGAGAGGTCGTCGTTCCACAGGGAGACGGGCGTCCGCCGCAGCGCGACGGACCAGCGCCGCGCGGGCCCGGGATGCCCGGTGGCCCGGGGCGGCGCCCCGGTGGCGGTGTCGCTTGTCTTGCTGAACACGGATGGGTCTCCGGGGGACGTAGGAGGGCGGGCGGCACAGCCGGGACGCCTCCCGCCGCACGGAGGCGGGGGGACGCGGGAGACGCCCTGTGCTGCCTATCCTCTTCTGCTCCGGTTCGCCGGCGTTACTCCGGGGGCCGACTGCCACCGGGCCCCCGGAGGCTCTCCACCCCAAGGTCGCCACCGTGGCCGTGGTCCTGCCGCGCAACGAATGCGTCGTACGCCGGTCCCCTGCCGCACCGGACGACGTCCTCGTCGAGCTCGTCGCCGGGTGTACCTGCCGCTGGTGCGGCGGGTACACCCGGCGACGCCGGACTGACCTGCCGGCTCAGCTCACGTCAGCTCGGGGCGGTGGCCGCGTCCGCGGGAGGGGCGGGCGGCCAGGGCACGTCGGCCAGGAGGGGGACGATCGTCTCCTCCTCGTAGTCGAGGTGCGCGTTCAGCTCCGCCGACATCTGCGCCAACTCGGCCCGGAAGTCGTCCGGTTGCGCGATAGCGATGCCGGCGAGCAGATCCACGAGCGCCGCCTGGATCCGTGCGACGGCGCGGTGCTCGTCGTCCAGCCTGGCGAAGATGTCCCCCAGATCGTGGTGGTACCGCGCGATGCCGGGGAACAGGTGCCCGTCCTCGCTGGTGTGGTGGAACTCAAGGGCCTGGCAGAACGCCAGGCAGCGCTGCCTGATCTGCAGCCCGAGGCTCGGCGCCGGCGGCTCGCCCGGTCCGCGACGGTCCGCGCGCCCGGCGAAGTGGGCGTCCGCCTCTGCCGCCACCTGCCGCAACTGGCCGCGCAGCCAGGTGTGGACCTCCATGACCTTGTCGGCCAGGGTGCGGACCTCACCGGGCCGCCACCCGTCGGGGTCGGCGCGCTCCAGCACGACGACGGGCAGCACCCGCTCCGTCCGGGCCTGGTAGTCCCCGTACCCCGGGGCGCACCTCACCGCGTGCGCGAACAGTTCGTCGCGCCGGTCCCCCTCCGCGGGGACCGCGAGGGCCTGAAAGGTGCTGGTCCCGATCTCCACCCGGACCACCGGGTGGGCGAGCAGGTTGTGGTACCAGCCGGGGTGGGTCGGCGCGCCGAGGCTGGAGCCGATGAGCAGGATCAGCTCGCCGTGGCGGACGTAGCCGAGTGGGGTGGTCCGCTCGGTCCCCGACCTGGCGGTGGTCGTCAGCAGGAGGAGGTCGCCGCCTTCGAAGGGGCCACCGACCTTGCCCCCGTTGGCGCGGAACTCCTCGATGATCGTTTCATTGAAAGACGTGGGCATACGGATGCGAATCTCCGGAACTTCAGTGATTCCGCAGTGGCTGCGGTCATGGCGTGTGGTGACGAGCCCAGGACGAAGCGACCGCACAGCCTCTGCTGCCCAGGAGAGGGCGACGGGGTGCGGTGGCGTTCGATCAGGTGCAGGGCGCGGAGTGTGAACTCATAACGGACCCCTGGGAGAAGGGTGCTCACCCGATCACCGGCCGGCCCACTGCTCTTTGGCCGGCGTCACGCGACACCGCGTCCATTACACGCATCCGCAGGACACCTGTCAACGCGCCGGCCACCGCTGACGCACCGGGCTGCGCTCAGGCAGGCTGACGGGCATGGTCTCGGTAGTACAGAACGTCGCGATCGACTGCTCGAACGCCTATGAACTGGCTTGTTTCTGGAGTGAAGTGACCGGCTGTCCACTGCACCCGCAGGACCGACCGGGCGACCGAGAGATCCAGGTGATGCTCCCCGAGGGCCCGCTGCTGCACTTCAACCAGGTGCCGGAACCGAAGACGGTCAAGAACCGGATCCACTTGTGCCTGCGTCCGACGACCTCGCGCGAGGAGGAGACCGAGCGGCTGCTGACTCTGGGAGCCACCCCGGTCACCGACCGCAGGGAACCCGACGGTGCGGCTGGGCCGTCCTAGCCGATCCCGAGGGCAACGAATTCTGCGTCCTGCGCGGCGAGTCCGACCGCGCCGCGATGCCTTCCTGAGCCACGCGGCGTCGCGTCAGCGGGTCTCGTCAACGAGTCGGATCAGCGGGTCTCGTCGCGCTTGGACGACAGGGGCGCCCAGGTGTAGCGGACGCGCACGCCTCGGTCCTGCAGCCAGGCGGTCTCGCGGCGGCGCAGTTCGGGTGCGGACTCAGGGGCGATGGCGCTGGGCCAGCGGACGAGTACCTCGGTGACATGGCCGGTTCTCACCAGCTGTCTCACCCGCCGCCACCCCCTGCGCTGGGCCGGGTCGGGCTCGCCGTAGGTGTCGGTGACGACCTCGGAGATCGTCAGCCCGCGCTCCTGGGCGAACGCGTGGCCCTCTGTCCGTGCGCGCTGCGTGGCAGCACCGGGGGCGCGGGGCGCCCGGTCGGCGCACACGTACAGCACTACAGGAGTTGCGGTTTCACCGTGGGGAGTCATGGGTGCCTTCTGTCGATGCATCGAGGAACGGGGATTCCTCGCCGCGCACAGGGGGCGTAGCGGGGCCGTGCTGTGTCGACATCCGAGGCGTCAGGGGTTGGCCGCCAACTCCACCCAGACGACCTTGCCTCCGGCGCGGGCCGAGCGTGCGGAGCCCCAACGGTCCGCGAGTTGCCGCACGAGGAGCAGGCCCCGTCCGCTCTCGTCGTCCGGGCCGGGGAGGTGGTCGGGCGGGCGGACCGGGGTGCGGCCCTCGTCGTGGAGCTCGATACGCAGGCGCCGCTCGTCGCCGGTCAGCGTGAGGCCGCACAGGACATGACCGGAATCGGTGTGCAGCACGGCGTTCGTGATCAGCTCGGAGACCAGCAGCACCGCGTCGCAGCACGTGTCGCCGGGCACTTTCCAGGCGCGGAGCCGGTCCCGCACGGTGTCGCGGGCGGATCTCGCGCTGGTGCGCAGGGCGGGCAGGCCGAACCAGTACTCCCGACAGGGCTCCGTCGCTGCTAAGAGGGAGGTCGCGGGCGGGGCCGAGGGCGTGGGCAGAGTCACGAATGTCGCCTTCCAGTGCCTTCCGGGGGGCAGGCGCGGTATGGGGGGTGCGGGCCGCGGCCCGAGGAGTGAGAGGCGGGTGCGGAGGCGGGGCCCCTGCGGTGGAGTGCCGACGACGGCATCAGCATCACGTGTCCCCTCCGGACCGGATGCTGCGCCAGAGCTGCGACTTGACCACTCACATGTCAACTATCGCGTGATAGCACTCACGCTGCAACCGACTCCCTGATAATTTCAACAGCGCGGGTACCACCCTGGCGTCGTCATCAAGCCACTGTCAGAATGGTGTTGTTGATGAATCCTCAGGAGGTTGGGCGTGAGTGAAAGCCGTTCCGGCACCAGCGCGCCGACAGTCCTGCGCATGATCCTTGGGCGCCGACTGCAGGACATGCGGCTCGCGGCCGATGCCTCGCTGGAGGACGCGGCAAAAGCCCTGCGCGTGACACCCCTGACGATCCGCCGGCTGGAGAAGGCCGAGGTCGCGCTGAAGCCTCTCTACGTGGAGAAGCTCCTGGAGACCTTCGGCGCGGACCGCCAGGAGATAGACGAGTTCGTCGATCTGGCCGAGCAGGCCAACGAGCCCGGCTGGTGGCACTCCTACCGCGACGCCGTCCCCAGCTGGTTCACCGCCTACGTCAGCCTGGAGACCGGCGCCCAGACCCTGCGCACATACGAACCCCAGTACGTGACCGGTCTTCTGCAGACCCACGACTACGCCCGCGCGGTGCTGCGCGGCGGGTTACCGAACGGCAGCGAAGAGGAGCTGGCCCGACGCGTCGAGCTACGGCTGCGCCGTCAGAGCCTGCTTGAGCGGGAGGACGCCCCCACGCTGTGGGTGGTCATGGAGGAGGCCGTTCTGCACCGGACGGTGGACAGCCCCGAAGTGATGCGGGAGCAGATCGAGCGGCTCCTGGACGTGTCCGAGCTCCCCCACGTCAGCCTCGACGTCGTGTCGTTCGACGCGGGTGCGCATGCCGGGGCATGTGCCCCGTTCACGTACTTCCGGTTCGCGGAACCCGAGCTGCCGGACATCGTCTACAGCGAGATCCTGTCCGCCTCCGTCTACCTGGACCAGCGGGTGGACGTCGTCGCCCATCTTGAGGCGCATTCCCGTATGGCGCTGCTGACGTCGTCCGAGGACAGCAGAGCGCTCTTGAACCGCATGCGCAAGGAGTACTCGTGACGATCACCGACAAGTGCGTCTACAACGGAATGTCGGCCCGTGACCTCGGGGAACAGGGCTGGGAGCGTCCCTGGAGCGGGCCGAACGGCGGTCAGTGCGTCGAGACGAAGAAGCTCGCCGACGGCCGGGTCGCCGTACGGCAGTCGACCGACCCGGCCGGACCGGCGCTGATCTACGCGCCCGAGGAGATCGCCGCGTTCCTCCGCGGGGTCAAAGAGGGCCTGGCCGATCACTTGGCCACCGGGTGAACCGGTGACGGACGGAAGGGACGGCGACACCGGTCCCGTCCCCGGCCTGCGGGCTGACAGACACACACACGAAGGGGAGCACATGACCACCAGGCAGGCCGGCCGGGACCTCGACACGAGCAGGCCGCACTCGGCCCGGATGTACGACTACTTCCTCGGTGGTAAGGACCACTTCGAGATAGACAAAAAGGCGGCCCTGGTCGCCGCGGAGGCCCACCCCGGCATCTTCGTGACCGCCCGCGAGAACCGGGCGTTCATGCACCGCGCCACCCGTGTCCTGGCACAGGAGCACGGGATACGCCAGTGGCTCGACATCGGCACCGGCCTCCCGACCGAGCCGAACCTGCACCAGGTCGCCCAGTCGGTGGTGCCCGAGGCCCGCGTCGTCTACGCGGACAACGACCCCCTCGTCCTCAAGTACGCAGAACGCCTCATGCGCAGCACGACGCAGGGTCGCACGACCTACATCGAGGCCAACGTCAAGGACCCCGACGCGTTGATGACCGCCGTGCGGGACTCCGAGGTCCTGGACTTCGAGCAGCCCATCGCCCTCTCCCTCAACGCGCTCATGCACTTCATCACCGAGCCGAACGACCCGTACGACATCGTCCGCCGACTGCTCGACGCGCTGCCGGTCGGCAGCGCGCTCGCGATGAACCACTGCACGCCCGACTTCGACCCCGTCACCTGGAACAAGGTCGCGGAGGTCTACACCAGCTCCGGGACCCCCGTGCGGTTCCGTCCGCGCAAGGACATCAGCCGCTTCTTCGACGGGCTCGACGTGATAGAGCCCGGCCTCTGCTGCTGCCACCGCTGGCGGCCCGCCGGCCCCGCCGACGGCACGGAGCCC
>CBRG010000439.1 GCA_000470535.1 Streptomyces sp. AW19M42
CCCAGCTGCCCAGCCGCAGCATCCCCTACGCCGTGGTCGACCCGGCGGGCGATCCCGGCGACGACGTCCCCTCGGTCGGGACGACGAACTGGCAGGGCGGCCTGGCCGCCACCCGTCACCTCACCGCACTCGGGCACCGGCGGATCGGGGTCATCAGCGGCCCGTCCCGGATGATGTGCAGCCGGGCCCGGGTGGACGGCTACCGCGCCGCCCTGGAGACCGCGGGCCTGCCGATCGATCCCGCTCTGGTCCGCGAGGGCGAGTTCCAGCACGAGGCGGGCTACACCGCGGGGCTGGAGCTGCTGCGGCAGGCGGACCGGCCGACCGCGATCTTCGCCGGCGACGACCTTCAGGCACTCGGCGTGTACGAGGCGGCGCGGGAGCTGGGACTGCGCATCCCGGAGGACCTCAGCGTCGTGGGCTTCGACGACCTGCCGCTCACCCGGTGGATCGGCCCGCCGCTGACCACGGTGCGCCAGCCGCTCACAGAGATGGCCGAGACCGCCGCCCGGCTGGTCCTCGACCTGGGCCGGGGCCGCCGGCCGGCCACGACCCGGGTCGACCTGGCCACCAATCTGGTGGTGCGCAGCAGCACGGCGGCGCCCCGCCGCTGACCCGGAGGGCCCGCGCGCACCGCTCCGGACCTGGCACGACCGCGGAGGCGGCGGTGCCCCGGGCCGTCCTGCGCGCCGCTGTCAGTGGCCGGGTGCAGACTGGCCGGTATCCGGCACGACGGCGTTTCGGGAGGTTCGGGTCATGACCGATGTTCTGCTCACCGTGGGTACCCGCAAAGGACTCTTCATCGGCCGCCGGCGCGATGGTGCGTGGAAGTTCGACGGTCCGCGTTTCAACGCGCAGGCGATCTACTCGGTCGCTATCGACACCCGCGGAAAGGCGCCCCGGTTGCTGGTCGGCGGCGACAGCGCGCACTGGGGCCCGTCCGTCTTCCACTCCGACGACCTGGGCGCCACCTGGGTCGAGCCCAAGCGCCCGGCCGTGAAGTTCCCGGAGTTCACGGGGACGTCGCTGGAGCGGGTCTGGCAGCTGCATCCTGCGGGCCCGGAGGCGCCCGACGTGGTGTATGCGGGTACCGAGCCGGCCGCACTGTTCCGGTCGCGGGACAGCGGCGAGTCGTTCGAGCTGGTCCGCCCGCTCTGGGAGCATCCGACGCGTTCGAAATGGGTGCCGGGCGGGGGTGGCGAGGGGCTGCACACGGTCCTGACCGACGAGCGGGACGCACGGTCGGTGACGGTCGCGGTCTCCACCGCCGGGGTGTTCAGGACCGCTGACGGCGGCGCGAGCTGGGCCCCGGCCAACAAGGGCGTGTCGGCCGTGTTCCTGCCAGACCCGAACCCGGAGTTCGGCCAGTGCGTCCACAAGGTCAGCCGGGACGCGGTCGATCCCGACCGGCTCTACCTCCAGAACCACTGGGGCGTCTTCCGCAGCGACGACGCAGGGGGCAACTGGACCGACATCGGCGAGGGGCTGCCCTCCGACTTCGGCTTCGCCGTGGCCGCGCACCCGCACCGGGCGAACACGGCGTACGTCTTCCCGATCAACGCCGACGCCGACCGGGTGCCGGCGGAGCACCGCTGCCGGGTCTTCCGGACCCGCGACGCCGGCGACAGCTGGGAGCCGCTCTCCGCGGGGCTCCCACAGGGGGCCCACTACGGCACGGTGCTGCGTGACGCGCTCTGTACGGACGACGCCGATCCGGCGGGGGTCTACTTCGGCAACCGCAACGGCGAGGTGTACGCGAGCGCGGACGACGGCGACAGCTGGCAGCAGCTCATCTCGCACCTGCCCGATGTCCTGTGCGTCCGGGCGGCGGCCACCGGCGGTTGATCCATACCGTCGTATCAGCAGTAGAGTGCCGCCCGTGGCAGCACGACCTCTGAACGAGATCATCGAACCCGGTTGGGCGCGGGCCCTTGAGCCCGTGGCCGGACGCGTCGCGGCGATGGGCGAATTCCTGCGCGGCGAGATCGCAGCGGGGCGCACCTATCTGCCCTCGGGCGCGAACGTCCTGCGGGCGTTCCAGCAACCCTTCGATCAGGTAAGGGTCCTAATCGTCGGTCAGGACCCCTACCCGACACCGGGGCACGCGGTGGGGCTGAGCTTCTCCGTCGCACCCGACGTCCAACCGGTGCCCGGCAGCCTGGAGAACATCTTCCGGGAACTCCACTCGGACCTGGGGCTTCCGCGTCCCTCCAGCGGTGATCTGACGCCGTGGGCCGAGCAGGGTGTGCTGCTGCTCAACAGGGCCCTGACCACGGCGCCCCGCCGGCCCGCCGCGCATCGCGGCAAGGGCTGGGAGGAGGTGACCCAGCAGGCGATCTCGGCGCTGGTCGCCCGCGGCACCCCGCTGGTGTCGGTCCTGTGGGGGCGCGACGCCCGCAATCTGCTTCCCTCACTGGGGAATTTCCCGGCGATCGAGTCCTCGCACCCCTCCCCCATGTCGGCGGACCGCGGCTTCTTCGGTTCGCGCCCGTTCAGCCGGACCAACGAGCTGCTGGAGCGCCAGGGCGCCGCACCGGTGAACTGGCGACTGCCGTGACGAGCGCGCTCGGCGACCCCGGACCACCGGGTCCCGCCGGGGAGTACGTCCTCGGCGTGGACTCGGGTGGCTCCGGGTTGCGGGTGGCTCTGGGCACCGTGGGCTCGGACGTCCCCCTGGACACGGCGGCATGTGCCGAACCGGTGCGGACCGGCCCCTCCGGCATCGACGCCGCCCACCTGCTGGAACAACTGCTGCCCGTTGCTCGGGAACTGCTCGCGCGGCACGGCAGCGGCAGCCGGATCGCGGCCGCGGCGATCGGCGCGGCCGGTATGGGCACCCTCGGGGACCGGTTGCGGGCCGAGCTGCCCGCCGCCCTGACGGACGCGCTCGGGGTACGCCGGCTGGCGCTCGCCGCCGACGCCGTGACCGCGTACGCCGGCGCGGTCGGACAGCGCCCCGGCGCCGTGGTCGCGGCCGGAACCGGTCTGATCGCCCTGGGCACGGATCTGACGCGGTGGCGGCGGGCCGACGGCTGGGGTCATCTGCTGGGCGACAGCGGCGGTGGTGCCTGGATCGGCCGGGCCGGTCTCGACGCGGCGATGCGCGCCCACGACGGGCGGCGCGGCGGCTCCCGGGCGCTGCTCGGCCGGCTGGAGGCGGTGTTCGGCCCGGCGCCCGGACTTCCCGGCCTGCTCTATCCGCGTACCGACCGGCCCGCGGTGCTGGCCTCGTTCGCTCCCGAGGTGGCCGGCTGCGCCGCACACGATCCCGTGGCCGAGGGCATTCTCCGTGACGCCGCCGGACATATCGCGGAGGCCGCCGCCGCCGTGTGCCCGACCGCGGGAGCGGACGACGGGGGATGCGAAGTGGCGCTGACGGGTGGCCTGTTCCGGATGGGCGACCCGTTGCTCGTACCGCTGCGCGAGGAGCTGGGCAGGCTGTTGCCGCACGCGCGGGCGGTCCCCGGTTCGGGTGATCCCCTGATCGGCTCCCTGCGCATCGCGCGGGCCCTGGCCACCGGCGGTCTGCTCCTGCCGCATCATCCGACACTGCTCAGCATTCCGTTGTCCGGATGGGATCAACGGGCTGCCACGGGGGGTGACATAGCAGGGCAGTTGACCAGTAAGCCACCCATCGGATAAATACGGACAGATAACGCTCGACCGGACCCTCCCCGCGCAGTGGGGTACCCAAAACCAGTAGCATGCGGCGCCATGAGCACCCCCACTGGGCCCGCTTCCGGCCTGCCTGTACGAATGCCGCGACCTCGCCAGTCCGGACGGCACCGCCGCCCGGAGCCCGTGGTCGCGCCTGAGGGCGCTGCCGCGCTCGTTCTCGCCGTTCCCGGTACCCCCTCCTCGGCCAGCCGCGGTCTGGCCGAAGAGGTGATCAGCATCGCCCGCTCCGAGCTGCCCGGTCTGAACGCCCTGATCGGTTACCTCGACGGCGACGATGCCGAGTACCCGTCCCTCGTCTCCGCTCTCGCCCACTGCGCCGCCGAGCGCACCGCGCGCTTCGACCAGGCGACAGCGGCCGGCCGCGAGGTCGCTCCGCCCGAGGGGCCGGCCGCTGTCGTGGTGCCGCTGCTCGCGGGTCCGGACAGCGCCCTCGTGCAGCGGATACGCCAAGCGATCGCGGACAGCCAGGCACCGGCCGAGCTGACCGATGTGCTCGGCCCGCACCCGCTTCTCGCCGAGGCGCTGCACGTGCGGCTCTCCGAGGCCGGCCTCGCCCGCGCCGACCGGGCGAGGCTGTTCACGGTGGCCACGGCCGCCGACGGGATCGTGCTGGCCACGGTGGGCGGCGAGGAGGCCGTGAAGGCGGCCGGGATCACCGGCATGCTGCTGGCCGCGCGGCTCGCGGTTCCCGTGATGGCCGCCGCGCTCGACGTCGAGGGTTCCGTCGCGTCGATCGCCGCGCAGCTGAGGGACTCCGGCTCGCTCCAGCTGGCGGTCGCGCCGTACCTGGTGGGGCCCGAGGTGGCCGAGGGGCTGCTGGACTCCGCCGTCAAGGACGCGGGCTGCGCGGCGGCCGAGCCGCTCGGCGCCTACCCGGCGATCGGCAAGCTGGTGATGTCGATGTACACCACGACACTCGGCATCGCCGCCCCGGTGGCGCAGGGGGCGCAGGCCCTCTGATGCGTTCCGGGGTGCGTTCCGCTTCCTGACGGGCGC
>CBRG010000440.1 GCA_000470535.1 Streptomyces sp. AW19M42
GGGGCACACGCCGGACAGGCTCTAGCCTCGTTCCCACAACGCGGGGACGTTCGGCGGCTCCCAGCCGGTCAGGGCGGTGTGCGCCTGCAGACAGCGGTATGCGACCCCGCCGTACGTGACGCGGTCGCCCGTGCCGTAGAGCGTCCCGGCCGCCCAGCTGCCGCCGGGATCGGTCGGCGGGTCGGTCGGGTCCGTCGGGCCCTGTGCGACGTCGAGGACGAAGTCGAAGGTCCCTTCCTTGGCCGAGCCGACGGACCGGACGTTCATCAGGAGCGCCGGGTCGAAAAGGGTGTCGGTGCTGTTGCGCGGCTCGTCCGGGAAGTAGAGCTGCGTGGTGAGGATCCCCGAGCCGGGTGCCTGGGCCTTCACATGGATGTGCCGGGTGCGGCCGGGATACAGCCCCGCCACGACCGTGGAGAGGGTGAACGCCCCGGACGTGTCGGTGAACTGGTGGCCGCGGAAGCCGAATCCGCTCATGTCGTACGCGCCGTTGGTGTCGGCCTGCCAGAAGTCGAGCAGTACCCCGGGCAGGGGCTTGCAGGCCCGCCCGAAGACATAGCCGCTGACGGTCAGCCGGACTCCGGGCGTGCCGGCGGTCACCAGGCTGGTGCGGAGCGGGGAGTCGGGCTTGAAGTACGGGCCCTCGATCTGGTCGTGGGTCGGGCCGTCACCGTCGTCGCAGTCCGGTGTCGGGGCGAGCGGCAGGCCGCTGGAGCCGGTGTCGCGGGCCAGCGCCACCCCGGTCCCGGCGAACAACGGGACCGCGGTGGCCACCAGGGCCGCCTTGAGCAGGGTCTTGCGGCTGATCGGCCGGTCCTCAAAGAAGCGGTCGACGGGATCGGGGGACATGGCGGACTCCTCGGAATGGGTGACGCGGGTGCGGGGGCCGGGCTGCCGGGGCTGCGGTGCGGGGATCCAGGGTCCGAGCGAGAGGCCCTACAGCGCCTGCCACAGCGCGGGCACGTTCGGGGGCGTCCAGCCGGGCTGGGCCTGGTGTCCCTGGAGGCACCGGTAGCTGCCGGAGCCGTACGTCACCACGTCGCCCGCCGCGTACGCCGTGCCGGCCGCCCAGCTACCGCCGGGGTCGGTCGGCGGGTCGGTCGGACCGGTGGGCGGATCGGTCGGGGTGCCGCTGGTGACCAGGGTCAGCCCGTACGCCTGGAGCGCCGGGTTGACCGGCTGGAAGTACGTCGTACCGCCCTGGGAGCAGTTGCCGGTACCGCCGGACGTGACGCCCTGGGCCTGGCTGCCGGAGATGAACGAGCCGCCCGAGTCGCCGGGTTCGGCGCACACGTTGGTGCGGGTCACCCCGGAGACGGTGCCCTCCTGGTAGGTGACGCTGCTGTTGCGCTGCTGGACGGTGCCGCAGTGCCAGCCGGTCGTCGAGCCCGAGCGGCAGACGGACGAGCCCTCAAGCGCCTCGGTGGAACCGGTGACCGTCACGTCTCCGTTGCCGTAGCCGTTCACCAGCGGACGCGGGGTCCAGCCGGTGTTCGCGGCGACCCAGGAGTAGTCGCGGCCGGGGAAGGTGGAGCCCTGGAACGAGCCCTGGGCCTGCTGGTTGTAGCCGCTGGTGCTGACACCCGGGGTGCCGCAGTGCCCGGCGCTGACGAATCCGCCCTGGGTGCCGCGCTTGACGGGGAAGCCGATGGAACAGCGTCCCGTGCCGTTCATGTAGTACGCGTCACCGCCCCGGAGATCGGCGAACGTACGCGGCTGACCAGCCGCTTGAGTGATCGTCACCAGTTCGCGCCGCACCCCTGCCGCCGCGATGAAGGTCTCGGCGGCGGCGCTCCGGCCGGCCTCGACGACGACGCGGTTGGTGCGCACATCGACGTACCAGACGGGTACGTCCTTCGGCGGCCGCTGCCGCGCCACCCGGTCGAGGGCGGCCTTGGCCGAGGTGAGTTCGGCCAGACCGTGGGCGACGACGACGGCCCGCGCACCGGCCTCGGTGATCTTGGCGGTGTCCGCCGCGTCGGTGGTGGCGACGGTCAGCTCCGCCGCGTCACCGCTCACCCGGGCGCCGCCGAAACCGGCGCCGAGGGAGTGCCGCAGTCCGGCGGCCGCGGCTGCCGCACGGGACTCCGCGCCGACCCTGGCCCGCGCACCGTCGGCGGTGAGCCCGAGATCGCGCCGCATCGCCTCGATCAGGCCGGGAGAGAGCCGGTCCGCCCCGGCGGCGGGTGAGGCGGGGAAGGCGGGGGAAGGGTCTGCGGACGCGGTGCCGGTCAGTCCGGCCAGGGCGAGCGCGCCGACGGCGACGGTGGCGGTGCACGCGGCCAGTGCACGTCTTCGGAGCACGGGTATCTCCACGGAAATCTCCTTTATTGCGAGGGACTTCGCCGCAGGGGCTTCATTGCGGGGAAGTTGACTGCGGGGAGTCGGTTGCGGGGAATTGCCGACAACGTAGCCGCGTGCGCCCGGCTCCAGGAGATCCCGTCCGCCCCATCGCATCACGTTATGGGGCGTCCTTGACCGGCGGCGATACGGTGAAACCCGCACTCCGGCCTCCCCGTTCACGCCCGGCGCGAGTAGGTTCCCCTCATGCGCATAGGCCAACTGCTGGGCACCGGACGCTCCGCCGACGTATACGAGCTGGACGAGCAGTGGGTCCTGCGGCGGTATCGCGTCGGGCTGGACGCCAGGCGCGAGATGCCCGTCATGTCCTATCTGTCGGCCTCCGGTTACCCGGTTCCCCGGCTCGGCCCGCTGCCCGTCTCGGCCGGCCCCGGCGACCTGGTGCTGCAGCGCCTGAGCGGTCCGACGATGCTGGAGTCCCTCATGTCCGGCGAACTCGACGGGGACGAGGGCTCCGCCATGCTGGTCGGACTGCTCGCGGACCTGCACACCGTCCCGGCCCGGCTCTCGGCGGATCCCGAGGACCGGATCCTCCACCTCGACCTGCATCCGGGCAACGTGATGCTGACGGCCGACGGCCCCGTGGTGATCGACTGGAGCAACACCGAGGAGGGCCCGCCCGCCCTGGACCGGGCCATGACCTCGCTGATCCTGGCCCAGATCGCGGTCGATCCCCACGACCCGGCGACGGCGGGCGCCCGCGCACTGGTGGACGTCCTGGTGCCCCTGCTGGCCGCCGACGACGGCATCCCGGCCCGCCAC
>CBRG010000441.1 GCA_000470535.1 Streptomyces sp. AW19M42
CCCGCCGAGACCACCCAGCCTGGCGAGCCCGCCGTCGTCGTACCTTCGCCCTCGTCCCCCGTCCCGTCCCGGCTGCCTGCGCGGGCCGCCCGGGAGCCCGGGGCGGCGGGGGCCGGGGCCGTGGTCGCCCGGCACGGTCTCCGGGTCGCCGCGCTTCACCAGGAGGCCATGGCCGCGCACACCGAGGCCCACCAGCGGTTCCTGCGGGTGTCCGCGCTCGCCGTCAGGGCGCTGACGGCCGCCGGCCGGGAGGATACCGGTCCGCGCCCCGCACCCGTACTGCCCGCGCCCGTCACGCCCCCGCCGCTTGCGCCTGCGCCTGCGCCTGCGCCCATGCAAGTTCAGAGGCCGGGGCCGAAGTTCGACCGCGCCCAGCTGGAGCACCTCGCCTCCCGCGAGATCTCCGTCCTGTTCGGTCCGCGCTTCGCCGAACAGGACGGATACGCGGTACAGACCCGGATGCCGGAGCCGCCCATGCTGTTCGCCGACCGGGTCACCGGCCTCGACGCGGTGCCCGCGGCGCTCACGCTGCCGGGTCCGGTGCGCACGGACGGGAGGATCTGGACGGAGACCGACGTCCTGGCCGGGAGCTGGTACCTGGACCCCACGGGGCGCATGCCGGCCGGTCTGCTGATCGAGGCGGGCCAGGCCGATCTGCTCCTGCTCAGCTGGCTCGGCGTCGACCTCCTGAACCGGGGCGAGCGCGCGTACCGGCTGCTCGGCTGCGAGGTGACGTTCCACGGCACTCCGCCGAAAGCGGGCGACACCCTGTGCTTCGAGATCCACGTCGACGGCCACGCGGAGGCCGACGGCGTCCGGCTGGCCTTCTTCCATTACGACTGCTACGTGGACGGCGAGCTGCGGCTCAGTGTCCGCGAGGGCCAGGCCGGGTTCTTCACCCCGGCGGAACTCGCCTCCAGCGGCGGTGTCCGCTGGAACCCCGCCGAGCACGCACCCGGTGACGGCCTGCCGCTCGACCCGCCGGCCGTGCGCTGCGAACGGACGCGGTTCGACGCGGACCGGATGCGGGCCCTGGCGCAGGGGCGGCCCGCCGACTGCTTCGGACCCGGCTGGGAGGCGACGGCGGCCCACGTGCGCACGCCCACGCTGGACGAGGGCCGGATGCGGCTGCTGGACGAGGTCGTCGCGTTCGACCCGGCCGGAGGGCCGTGGGGGCGGGGATATCTGCGCGCCGAGACGGCACTGTCGCCGAACGACTGGTTCTTCACCGGGCATTTCAAGAACGACCCCTGTATGCCGGGCACCCTGATGCTCCAGGGCGGTCTCCAGGCGATGGCGTTCTATCTGACGGCCATGGGTTTCACCGTCGACCGGGACGGCTGGCGCTTCGAACCGGTCGCCGAACACCCCTCCAGCGCGATGTGCCGGGGCCAGGCGACCCCGGAGGGCCGGCGGGTCGTCTACGAGGTGTTCGTCTCCGGCGTCTCCGGCGGACCGGTGCCGACGCTGTACGCCGATGTCCTCGGCTCTGTGGACGGGGCGAAGGCGTTCCTGGGCCGTGGCATGACACTCCGGCTGGTCCCCGACTGGCCGCTGTCCCCATGGCGGCACTCGGGCCCGCCCACCGTGCAGACCGGCGGCGCCCCGGTGCCCCTGCCGCGGCTCGCCGGGCTGGCCGGGCACCGGGAGGAGAAGCCGGTGGCCGTGGCGGCGGACGGGTTCCCCTTCGACTACGCCTCGCTGCTGGCCTGCGCGTGGGGCAGGCCGAGCGAGGCGTTCGGCACCATGTACGAGCCGTTCGACGGCACCCGCAAGGTGGCCCGGCTGCCTGGCCCGCCGTACCACTTCATGAGCCGCATCGTCTCGGTGGACGGACCGCAGGCCGGAATGCGGGAGGGCAGCGTCGTCGTCGCCGAGTACGACGTGCCGGCCCTGGCCTGGTACTTCGAGCAGAACGGTGGGCGCGCCATGCCGTTCGCCGTCCTGGTGGAGATCGCGCTGCAGCCCTGCGGGTGGCTCGCCTCCTACGTGGGCAGCGCGCTGACCGGCGAGGCGGACCTGCTGTTCCGCAACCTCGACGGAACGGGAACGGTCGCCGGGGAGGTCACTCCGGCGACGCGTACGGTCCGTACCAGGGCCGAGCTGACGCAGGTCTCGTCCGGCGAAGACATGATCATCGAGTCGTTCCGGGTGGAGTGCACGGCCGACGGCGTGCCGGTGTACGAACTCTCCACGGTCTTCGGCTACTTCCCACGATCCGCCTTCGACGACCAGCAGGGTCTCGCGGCTTCGGCGGACGAGCGGGCCCGGCTCGGCGAGCCCTGCGGCCGTACCGTCGATCTGACCGCCCGTCCGGCCCGGTACTGCGCCGGGGAACCGCGCCTGCCGGGACCGATGCTGCTGATGCTGGACCGGATCACGGGCTACTGGCCGGACGGGGGAAGCGCGGGGCTCGGCCGGCTGCGGTCGGAGAAGGACGTCCGTCCGGACGCCTGGTTCTTCCGGGCCCACTTCTTCCAGGACCCGGTTCAGCCCGGCTCGTTGGGCATCGAGGCCATGTGCCAGCTCCTCCAGTTCCACCTGCTCGAACGCGGCGCGGCCGACGGCGTGCCCGGCGCCGTGTTCGAACCGGTGCTGCCCGGCCACGAGTCGGCCTGGACCTATCGCGGCCAGATCACCCCGGCGAACCGGCTGATCCGGGTGGACATGGACATCGTGGCGAGCGGCACGGACTCCCTGGGGCCCTATGCCGTGGCGGACGCGTCGCTGTGGGGCGACGACACGTGCATCTACCGGGTACGGGGCCTGGGGATGCGAGTGGTGCCGGGGCCGGCGCCCACGGCGTGAGGCGCTCCGGTTTCGGCACGGAGGCGAGCCCGTCGGCGCCGGGGGCTTCCGTAGCCACGCCGGACCGGCCGCGCCTGTCCCGCGCACGCGATCCGGCGTGGACGGCGGAAAGCGGCGCGTGGCCGGGTCGGGGCAGTGAACCGTTCTGACTCCGCACGCCCTGCCGGTGGCCACGGCCCGCGGCCATGATGAGCGGACGGCAAGTGATCCAAGCGGCTCCGCCCGACTGCCTGTCGGCAGTCGGGTCTGCGGTGGAAGGAATCCACATTGTTGCTTCTCATCTCCCCGGACGGCGTCGAGGAAGCCCTCGACTGCGCGAAGGCGGCAGAGCACCTCGACATCGTCGATGTCAAGAAGCCCGATGAGGGGTCGCTCGGCGCGAACTTCCCCTGGGTCATCAGGGAGATCCGCGACGCGGTCCCGGCGGACAAACCGGTGTCCGCCACCGTGGGGGACGTACCGTTCAAGCCCGGCACCGTGGCCCAGGCGGCGCTCGGCGCGGCTGTCTCCGGGGCCACGTACATCAAGGTCGGCCTCTACGGCTGCACGACGCCCGAGCAGGCCATCGAGGTCATGCGAGGGGTGGTCCGGGCGGTGAAGGACTACCGGCCGGACGCGTTCGTCGTCGCCTCCGGGTATGCCGACGCGCACCGGATCGGCTGTGTCAATCCGCTCGCGCTGCCCGACATCGCCAGGCGCTCCGGCTCCGACGCGGCCATGCTCGACACCGCGGTCAAGGACGGGACGCGGCTGTTCGACCATGTGCCGCCCGATGTCTGCGAGGAGTTCGTCCGCCGCGCCCACGGGGCCGGTCTGCTCGCCGCCCTCGCAGGCAGCGTCCGGGCGGCCGACCTCGGGGCGCTGACCCGCATCGGCACCGACATCGTGGGGGTGCGCGGGGCGGTCTGCGAGGGGGGAGACCGCAACACCGGGCGGATTCGGCCGGAGTTGGTGGCCGCCTTCCGGGCGGAGATGGACCGGCATGCCCGGGAGCACGCCGCCACCGCTGCCACCGCTGCCACCGCTGCCACCGCTGCCACCGCGAGCTGACCGCCACCATGCCGAACTGCCGGCCACGCCGCGGGCCCGGTGCCCGCGGCGAGCGTTTCGCCGTCGTCGATCCGGCGACGGGCGAGGCCTTCGACGACTCCCCCGACCAGCAGGCGGACGAGCTGGACGCCGTCGTCGGCCGGGCCCAGGAGGCCTGGCGGGAGTGGCGGACCGATGACGGCGCCCGCGCCGCCGCTCTGGTCGCGGCCGCCGACGCCGTGGAGGCGGCCGGACCCGGCCTCGCGCCGCTGCTCACCCGTGAACAGGGCAAACCCCTCACCGAGTCGTACGCCGAGATCGCCCGCACGGCGGCCCGCCTGCGCTTCTTCGCGGAGCCCGCTCCCGGGCCCCGGCCGATCGCGGACGGCCGTCCGGTGCGCAGCGAGATCCGCTGGCGGCCGCTCGGTCCGGTCGCCGCGATCGTCCCGTGGAACTTTCCGCTGCAGCTCGCGTCGGCGAAGTTGGCCCCCGCGCTCGCCGCGGGCAACACAGTGGTGCTCAAGCCGTCCCCGTTCACGCCTCTCGCCACCCGGCTGATGGTGTCCGTGGTCTCCGCCGCACTGCCCGAGGACGTGCTGACGGTCGTCACGGGCCGCGAGCCGCTGGGCGCCCGCCTCGCGTGCCATCCGGGGATCCGCCATGTGACCTTCACCGGTTCGGTTCCCACCGGGCGGGCGGTCGCCGAGGGCGCGGCGGCCTCGCTCGCCCGGGTCACGCTGGAGCTGGGCGGGAACGATGCCGCGATCCTGCTGGATGACGTGGATGTGGACCGGATCGCTGAACGGCTGTTCTGGGCGGCGTTCCGCAACTGCGGGCAGGTCTGCATGGCGGTCAAGCGCGTCTACGTCCCGGCCCGGCTCTACTCCCGCGTGGTGGAGGCGCTCGCGCAGTACGCGAAGTCCGCGGTGGTCGGAGCCGGACTCGACCCGGGCACGCAGCTGGGGCCGGTCAACAACGCCCCGCAGCTGGCCCGGGTCGAGGACCGCACAGCCCAGGCCCTGTCGGACGGTGCCCGCGCCGCTTCCGGCGGCCACCGGCTGGACCGGCCGGGTTACTTCTTCGCTCCGACGATCCTGGCCGATGTGCCACCCGGCAGTGCGGTGGTGACGGAGGAACAGTTCGGCCCGGTGCTGCCGGTCCTGCCGTACGGAAATCTCGACGAAGCGGTCGAGGCGGCCAACGACACCCGCTTCGGGCTGGGCGGCTCGGTGTGGGGAACCGACCTCGACCGGGCCGAGGCGGTCGCCGGCCGGCTGGAATGCGGAACGGCGTGGATCAACCACCATGCCGAGCTGTCCCTCGCCCAGCCCTTCGCGGGCATCAAGGAGAGCGGGGTCGGCGTCGCGGGCGGGCCGTGGGGGCTCTACGGAAACCTGAGGCCGTTCGTCGTGCACCGTCCGCTGGAGGGGTGAGGATGAGGTTCGACGCTGCGGTACTGCGCTCGTACGGGAGCCCGTTCAGCGTCGAGGAGGTGGTCCTGGACGCGGGGCCGGCGGAGGGCGAGATCCTGGTCAGGATCGCGGGCTGCGGGATGTGCCGGACCGATCTCGCGGTACGGCGCTCGGCGGGCCGCTCACCGCTGCCGGCGGTGCTCGGCCACGAGGGGGCCGGGGTGGTGGTGGAGACGGGCGGCCCGGACACCGGCCTGAGCACCGGTGACCATGTGGTCCTGGGTTTCGACTCCTGTGGGCACTGCCGGACCTGTCTGAGCGCCGCACCCGCGTACTGCGACTCGTTCGCCTCGCTCAACCTCTTCGGGGGCCGGACGGAACACGCGGCACGGTTCAGGGACGTGGCCGGCGGCGAGCTGGCCCCCCGGTGGTTCGGCCAGTCGTCGTTCGCCGGGTATGCGATGGTCCCGGCCCGCAATGCCGTGCGGGTCGATGCCTCGCTGCCGGTCGAACTGCTTGGCCCGCTCGGCTGCGGCTTCCTCACCGGCGCCGGAGCCGTCCTCAACTCCTTCGGCGTCGGACCCGGTGACACCCTCGCGGTCTTCGGTGCGGGGGCGGTGGGTCTGGCCGCGGTGATGGCGGCCACCGCCGCCGGCGCGGTGACCGTGGCCGTCGACCGGTTCCCCGAACGGCTGGCCCTGGCCGAGCGGTTCGGCGCGGTCGCGCTCCGTGCCGGATCGTCCGGGCTGGCCGACCGGATCCGGGACCGGACCGACGGCGGCGCCCAGTACGCGCTCGACACCACGGGCTCCGCCCCGCTGATCAACGACGCGCTCCGGGCCCTGCGCCCGACCGGTCATCTCGGGCTGGTGGCACGGCTGCGCAGCGCGCTGCCGCTCGAACCGGGCTCGCTCGACCGGGGCCGGCGGATCTCCCACATCTGCGAGGGGGACGCGGTGCCGCGGCTGTTCGTCCCGAGGCTGACCGGGCTGTGGCAGGCGGGCCGGTTCCCCTTCGATCAGCTGATCCGTACGTACCCGCTCACGGACATCAACGAGGCCGAGCGCGACTGCGAGGCGGGCCGCGTGGTCAAACCGGTGCTGATTCCGTAGGCGCGGGACCGATTCCGTAGGCGCAGCACAGAGGAGGGGGGGCCCGGGCCGGCCGGCAGGGGGAGTTACGGCAGTGGCTTGTTCGCGAACACCCAGCGGTTGCCCGCCAGCGCGTCGTTCTCCTCGGGCAGTGGGCCGCGTCCGTGGTGGCGGGTGAAGTCGAAGGGTGTGTGGACCGATGCGGACCAGCCCTTGGCGGTCAGATGGCCGGCGGAGTCGGGCCTGGGCTCCCTGTTGAACAGGGTGAGGAGGTCGATGCCGATCTGCTGGGTCGTCGAGGTGTAGAGCGGACTGTCGCGGTATTCCAGCAGGTCCTTGTCGAGTTTGACCTCGAACGCGAGGGCGCTTCCTCCGGCGCTCAACCGGTCCACCGTGTCGATGAGATGGGTCTCAGTGGCGCTGGGCAGGTAGAACAGCAGCCCCTCGGCCAGCCAGACACTCGGTGCGGCCGGGTCGAAGCCGGCGGCGGTGAGCGCTCCGACCCAGTCCGCGCGCAGATCGACCGGGACCGGTATGCGCGCCGCCTTCGGGGCGGCCGACAGCCCGTCGAGCACCTCGTGCTTGAAGGCCAGCACGCCTGCCCGGTCGACCTCGAAGATCACACAGTCCGCAGGCCAGTCGAGCCGGAACGCCCGGGAGTCCAACCCGGCTCCGAGCAGCACCACTTGGCGGGCGCCGGCGTGCACCGACCGGAGGAGGAAGTCGTCGAGGACCCTCGTCCGCAGACCGAAGTAGCGCGCGAACCGCCCCCACAGCGGGTTCGCGTCCCCGTCGGGAACCTGCTGGATACGGACCGGCCAGCCGGCGCACGCCGGTGCGGCGAGCACGAAGTGCTCCGCGAAGACGTCCCGTGCCAGGGGGTCGTGGCGGTGGGTCTCGATCGCGCGAGCCGCGGCGACCAGAAGAGCGGTCAGGCCGACGCCTCCCTCCACCCCTTCCACTTCTCCTGCCCCTTCCACTTCTCCTGCCCCTTCAGCTATTCCCGCCCCATTCACGATTTCTGCCCCTTCTCTTCGAGCGATCCGATACTCCGCGCCGGCCACGCGCCCCCTGAGAGAAACGGAGACGCATGGAGGCGCATGGAGATCACGTACAACGACACATCGAAGCGACGAGTCCGATTCCTTCGGAAAGGGACCCGTGATTTTCAGGGTGACGCACTCCCGACAAGGCAGTCACCGGGAATTCCGGCCTTTTCCGGACTGTAGTAGTCCTTGATGCCGACCACCCAGGTCGTCACCTCGATGCGATCGGAATCCGAGGGCCCGAAGGCGTCGAAGAGAGCGTCGATGTTCGGGGGCTCGAAACCGATCGCGGTCATCAGCGCCATGAAGAGCGGACGCTCGATGACACCGTCGCCGTCCGGGTCGCCCAGCGCGGCGAGCGACTCGGCGAAGTCGCTGATCGCCAGGTCGAAACGCGCAGGTGACAGCACACAGGCCGCGTACTCGTCGAAGGTGATCAGGCCGTCCCCGTCGGCGTCCAGTTCGGTACTGAGGGTCGACCAGTACCGCCGAAACGCGGCCAGCATGGCGCTCTTCGCCGTGTCGTCGGAATCGGGTGCCGCCTCGACGACACGACGTGCCATGAGTTCGAAGTCGTCGGCTTCGAGGACGCCATTGGCATTGGCGTCGAACAGAGAAAAAACAAGCTTGACTCGATTGGTTGCCTCTACACGCACAGCCCAGCCACCTTTCTTCTGACCGAACCGTGCCGGTGGCCAGAAGGAATCAACGAATGATCGGTCACCGCACTTACCAGTCTCGTCCGGTCCCCCCGGACTTCAGCCGCCCCTTTACTATCCAACCGACGATCGCCGCCGCACGAAAAATCCACGTCGATTCACCTGAACGGGTGCATTTATCCGGATGATGTGTGCCGCGAGGAATCACGCATTCGGCACGCGAAGGAAACCTGAGCACCCCGCTCCGGCCCACCGGCCAGACACGGGCCCGACGTCCTCCCCGCCGGGCGGACTCGCGCTCGTGACGCCGACACGTCGTGGAGAGACCGTACGAATGTGCCGCACAGGGGTAGGCCGACGCCCGCTCTTGTTATACCTTCCGTCCAACAGCTTGCTAGACGCCACGTCTAATAAGCGAGGACGGTGTCCGGCGGCCGACTGTCTCATCGAGTGGGCAGAAATGAGGCTCCGGCCGGGCGCCGTCGGGTCGATCTCCCTCGATTCAAGGAGCCGCAGCATGGCAAGCAGCACTGTTCGGCCGGAGGACCACCACCAGGACCGGTCCGTCGGGCAGGACGTCGCCCGGCGTCTGCTCGACTCGGCCGCGAAGCTGTCGTACGACCCGGCCGCCGAGGTGGACTGGGACACCCCCCTGGACCCGGACCACCACGGCGCGAGCCCCGAGTGGAGCACGCTCTACGGGACCGCGTACTGGCAGGAGTTGACCGAGGTCCAGCGCAAGGCCCTGACCCGCCAGGAGGCCGCGTCCGTCGCCAGCACGGGCATCTGGTTCGAGATGATCCTTCAGCAGATGGTGCTGCGCGACATGTACGCGAAGGACCCGACCGACCTGCGGTTCCAGTGGGCGCTCACCGAAGTGGCCGACGAGTGCCGGCACTCCATCATGTTCGCCCGGGGAGCGGCGAAGCTCGGCGCCCCGGCCTACCGGCCGCGCCGGGCGGTGGTCGAACTGGGCAGGGCCTTCAAGACGCTTGCCTTCGGGGAGGCCGCCTACGCCGCGATCCTCGTCGCCGAGGAGGTGCTCGACGTGATGCAGCGCGACTGGATGCGGGACGAGCGGGTCGCCCCGTTCGTCCGCACCATCAACAACATCCACGTGGTGGAGGAGTCACGGCACATGAAGTTCGCCCGTGACGAGACCCGCAGGCGCCTGCGGAACGCGGGTCCGGTGCGCCGCCACATCAATTCCCTTGTGGTCGCGATCGCCTCGTACTACATCGTCACCAGCATGGTGAACCGGGACGTCTACGCGAACGCCGGGCTGGACAGCGAGCGCGCCCGCAGCGAGGCGGGCACCAACGAGCACCACAAGTCGCTGATGCGGTCCAGCTGTTCAGGCCTGATGGAGTTCCTCGCCTCGGCACGGCTCCTCACGAAACCGGCCCTCTTCTTCTACAAGCGCGCCTCCCTGATCTGACCGGCGCCCGCCGACCGAACCGCCCGAGCTGATACCGAGCCGACGAGATGCCGAGATGACCTACGCCATCACCCAGACCTGCTGCAGCGATGCCACCTGTGTCGCCGTGTGCCCCGTCAACTGCATTCACCCGACCCCGGAGGAACAGGCCTTCGGCAGCACCGAGATGCTCTACGTCGACCCGGCGACCTGCATCGACTGCGGCGCATGTGCGGATGCCTGCCCGGTCGACGCGGTCTTCCCGGTGGACAGCCTCTTCGGAGCACGCAAGGAGTACGCCGCGATCAACGCCGCCTACTTCGAGGACCGGGAGCCGGAGCCGGTCGCCGGACCGAACTTCCACGCCTGGGGCGCGCCGTCGTTCCCGCGCAGCCTGCCGTCCGGCTTCGCGCCGATCCGGGTGGCGGTCGTCGGCACCGGACCGGCCGGGATGTACGCCGCGGAGGACCTGCTGCTGCACACCAACGCCGAGGTCACGCTGGTGGACCGGCTGCCCGTGGCGGGCGGTCTCGTCCGGTACGGAGTCGCGCCCGACCACCCCGCGACGAAGAAGGCGGGCGAGGCGTTCGCGCGCTTCCACTCGCACCCGCGGGTGCGGATGGCCCTGGGCGTCGAGGTGGGCCGGGACATCACCGCGCGGGAGCTCGCCGAACACCATGACGCGGTGATCTACGCGGTCGGCGCCTCCACCGGCCGGCGGCTCGGCATCCCGGGCGAGGATCTGCCGGGCAGCGTCTCGGCCACCTCGTTCGTGTCCTGGTACAACGCCCACCCGGAGACGCCCGCGGAGTCCGTCGCGCTGGCGGCGGACCGGGTGGTCGTCGCCGGGAACGGCAACGTCGCGCTCGACGTCGCGCGCATCCTCGTCACGGATCCGGCCGCCCTGGCGGACACGGACATCGCCGGTCACGCGCTGGCGGCCCTGCGGGAATCAGGGGTGCGCGAGGTGGTGCTGCTGGGACGGCGCGGCCCGGAGCACACGGCCTGCACCGCCTCCGAACTGCTCGCCCTCAAGCATCTGCCGGGCGTGGAGCTGGTCGTCGACGCCAGCGATCCGCGGACCGCTGCGACGATCGACGACGCCGCGCCGGGCGAGAAGGCCGCCCTGTTCCGGGACGTGCCACGGGAGACCGCCGACCGGTCGCTCCCGCCGGCCGCCGGACGGCGCATCGTCTTCCGCTTCCACGCGGTCCCGGCGGAAGTACTCGGCCGGGACCGCGTCGAGGGCGTGCGGGTGACGGCCGCCGAGGGCAGGCGGGAGATACCCGCGGGCCTGTTCCTGCGGGCGATCGGATACCGCGGCCTGCCGGTGCCGGGACTGCCCTTCGACGAGACAACCGGAACCGTCCCGCACGAGGGCGGCCGGGTCACGGGCCTGCCCGCGACGTACGTCGTCGGCTGGATCAAGCGGGGCCCGTCAGGCGGCATCGGGGCCAACCGCACGTGCGCCGCCGAGACCGTCGGCTCTCTCCTGGCCGACGCCGTCGCGGGCGTGCTGCCCTCCCCCGCTCCCCCGCCCAGGGCGTTCCACCGCCTCGCCCGGAGCCGGGGCCGCGATGTCATCGATGCCCGGGGGCTGGCGGCCATCGAGCGGGCCGAGCTGGCGGGCGGCCGCGAGCAGGGCCGCCCGAGGGTCAAACTCGCCACGGTGCCCGCACTGGTCGCCGCGGCGAAGCGCGGCCGCCGCAGACCACCGAACTGACCGGACGGGACGGAACGGGACGGGACGGCGGAGGAACCCCAGGGATCAGTACCTGGCCGGTCCCGGATTCGTCATGATCAGAATTCCTCGGGAGCCGGAGCCGGAGCCGGGACCTGTCCCCTGGCCCGCTTGCCGACGACGGCAGCCGCCGCCACCGCGCCGCCCGCGAAGGCCAGAGCCACCGTCCAGGGCCGGTTGAGCACGTGACAGGTGGCCTGGTCCACGGAGTAGCGGCCGGGGCCGATCAGCCCGATCGCGGCAGCGGTGAACCCGAGGAAGGCCGGGTACTCGTAGCCGCCGCCCTGTGCGAAGAATCCGGCGGGCGCGTGGACGGCCACGGCTCCGGCCATGGCACCGGCAGCCGCCGCCCCTGCCGCCGGCGTGGCCAGGCCCAGGGCCAGCAGCGCGCCGCCACCGGCCTCGCCCAGTCCGGCCGCGACCGCGCTGTGCTTCGGCGGGTGGAAGCCCATCGCCTCCATCGCGGCGGTGGTGCCCTCGATGCCTCCGCCGCCGAACCAGCCGGCCAGTTTCTGGCTGCCGTGCGCGGCCAGCACCGCGCCGGTTCCGACGCGCAGGAGAAGGAGGCCGAGGTCACGACGGTTCACGCTGCCCATGGGGTTCTCCGGGAGGGTTCGGGGGCCCGGCCGGACGGAATGGGGCCCCGGGTGCGGTACGGATCCACTCTCCGTGTCCCGGAGCCCCGACGGGTCACGTTGTTACGCCGTCCGGGCACGGCCGGAGGACGGGTGACCCATGGCACAGTGCGACGTACGCCATTGTGCAACTTGTTGCACAATGGCGTACCGGTGCTCTAGAACTGGTTCGACGACACTGCGCGAGGAGCCGCCGCATGAGCCCGTACCCGCATCTGCTGAGCCCGCTCGACCTAGGGTTCACCACTCTCCCGAACCGGGTCCTGATGGGGTCGATGCACATCGGCCTGGAGGAGGTCGAGCACGGTTTCGAGCGCATGGCCGCGTTCTACGCGGCCCGCGCGCGCGGCGGCGTGGGCCTCATGGTCACCGGCGGAATCGCGCCGAACGACGCCGGCTGCACCTTTCCCGGCGGCGCGAAGATGACCACGGAGGCGGAGGCGGCCGACCATGCGCGGGTGACCTCGGCCGTGCACGCGGCGGGCGGCCGGATCGCCATGCAGATCCTGCACTTCGGGCGTTACGCCCATCACCCCGGCCTGGTGGCACCGAGCGCGATCAAGGCACCGATCAGCGCGTTCACCCCGCACGCGCTCAGCGACGACGACGTCGAGTCGACCATCGAGGACTTCGTCACGGCGGCCGCGCTGGCGCAGCGCGCGGGTTACGACGGCGTCGAGATCATGGGCTCAGAGGGCTACTTGATCAATGAGTTCATCGCCGCCGCGACCAATCACCGCGACGACCGCTGGGGCGGCTCGTACGAGAACCGCATCCGCTTCCCCGTGGAGATCGTGCGCCGGGTCCGCGAGCGGGTCGGCACCGACTTCATCCTCATCTACCGGCTCTCGATGCTGGACCTGGTGCCCGGCGGTTCTTCGCTGGAGGAGGTCGTGCTGCTCGCCCGGGAGATCGAGGCGGCCGGGGCGACGATCATCAACACCGGTATCGGCTGGCACGAGGCGCGTATCCCGACCATCGCGACGTCGGTGCCGCGCGGCGCGTTCACCTGGGTCACCGAGAAGGTGCGCGGCGCCGTCTCCGTACCGCTGGTGACGAGCAACCGGATCAACACCCCGGAGGTCGCGGAGGAGGTCCTGGCGGCGGGGCGCGCGGACATGGTGTCGATGGCCAGGCCGTTTCTCGCCGACCCCGACTTCGTGGTGAAGGCGAGTGAGGGCCGCGCGGACGCGATCAACACCTGCATCGGCTGCAACCAGGCCTGCCTGGACCACATCTTCAGCGGTCAGGTCACCTCCTGCCTGGTCAATCCGCGAGCCTGCCACGAGACGGAACTCACGCTGTCACCGACCAGGACCCGTAAGCGGATCGCGGTCGTCGGCGCCGGTCCCGCCGGGCTCGCGTGCGCTGTGACGGCGGCCGAGCGCGGCCACGAGGTGACGCTGTTCGACGCGGCGGAGGAGATCGGCGGGCAGCTCGACGTGGCGCGCCGGGTGCCCGGCAAGGAGGAGTTCAACGAGACGCTGCGCTACTTCCGTACCCGGCTGGCGGAGGAGAAGGTCGGGGTCCGGCTCGGCGCCACGATCACCGCGGAGCAGCTCGACGGTTTCGACGAGATCGTGCTGGCCACCGGGGTCACACCCCGCACCCCCGCGATCCCGGGCGTCGACCACCCCAGCGTCGTCAGCTACCTCGACGTCCTGCGTCACGGGGCGCCGGTGGGTGACCGGGTGGCGCTCGTCGGGGCGGGCGGGATCGGTTTCGACGTGGCCGAGTTCCTGACCGACGGCGGGGACGCGGCGAGCCTGGATCCGGAGGTGTTCTTCCGTCAGTGGGGTGTGGACACGGAGTACCGGGAACGGGGCGGGCTGGGCACCGCCGAGCGCCCGAAGGCACCGCGTACGGTCCATCTGCTCCAGCGCAAGGCGAGCAAGGTCGGCGGGGGGCTCGGGAAGACGACGGGGTGGATCCACCGCACCGAGCTCCGGCACCGCGGCGTGACCATGCTGGCGGGCGTGGGTTACGACCGGATCGACGACGAGGGGCTGCATATCACCGTCGGCGGCGAACAGCAGCTGCTGCCGGTCGACACGGTGGTGCTGTGCGCGGGCCAGGAGCCCCGGCGGGACCTGTACGAGGAACTGGTCGCCGCGGGCCGGCCGGCGCATCTGATCGGCGGCGCGGACGTCGCGGCCGAGCTGGACGCCAAGCGGGCGATCCGCCAGGGCACGGAACTCGCCGCAGCGCTCTGACCGAGCGTGTCCGGTGGCCGGGTGTCCGAACGCCCGGCCGCCCGGCCGTCCTTAGGATGCACCCCATGTCACTCCCGTACGCGATCCTCACCGCCCTGCTAGAAAAGCCTTCGTCGGGGCTGGAGCTGACCCGCAGGTTTGACCGTTCGATCGGCTACTTCTGGTCGGCCACCCACCAGCAGATCTACCGCGAGCTGGGAAAGCTGGAGCGGGCCGGGCAGATCAGGGCGCTCGTCCCGGCGCAGCCGGCCAGGGGGCAGAAGAAGGAGTACGAGGTGCTGCGGGCGGGCCGCGAGGCGCTGTCCGAGTGGGTGGCCCGTCCGGAGGACCCGAAGCAGGTCCGCGATCCGCTGCTGCTGCGGATGCGGGCCGCGGCGGTCGTCGGGGCGCCGGGTCTCGACGCGGAGCTGCGTCGGCATCTGGCGCTGCACAGGGAGCAGCTCGCGGAGTATCTGGCGATCGAGGAGCGGGATTTCCCGCTGGAGCGCACGGCGGCGGAGGACCGGCTGCGCCACCTGGTGCTGCGGGGAGGCATCGATCTGGAGAACTTCTGGATCGGCTGGCTGACCCGCGCGCTGGCCGATGACGACGCCGCCCCGTCGGCGCCCGGCCCGCGCTAGCCGGACCGGGCGGGGCTCTCACCGCGTACCCGGGCTCTGCACCGCACGGTTCAGGACCGGCCGGCCCTGATCCTGCGGAGGTGTCCGTGCTCCGGGCGGAGCGCGCGCGGGCTCCTGATGACCACCCGCGACGGTACGGGGATGTCCGGCGCGGGCACGGGCGCGGCGGCGGGCACGGACCCGGCCTGCGCGCGGCTGAGCAGGAAGACTCCGCGTACCGCCGCGGCCGCTCCCAGCAGCGCCGCGATCAGGCTGATCGTCCCGCCCTGGAGGCGCTCCCCCAGCAGCGCGAGGCCGATGGCCGCCGCGGCGACGGGGTTGGCGAGGGTGACGACGGCGAGCGGTGCGCCGAGGCCGCCTCGGTAGGCCGTCTGGGAGAGCAGCAGCCCGCCCATCGCGAACGCCGAGACGAGCAGCGCGACGACCACCAGGCGCCAGCTGAACAGCGGGCCCGTGGTGTGGTCGGTAACGGCGACCGTGAGCGTCTGGGTGAGCGCGGAGGCGACACCGGAGGTGATGCCGGAGGCCGCCGCGTGCCGCAGCCCCGGGCGGGCGCCCGGACGGCTGAGGCCCGCCACGACCGCCATGGTTCCGGCGCCCACGGCGAGCGCCTCGGCCAGGCTGAGGGTCTGATGCGGGGCGGAGCCCCCCGCGGTCGTCAGCAGGGCCCCGAGGCCGAGCAGGGTCAGCAGGGTGCCGCGCCACTCGGTCGTGGAGACGCGGCGTCCGGCCGCGCGGGCGCCCAGCGGAACGGCGGCGACCAGGGTGAGGGCGCCGAGCGGCTGGACGAGGGTGAGCGGGCCGTACTTCAGCGCGGCCACGTGCAGCAGCGCGCCGCCGGCGTTCAGCCCGACGGCCGACCACCACGCCCCGTGCCCGAGCAGCCGGAGCGTCCCGGTCCCGGGTGCGGTGCGCCCGGCGAGCCGTGCCTGGGCGACCGCGGCCGACGCGTACGCGGCAGCGGAGACCAGGGACAGCGCGACGGCGATCAGGGTGGCGTTCATCGTCCGGCTCCGGACGCGGCGTAGGACGGGGAGCGACCGCCGGACTGCGCGGGGACCGCGTAGGAACCGGTGGCGTACGGGCCGGCTGCGGCGGCCCGCCAGGGCAGGTGGGGCCTGACCGGTTCCGTGCGCGGCAGGGGCAGGGCCGCGAGGGCCAACGAGAGCAGTGCGGCCACCACGATCGCGTCGAGCCAGTAGTGGTTGGCGGTGCCGACTACGACGAACAGGGTGATCGCCGGGTGCAGCAGCCACAGCCAGCGCCACCGGGAGCGGGTCGCGACGAGGAGGCCGACACCGACCATGACCGCCCAGCCGAAGTGCAGTGAGGGCATCGCCGCGAACTGGTTCGCCATCGAGTCGGTGGCGGGCGTCGCCCCGTAGACCGTCGGCCCGTACACCTGCCCGGTGTCGACGAGGCCGGTGGCGGCGAGCAGCCGAGGCGGGGCGAGCGGGAAGACCAGGTGCAGGGCGAGTGCGGCGCCGGTGAGGACGGCGAGGATGCGCCGCGACCAGACGTAGTGGCGCGGGCGGCGCCAGTACAGCCAGCCGAGGAAGAGCAGGGTGGCCGGGAAGTGCACGGTGGCGTAGTAGCTGTTCGCCAGGTGGATCAGCGTCTCGTCGTGGAGCAGCAGCCCCTGCACGGTTCCCTCGCCGGGCAGATGCACGGCGCGTTCGAAGTCCCAGACGTGTCCGGCGTTGTGGAACGCCTCATCAACGTGACCGCTGGCCGCCTGGCGGCCGAACTTGTAGATCACGAAGAGCCCTACGACGAGAAGAAGCTCGCGGACGAGGGGCGGTCGGGCAGCGCTGTCCGGCTCCTGATCTGCGGGCCTGCTGCCGGCGAACATCACCCGGTGCCCCTTTGCTGACGAAGCGGTGGTACGGCGGCATGGCTCGGTCCGTGCCGCATCGATACGCCAGTGTACCGATACGGAGGCGTATCGGAACACTCGCGTATCGGTACACTGACGTATCGATGGACCTCGTCGCAGAGTCGCAGAGAGGGAACGCGCATGTCGTCGCAGGAAACCGAGCAGGAGACGGCGCCCGCGCCACGTCGCTCGAAAATCACGCCGGAGCGGGCCCAGGAGCTCTACACGGCCGTCCTCGACATGCTCAGGGAGAGTGGCTACGAGTCACTCACCATGGAGGGCGTCGCCTCCCGGTCCCGCTGCGGCAAGTCCACTCTCTACCGGCAGTGGGGCTCCAAGCCGGAGCTGGTCGTCGCCGCCCTGCACGGCACCCGGCGCGGACTGCTGCCGAGGATCGACACGGGCTCACTGGCGGGAGACCTGCGCGAGGCGGCGAAGGCCATCGGCGAGGGATCGGGCCGTGACACCACACTGATGCTGGCACTGAGCCACGCCGCACTCCAGAGCCCCGAGCTGCTGTGCGCGCTGCGGGAGTCGCTGATCCTGCCGGAGCTGGCGGCGCTCGACGCCATGGTCAGGCGCGGCATCGAACGTGGCGAAGTGGCGGCGGACAACCCCGCCGCGGAGTTCGTCTCCGCGCAGCTCCTGGGCGTGATGCGCGCCCGGCCCCTGCTGGAGGGGACCTGCGCGGACGAGAACTTCCTGGTCCGCTTCGTGGAGGGCGCCGTCATTCCCGCACTCGGCCTGGGCGCCCCCGCGTCCAGGTCCTGACGCACGTGGGCCGTCGCCCAGCGGATGACGACGGCCCGCACGCGCCGCACCGTGGGGACGGGGG
>CBRG010000442.1 GCA_000470535.1 Streptomyces sp. AW19M42
CCTGACGCCGCGCGGCCGTCCTCCGGGCGACGACGGCACTTTGACGACAGGCCCTAGCGGCGTGATCCGGCCGGTGGCTCAGGCCTGCCTGGCACCCAGAACGTGCAGCTGGGTCGCCACGGAATGGAAGGCCGGCAGTTCCGCGGCCGCCGTCTCCAGCTTGAGCAGCGCTTCCATCGCGCCGGGCTCGGTGTCCACCAGGACGCCCGGAACGAGGTCCGCGAAGACGCGTACGCCGTGCACCGCGCCGACCTCCACACCGGCCGCAGACACCAGCTCGGTGAGCTGCTCCGCCGTGTACCGCCGGGGCATCGGGTCGCCGTCGCCCCAGCGGCCCGCCGGGTCGCTCAGCGCCTGCCTGGCCTCGGTGAAGTGGCCGGCGAGCGCACGGGCAAGGACCGCGCCGCCCAGCCCGGCGGCGAGCAAGCTGAGGGCGCCCCCCGGGCGGAGCGCGTCCACCGCGTTGCGCACGCCCTGTGCGGGATCGTCCACGTACTCCAGGACGCCGTGACAGAGCGCCGCGTCGTAGCCACCGCGCCCGACCACGTCGAACAGGCCGAGGATGTCGCCCTGGACACCGTGGACCCGGTCGGCCACCCCGGCCTCCGCGGCGCGGCGCTCCAGCGCGAAGAGCGCGTTGGGACTGGGGTCGACGACGGTGACCCGGTGGCCGAGGCGGGCCACCGGCACGGCGAAGTTGCCCGTGCCGCCGCCGGTGTCCAGTACGTCCAGGGCGTCCCGGCCGGTCGCCTTGACCTGACGGTCGAGGGCGTCCTTGAGGACCTCCCAGACCACGGCGGTACGGAGGGAGGCGCGGGGGCGCAGCTGGTCCGACACGGCAGTTGACTCCTCGGCACGGGCCGCCGCTGAGGGCGGAGCGTGAACAGCGCAGGTGATAGGTCCCGACCACCCTATTGCCTCGCGCCGCCCACACCGCCCTCACTCGTCGGGTCGCTCCCCTCGGGGCTGCGGGAGCACCGGCTGGAGGACCAGCAGCCGTTCCACCAGGCGCAGGAACATCGCCGCGTCCCGCAGCAGATCATCCGCGTCACGCCGGCCCGCCGCGCCGGGTATGCCCGCCTCCGCCCGTGCCCGGCGCCGGGCACCGGAGGCGAACAGGGCGCTCCACTCGGTCAGTTCGGGGGCGAGCTCCGGCAGGATCTCCCAGGCGCTGCGGATCTTCTCGCGGCGCCGCCGGGAGGGCTCGGGGCGCCCCCGGACGGCGAGCACGGCGGCGGCGGCGCGCAGTGCGGCGAGGTGGGCGGTGGCGTACCGCTCGTTGGGCACGTCGAGAACAGCTGCCTCTTCGAGGCCGGCGCGGGCCTGGGCGAGGAGATCGAGAGCGGCGGGCGGCGCCGTGGCGCGCCGGAGAACGGGGTGGACGTCGTGCGCCGGACCGGTCGGTGAGGGGGCAGGGCCGTCTGCGCGGCGTCGCGGGGCGGCTGCTGCGGACGAGTGGGCCATGACAGAACCTCCTGTCTCGTAACGGCTCGGTGGCCGTCTGTATCCATCGTGACGGCCCCCACTGACAATCGGCCTCGATCACCGCCTGACCTGGGGTTTTGCTTCGATCGCGAGTTCGGGCTATGTTTTTGTACTGACCAGTCAGTTCAAAGAGATGGAGAGGGCTTGTGGACAGCCCGCACGGGGCAGCCGTCGCCGCCGGGAATCTCGGGCTCAGGGGGTCGCGCGGCTGGGCCTTCCGCGGTGTGACCTTCAGCGCCGGGCCCGGCTCCCTGATCGCGGTCGAGGGCCCCTCCGGTTCCGGCCGCACCTGCCTGCTGCTCGCCCTCACCGGCCGGATGCGCCCCTCGGAGGGCCACGCCGAGACCGGTGGGCTGCGCCTTCCGCGCCGGGCAGCCGCCGTACGCCGCATCGCCGCACTGGGGCCCGTGCCGGGGGTCAGCGAGCTGGACCCGGCCCTCACGGTCGCCGAGCACCTGCGCGAACGCGCCCTGCTCCAGCGCCGCTACGACGGCTCCCTGCGCGCCCTGCTGCGTCCGCGCCGTGAGCGCGCCGCCGCGGCCGGGGCCCGGATCGACGCGGCACTGGACGCCGCCGGCCTCGCCCCCGCCACCCTGCCCAAGGCCGAACGGACCTGCGTACGGGATCTGGAGCGGCTGGAGGCACTGCGGCTCTCCGTCGCCCTCGCGCTGATCGGGCGGCCGGCGCTGGTCGCGGTGGACGACGCCGATCTGAAGCTCTCCGACGCCGAGCGCCTAGAGGCCTGGGAGCTGCTGCGCTCCCTCACGGCCGGCGGTACGACCGTGCTGGCCGTATGCAGCGGCCCGGCCCCCGAGGACGCGGTGACCGTACGCACGAGAGCCCAGAGCGCGATCGAAGCCTCGAACACCATCACCGACGTGACCAGCACCACCGGCACCGACGCCGCGGGACCGGCGGCCGCCACGGAAACGGACGACGAAGGGACCACCGATGCGTTCGCCGCGACTGGCCGCTCTTGAGCTGCGGCGCTTCGGCAGGGGCAGGCTGCCGAGAGCCGCCCTCGCCGCCCTGCTGCTGCTCCCGCTGCTCTACGGCGCCCTGTACCTGTGGTCGTTCTGGGACCCGTACGGCCGCCTGGACCGCATCCCGGTCGCCCTGGTCAACGACGACAAGGGCGCCGCCGCCGAGGGCAGGCGCATCGAGGCCGGGGACGAGATCACCGGCAAACTGCTCGACTCCAAGGTCTTCGACTGGCACGAGGTGAGCGCGCAGGAGGCCGACGAGGGCGTCGAGGACGGCACGTACTACCTCTCGCTGCGCATGCCGTCGGACTTCAGCAAGCGGATCGCCTCCAGCTCCGGGGACTCCCCCGAGACCGGCGCGCTCCAGGTGCGCACCAACGACGCGAACAACTACATCGTCGGCCAGATCTCCCGGACGGTCTTCTCCGAGGTCCGCACCGCCGCCTCGGCCAACGCCTCGCGCGGCTTCCTGGACCGGATCTTCATCAACTTCTCCGATCTCCACGACGCGACGGCGAAGGCCGCCAAGGGCGCCGACGATCTCAACGGCGGGATCGGCAAGGCGAAGAAGGGCTCCAAGGACCTCGCGGACGGGCTGAAGGACGCGAAGGCGGGCAGCGGCAGGCTGGCCGGCGGCATCGTCAGGCTGAACACCGGCGCGGGCGACCTGAAGACGGGCTCGCAGCAGGTCGCGGACGGCACCCAACTGCTCGCCGACAAGGTGAACGGGGTGGCGGCCGGCATCCGCCCGTTCCTGAAGGACAACGGGAAGTCGATCGGGGACACCGCCAGGCTGGTGGCCGATTCCTCGCAGACGGTAAGGGACAACCTCGACGTGCTGGTCGAGGCCGCGCCCGCCGCCGCCACCGCGGCGCACACGGCATCCGACGATCTCGCCGCTGTCCACCGCACCCGGTGCGAGGAGCAGCCGGTCCCTGACGCCACCGTCTGCACGCCGCTCAAGCGAGCCGTGACGGCGGCCGCCGACGTGGCGGCCGTGGCCGACGACGTGAACGACCTGGTGACCAGTCAGCACGGGGACCTGAAGGCGCTCCGGGGCCGGCTGGCCACCCTGCAGAAGCAGGCCGACGCCCTCGCCGAGCGCTCACCGCACCTGGACGAGGACCTGAGCGGCGCGGTCAAGAAGATCAACGCGCTCAACACCGGCGCCCACAAGGTCGCCAAGGGCGCCGACCGGTTGCACACCGGGCTGGCCACGGCCAAGACGGGTGCGGCCGAGCTGAACACCGGAGTGGGCGACCTCAAGAAGGGCGCGACGAGGCTGGACAGCGGAATGATCCGGCTCCAGGACGGTTCGGCCACCCTCGCCCAGGGCCTCGGCAAGGGGGCCGGCCAGATCCCCGACTACGACGAGAAGGACCGCGACGCCCGTACCGGGGTCATGGCCGACCCGGTGCGGCTCGCCTCCCAGTCGCTGCACGCCGCCCCGAACTACGGCACCGGCTTCGCGCCCTACTTCATCCCGCTCTCCCTCTGGGTCGGCGCGATGGTGGCGTACATGCTCATCCAGCCGCTGAACCGGCGCGCGCTGGCCGCCGGGGCACCGGCCTGGCGGATCGCCCTCGCGGGCTGGCTGCCGGTGGCCGCGATCGGCCTGCTCCAGGTGGCCGCCCTGATGTCCGTACTGCACTGGGGTCTCGGCCTGCAGATGGTCAGGGCGGCCGGGACGGTCGGCTTCCTGGCCCTGGTGACCTGCTGTTTCGCCGCGATCGTGCAGTGGCTGAACGCCCGCTTCGGGGCCGCGGGGCGCATCCTCGTCCTGGCGGTGCTGATGCTCCAGCTGACCTCGGCCGGGGGCACGTACCCCGTCCAGACCAGTCCGGGGTTCTTCAACGCCATCCACCCCTATCTGCCGATGAGCTACGTCGTCGAGGGGCTGCGCCGGCTGATCACGGGCGGCGGGCTCGGCCCGGTCTGGCAGGGCTGCGCGGTGCTGGCGGCCTTCACCGCGGGCGCGCTCGCACTGACCGCCGTCTCGGCGCGCCGCAAGCAGATGTGGACGCCGGACCGGCTGCACCCGGAGCTCAGCCTGTGAGCGCCCCGGGACCTGTGAGAATCAGGAGCATGGAAAGCAGTAGCACCACGCGCCGCCAGGCCACCCGGCAGAAGCTCTACGAGGCGGCCGTGACCCTCATCGCCGAGAAGGGCTTCTCTGCCACCACCGTGGACGAGATCGCCGAGCGCGCGGGGGTCGCCAAGGGCACGGTCTACTACAACTTCAAGAGCAAGACCGAGCTGTTCGAGGAGCTGCTGCGGCACGGCGTCGGGCTGCTCACCGCCTCGCTGCGTGCGGCGGCGGAGGAGACCGACGCCCGGGGCGGCAGCCGGGTCGAGGCGCTGGACGCCATGATCCGGGCGGGTCTGGCCTTCATCGACCGCTATCCCGCCTTCACCCAGCTGTACGTGGCCGAGCTCTGGCGCACCAACCGGGCCTGGCAGGGGACGCTGCTGGTGGTCCGCCAAGAGGCCGTCGCCGTGGTCGAGGGCGTCCTCAGGGAGGGCGTCGCGAACGGCGAGCTGAGCGAGGAGATCGACATCCCGCTGACGGCGGCCGCGCTCGTCGGCATGGTGCTGGTGGCGGCGCTGGACTGGCAGGCGTTCCAGCCGGAGCGGTCGATCGACGACGTGCACTCGGCGCTGTCCCTGCTGCTGCACGGCCGGGTCAGCGGGCGCTGACCCGGCCGTGCGGCTGACCCGGCCGTGCGGCAGGCCGGCCCCGCCCGACCCTCCCGCCCCGGCGGTCCGGACGCGCGACGACGCCGGTCCGACCGGGCCCGATCCCCCCGGGCCTCGCCTGACCGGCGTCATCCGTGCTGCCGGAGAACCTCCCCCGTGACCCCGTTCGTTCCCCCGTGGCCCCGGGCCCTCCGTCGCTGCCCCCGTTCGGACGGGGCGCCGCGCCTGTTCCGCCGCCCCGTGCCGGCGGTACCGTCGCGGCGTCCCTCCCGTGGTCCCTACTCTGCCGTCCGCGCAGGTCGCGGCCCATCCGCGTCCCTACTCATCTCGCCCCCTAGGTACGGGTACTCAGACCTGCGCACCGAAGCCCTCCCGCGGCCGTACGCCGACTGGTTACGATCGCGTCCGTGTCCGTACTCCCCCTGGTGTTCACGAGCGGCTGGGCGAGCGGGATCAACGCCTACGCGGTGGTCCTCCTGCTCGGTGTCTTCGGCGCGACCGGTGTGAGCGACGAGGTGCCCGCCTCGCTCCAGCGCACCGATGTGCTCGTCGTGGCCGGTGTGCTCTTCCTGTGCGAGCTGGTGGCCGACAAGATCCCTTACGTGGACTCGGTCTGGGACACCGCCCACACCGTCATCAGGCCGGTCTCCGGAGCGGTCGTCGCGGCGCTGCTGGCAGGCGGGGACGGCTCGCTGCCGGAGCTCGCGGCCGGGGCCGTCGGCGGTTCCACCGCGCTGGTGAGCCATCTGGTGAAGGCGGGCACCAGGATGGCGGTCAACACCTCGCCCGAGCCGTTCAGCAACATCGCCATGAGCACGGTCGAGGACCTGGGCGTGGCCGGGGTGGTCACGTTCGCCATATTCCATCCCTGGATCGCGGCCACCATCGCCGGGACGCTGCTGCTGCTCGGGCTGGTGGTCCTGGCCTTCCTGGCCTCCCGCATCCGCCGGTTCCTGCGCCGCAGGGCGCAGCGGCGGGAGGAGAAGCGGCTGACCGCCGTCCCTTCCCGGTGGCCTGACGGCTGAGCTGTCGGTGGCGGCCGTTAAGGTCGCTGCCATGGCACGTATTGCGGTGATCGGCGCCGGGATGGGCGCGATGTCGGCGGCGGCCCGGCTGGCCGTGGCAGGCCACCGGGTGACGGTGTACGAGCGGTCCGAGACCTTCGGCGGCTCGGCCGGCCGCCATACCC
>CBRG010000443.1 GCA_000470535.1 Streptomyces sp. AW19M42
TCAAGCACCTCACCGGCTCGCCTCTCGCGGTCGGCGCGATGGGCGCGGTCGAGCTGGTGCCGCTGGTCGTGTTCGGCCTCTACGGTGGCGCGCTCGCCGACGCCGTGGACCGCCGCAAGGTCATCCTGGGCACCGAGGCGGGGCTCGGACTTCTCGCGCTCGTCCTGCTGGTCAACGCCGCCCTGCCGGACCCGCTGCTCTGGCCGCTCTACGTGGTCGCCGGCGGGGTCTCCGCGCTCTCCGGGCTCCAGCGGCCCGCGCTGGACTCGCTGATGGCCAGGATCGTGCCGCACGACCAGCTCGCCGCGGCCGCCGCCCTGAACTCGCTGCGCTGGCAGTTCGGCGCGATCCTGGGCCCGTCGCTGGCCGGCGTGGTGGTGGCGTACGCCGGTCACGCCACGGCCTACACGGTCACGGTCGTCACGTTCACCGTCTCGGTCTTCCTGTGCCGCCGGCTCGCGCCCGCACCGCCCGTGGAGAAGGGACAGAAGCCGTCGCTGCGCGGCATCGCGGAGGGAGCGCGGTACGCCTGGAGCCGGCCGGTGCTGCTGGGGACGTACGCGATCGACATGGCCGCGATGTTCTTCGCGTTCCCGAACGCGATCTTCCCGTTCCTCAGCGACGAGCTGGACGCCGAGTGGTCGCTGGGCCTGATGTACGCGGCGGGCTCGGTGGGCTCGCTGGTGCTGGGCCTGACCAGCGGCTGGACCAGGGGGGTGCGCAGGCACGGGCTGTTCGTCGTGTTCGGCGCCGCCGTCTGGGGGCTGGCCATCGCGGCGGCGGGCTGGTTCGGCAACGTGTGGCTGGTGCTGGTCTGCCTGACGGTGGCGGGTGCGGGCGACATGCTCAGCGGCCTGGGCCGCTCCACCATCTGGAACCAGACGATCCCGGAGGAGCTGCGGGGCCGCCTCGCGGGCATCGAGGTGCTCTCGTACAGCGTCGGCCCGCAGCTGGGCCAGGTCCGGGCCGGCGGGATGGCGGGGTGGACGGGGACCCGTACCGCCGTCTGGAGCGGCGGGGTGGCCTGCATCGCCTCGGTGGCGCTGCTGGCGGCGGCGCTCCCGAAGCTGCTGACGTACGACTCCGCGACCGACGAGGACGCGCTGCGCAGACGCGCACAGCGCGAGGGGGGCCTGGAGGCGGCGCCCGCGGGCTGAGCCCGGGGCGCGGGCCCCTCAGCCGTTCGCGCCCTCAGCCGCCCGCGTTCTCGTCCGGCCCCTGGCGGTCGTGCCACCTCGGGTCGGTCTCCCACTCAAGGTTGCGCTCCCGCGCGGTGTCCATCGCGTGCTGGGCCTCCTGGCGGGAGGCGTACGGGCCGAAGCGGTCCTTGGCCGGGCACTCGGGGCCCTCCTCGACCTTCTTGTGCTCCAGGCAGTAGTACCACTCGCCCGGCTTGCCGACCGTGCGCTTCTTGAACAGGGCCATCACAGGCTCCTTTCCTCGGTGCCATGCTGCCTCATACACGCTGGTTGGGGCCTGCCCTAAACTCGCTGGCATGTCTGGCCAGTCGCTGCTTGTACCAGGGGAGACCACTCCCGTCCGTTCCGTGCCCGGAAACATCCGGCGCCCCGAGTATGTCGGCAAGCCCGCCCCGACGCCGTACACCGGCCCGGAGATCCAGGACGCCGAGACCGTGGCGCGCATGCGCGTCGCGGGGCGGATCGCCGCGCAGGCGATGGGTGAGGCCGCGAAGCTGATCGCCCCGGGCGTCACGACGGACGAACTCGACCGCGTCGCCCATGAGTTCATGTGCGACCACGGCGCCTATCCGTCCACACTCGGCTACCGGGGCTTCCCCAAGTCGCTCTGCGCCTCGCTCAACGAGGTGATCTGCCACGGCATCCCGGACTCGACGCTGCTGCGTGACGGCGACATCGTCAACCTCGACGTGACGGCGTACATCAACGGGGTGCACGGCGACAACAACGCCACCTACCTCTGCGGTGACGTGGACGAGGAGTCGCGGCTGCTCGTGGAGCGCACGGAGGAGTCGCTGAAGCGGGCGATCAAGGCGGTCCGGCCGGGCCGCCAGGTGAACGTGATCGGGCGGGTCATCGAGTCGTACGCGAAGCGCTTCGGGTACGGGGTGGTGCGGGACTTCACCGGGCACGGGATCAACTCCTCGTTCCACTCCGGCCTGATCATTCCGCACTACGACAGCGAGCACGCCACCACGGTGATGAAGCCCGGCATGACGTTCACCATCGAGCCGATGCTGACGCTAGGGACCCACAGCTACGACATGTGGGACGACGGCTGGACCGTGGTGACCAAGGACCGCAAGCGCACCGCGCAGTTCGAGCACACGCTGGTGGTGACGGAGACGGGGGCCGAGATCCTCACGCTCCCGTAGCCGCCCCGCTTTCCGGACTCCGACTTCCGACGGCCGCCCTTTCCGGGCGGCCGTTTCCGTTCCTCCGGCCGTTTTTACCGACAGGACGTCGGGAAACAGTTGACTTAGGTAGCCTGAGCAGGAAGATCGGGACGTCGGCCGGCCTCGCGGTACACAACCGCGGCGGCCGATATTCCCGTCTCTTTCTGGACTTCCCGTCCCCTCGGTCCCCGGAGGCCCGCCTTGGACGCAACCGTCACCGCCACCCCCTTCTCGACGCTGATCCGCACCGCGTCGCACGAGCAGCACACCGAGGCGGAGACCTCGACGTTCATGAGCGACCTGCTCGGCGGGCGCCTCGGCGTGCACGCGTACACGCGCTACACGGAGCAGCTGTGGTTCGTGTACCGCGCCCTTGAGGACGGCGCCGGGGCGCTGCGCGAGGACGTGGTCGCCGGTCCGTTCATCCAGCCCGAGCTGATGCGCACCGCCGAGCTGGAGCGGGATCTGGCCCATCTGCGGGGTGCGGACTGGCGGGAGGGCCTGGAGCCGCTGCCGGCCACGGCCGCGTACGCCGACCGGGTGGCCGAGTGCGCCCGCAGCTGGCCCGCGGGTTACGTGGCGCACCACTACACCCGCTACCTGGGCGACCTGTCGGGCGGCCAGATCATCCGCGACAAGGCGGAGCGCACCTGGGGCTTCGAGCACAGGGGCGACGGGGTGCGGTTCTACGTCTTCGAGGGGATCTCCAACCCCGCCTCGTTCAAGCGGGGTTACCGCGAGCTGCTGGACGCGGTACCCGCGGACGACCTGGAGAAGCAGCGGATCGTGGACGAGTGCAAGCGGGCGTTCGCGCTGAACACTGCGGTGTTCCGGGAGCTGGGCGAGGCGTTTCCGCTCAGTGCGTAGGCCTTGGCGGCCGGCGGTGGGGTGACCCTGGCTCGGGTCGCCCCGCCGCTTCGCCTTCTGTCCTCACTCGCCGGACGGGCTTGATTCTCAGCCCTGGGCCGCCAGTACGACTCGGCCGCCGATCTCCACCGTGCCGTCCGGTGCGGGGGCCGTGAGGATCTGGGAGCCGCGGCCCTGCCTGATGTTCAGCGCGCGGTTCAGCCGGTCGCTGAGCAGCAGCGCGGCCGACCCCGTCGCCTCGTCCTCCACGATCCCCCCGGCGCGAGCCCCGGCTCCACCGGAGCGGCTGACGCCGCGCTCACCGAACCACCGGGAAACGCCCGCGCCCGGACCCGGCCCGCCGCCTCGTCCTCCCACGCCCATACATAGAGCCGGCCCTCGCCGGGCGGCGGGCCGGTCAGCGCCTCGACCTCGGCCGCCGAGCCGTACTGCTCCAGCGTGCGCGGCGGGACCCACTCGGGGCGGGCGGTGATCCAGCTGAACTCGCCGTCCTGACGGGCGAAGACCTCCCCCACCGCAAGCTCCAGCATCTCCAGGTCGAGCAGCCAGGCGGCACCGACCAGCGGGTGTCCGGCGAACGGCAGCCTCAGACCTGGGGTGTAGATGTCCAGGTGCCCGCGTTCCGGATCGTCCACGAACACGGTCTCGCTGAAGCCGAGCCGCCGGGCCAGTTCCTGCCGCGAGGCCCGGTCGGGGTGGTCCCGCCCGTCGCGTACGACGCCGAGCGGGTTTCCGTGCCGTCCGTCGGGGCCGCAGAACACGCGCAGTACGTCGATGCCGGCGGGTACGTCGTAGTCGCTCACGTCCGCATTCAAGCACCGCCCGGGGCCGGCCCGTGGGCGGTGCTTCGCGCGGTACTGCTGGGCGAGGTCCACCGACAACCGGTCGAGGTGTTCCCGCATCCGCGGACCGGGGTGCCGCTCGTGGTGCCCGACCGGACCGCTTGACCATTGCTTTACCCCTGCCGGGCTCGTCCATGGGTCGGTCGTGATCGCCCCGTTCCCCGGCGTGTGCGGTGAGAGCTGAATCACTGCGCGTAGGGGTACCGGCCAGGTAAGGGTCAGTTAAGTTAGGTCCGCCTCACCTGTCCTTGTCCGGCCCTTCCGTTTTCTTCCTTCATCCTCATGTGGAGCCCGTATGCGAGCCGTTCGTCTCTCCGTCGTCACCGCTGCCGCCACCGTGGCCGCTCTGACCGCTGTCACGGGCTGCGCCGAGAAGAGCGACGGCAAGGGCGACGGCGCCGTCCAGGTCGTCGCGAAGGACGACTCCTGCGAGGTCTCGAAGAAGAAGCTGCCGGCCGGGCACGTCGAACTGGCCGTGCAGAACAAGGGCTCCAAGGTCACCGAGGTCTACGTCCTGTTCCCGGACGACCGCATCGTCGCCGAGCGCGAGAACATCGGCCCCGGCACCAAGGCCACCATCACGGCGGAGATCAAGGCCGGTTCGTACGAGATCGCCTGCAAGCCCGGCATGAAGGGCCACGGCATCCGGCAGAAGCTGGAGATCAGCGGCGGCAGCGCCGCCAAGCGCAGCCCCGAGATGGACAAGGCCGTCGCCGCCTACCGCACCTACGTCCAGGACCAGGCCGACGCGACGCTGCCGAAGGCCAGGCTCTTCACGGACGCGGTCGCCGCCGGGGACGTCGAGGCCGCCAAGAAGGCCTACGCCGAATCCCGGCTCGGCTGGGAGCGGACCGAGCCCGTCGCGGAGTCCTTCGGTGACATCGACCCGAAGGTCGACGTCCGCGCGGACGGCCTGGAGGACGGCCAGAAGTGGACCGGCTGGCACCGCCTGGAGAAGGCGCTGTGGCAGGACAGGAAGCTGGGCGCCGAGGAGAAGGCCCTCGCGCCGACCCTCCAGAAGGACCTGCTCGACTGGCAGAAGCGCGTCGGCACGGCGGAGATCACCCCGACCTCGATGGCCAACGGCGCCAAGGAACTCCTCGACGAGGTCGCGACCGGCAAGGTCACCGGTGAGGAGGAGCGCTACAGCCACACCGACCTGATCGACTTCAAGGCCAACGTCGAGGGCGCGGAGAAGTCCTACGAGCTGCTGAAGCCGATCGCCTCGAAGAACGACGCGGCCCTGTCGGCCACCCTGGACAAGCGGTTCGCGGAGCTGAACAAGCTGCTGGACACCTACCGCGAGGACAAGACGTCCTACGAGTTCACCTCGTACGAGAAGGTCGGCAAGGCGGACCGCAAGGACCTGTCGGACGCGGTCAACGCACTGGCGGAGCCGCTCTCCAGGCTCGCCGCCGCGGTCACCAAGTAACACCCCGTCGCAGAGAGGCGCAGAGAGGCGCAGAGAGGCTCCGGCATGCCAGAGGAGACGCAGAGCACGGCCGCCGACGGCCCGGAATCCGGCTCCACGGCCGGCACCGGCCCCGGCGGCACACCCTCACGGCGGGCGCTGCTCGGCTGGGGCGGCGCCGGACTCGCCCTGGGCGCGGGGGCGGCC
>CBRG010000444.1 GCA_000470535.1 Streptomyces sp. AW19M42
CGGGAGGCCGGGGCCACCCCCCCGGCGGGCGCCCCCCCGCACACCACCCCCGCGCCCCCCCCGGGCCCGCCGCAGGCCCCAGTCCCCGCGCCCCCGAACCAGGGCGCGGCCGGCCCGCCCCCGACACCATCGGCGGCCAGGCCGTCGTCGGCGGGGGCATCGGCCCGGGCCTCGGCGGGCCACTGACGTCCGTAGCGGGCACCCCACCCAAGGCGGCGCGGACGGGTCCGGCCCACCCAACCGTCCGCCCACCTCGACCGGCCGCTGAGGACCGCGTCGTCCGTAAGCTCGGCCCATGACCGCGTTCGACGACCTCACTCGCCTCATACCTCCGCCGTCACAGCCCCTGTCGGCGAACGGCGACTGGAGCACGGTGGAGACCGCACTGGCCCTGGAGCTTCCCTCGGACTTCAAGGAGTTGATCGAGTCCTACGGTGCCTACTACTTCTCCGAGTTCCTGACGCCGCTCGCACCGTTCGGCGGGCGGGACCTGCTCGTCGGCCCGGCGAAGCGGATGCTGGACCAGGAACGCGGTTTCCGGGACGGTAACCCCGAGAAGTGTCCGTACCCCTTCTACCCGGAGCCGGGCGGGCTCCTGCCGTGGGCGGGAACCGACAACGGAGACCGGGTCTGCTGGCTCACCGAGGGGCAGCCGGACGAGTGGACGGTCGTCTGCTGGAATCCGAGGGGCTGGTACTACGACGCACTTCCCGTGGGCGCGGTCGAGTTCCTGGTCGGCTGGCTGTCAGGTGACATCAGCACCAGCGTCTTTCCCGACGCCGCCGAGTTCGCGGCAGATACCGAGGACAACGAGGACGAGCGCGATTGACCCTATTGGGAGCACACCCATCGCGCGGGCAGCACCCCCCACATCCCTGCCCGTCTGGGCGACCGTCCCCACGGCCGTCGGCCGGACCACAAGCGTGCGCTGTGCCTCGGGCCGCCGACGCACCCTCACGAATGAGCGCATCCGATGCGCTCGACGGCCTTATCTCACCACTGGGCGAGGCTGAGCCGGAGCTCGCCCCCTCCGAGGCTGTCACGCAACCGGCGCGAACACCATCCGCGCTGTCGCCGTGAGGATCAGCACTACCGGGATGGCGAACCACCAGCGTCGAAGACGTAGCAGTGCGACGACAGCCCACGTAACCGCGACGGCCAACAGCTCGGTCAACAGGGCGAAGACGGCCATCATCCGGGCGGTGTCCGTGACTGTGCTGTCCCACGGCCCCTCGGGCTCGACAAGCAGAGCGTTCAGCAGGAAGAACCCCCCGAGGGCATGCAGCACCAGCAGAATCGTGGCACACAGACCTGTCACGACGGCCTTGATGGGTGGCCCTTGCGTCCGCTCCTTCAAGCCTTGCTCAGTCATGCAGTGCCTGCCTCGCCTGGTCCAGGTTGTACCCGAAGCCACGACCGTAGGCCTGCGCGTCGTCGGTCTGCCAGCCAGGACCGCCGTTGTAACGGGCGGCCAGTTCTTGATACTGCGCCGGAGTCATCTGATCGGCAGGCACGTCGGCGAACGAGCTTTCCGCCTTCAACTGGGCGAGGTATTCCGACGCGATGTACACGTTGGTACCAGGATCCTGGGTTGCCTCTTCCACTTCATCGCGCTGGGCCGGCGTCAAGTTCTCCGGGTCGTACCCGAGCACCTCCGCTGATCTACGAATCTGGATGGCGATGGGCCCCATGGATGTCTGGTCGGCGTCACCGCTGAGGCCAACCTTGTCCGCCACCCACTGGAACTCCGGCCACATCTCGTATTGGCTTTGCCGGTAGTTGTCGCTCACGTCGTCGACCCATTTCGGATCGCCCTGCACCTCTTGCCAGGCGATTCCGGCGACCATGTCCGCCGGCAACCCCGTATAGGCGGCAGCGTCTGTAATGTGTTTACGATTGGCGCGTATCCACTCTCGACGCTCGGCGTTGGAGTTGGAGGGCAGCCACTTGTTCTGGTTCATGGCGGGCGGCAGGCCGTCGAGCCGTGACCGGATGTCCCGGAGCTTGGGCGAGACGCGGTCGTTGCCGACGTTCGCTGCTATCCCGTCAACCTTGGGCCCAGCTCCCGCCAGCATGACGTTGGGGTCATGCTCCGCCTCAGTAACCTCTTGGCGGAAAGCCGGCATGCCCGCGAGCAGGGTAGACGGATCGGGAAACTCACCGCGGAAGTCGGGAAGGGAGCGACGAGCCTTGTTCAACTCCGTCACGCACGTCGACCGCGCCTCGCGTTCGATCTGCCGGGCTTCACCGAAAGCGCTCTTGGCCGCATTGTAGTGCCGTTCCGCCTCCTCCCGGATCTCGTCGACGTCCACGCTGATCTCAGCCAGCCAGTCGAGGACACCGGTTCTCTTACGGAGGTCTTCCCACTGCCGCATCGGCTCGGCTCGCTGTGCTGTCTCCGTTATGGGCTCGGCCACCTGGGACATGACCTGGGACAGACTGGCCTCGCTCGACTGCCCGCCTTCGAAACGCGTCTTTGCACGACCGACGGCTTCCGCGTAGTCAACGAGAGCGATCCAGGATTTACGAAAGGAACCCGAGAGAGCGGTGGCCAGGATCTCCGCCTCATGCAGCCGCTTCTTGTACAGGTCGTTGGCCTCGCTCACCCACTCGGTACGCGAGGCTTTGAGGAACGCGCTGTCCGTCGATTCCAACAGCTGATGGAGCCGACGGTATTCTTGCGCGTTTCGTTCTATGAGGTACGGATTGCAGAGTTCAAGGAACTCAACGTCGCTGCGATGAGTCACTTCGATCACCTGTCCTTGGGCGGTACGAAGTGTCCCGACGCGAGGATCTTGCGAAACTTTGTTTCCGTCGCGTGGTCGGCTTCCGCGTACTCGCCCCCGGCGGTCCTGAGCTTCGTCGAGAGAGCCGCCAGAAGCGACACGGTGTCGAGGTACTGGTCCTTACTGAATCGCGCGAAGGAGTCGAGCGCCTCGGACACCTCGTGATGCGTGCGCGGAACACGCGCCATTACGGTCAACTCGCCGTCGGGGCGGCCTTCGTAAAGAAGTCCTGCAAGTTCCACCAGCAAGTTGGAGCTCCCGTTGATGGAGCTACCACTGACCATGTAGCCATCGTTGTGTGCTGTCATGCTTCACCCCCGTTTCGATCATGGCAAAGCGATTGTAGGGGGAACGCCCTCAGTGCCCGTACAGATGCGCGGGATGTGGCCGGGAATTGACCCACAGAGCCTTCTCGGGGCGCTGACCCAAAAGCTTGAGGTCACGCGCTACGTCGTGCCTGCTCCGGCGGGTCGCACGTCCTGTGAGCGCGGTCGAGTTCCTGGTCGGCTTGCTGTCAGGTGACATCAGCACCAGCGTCTCTCCCGACGCCGCCGAGTTCGCCGCCCATGCCGATGAGTTCGCCGCAGAGGCTGATCCGCTGCTCATCGGCTCGTGTGAGGAGCCGAGTCGCACAAGCCGGCCGATCAAGTTCTGCCACGGCGGCGGTATCGGCGG
>CBRG010000445.1 GCA_000470535.1 Streptomyces sp. AW19M42
GGGCGTTTTCGATTTCGCCGAGTTCGATGCGGTAGCCGCGGAGTTTGATTTGGTTGTCGATGCGGCCGATGAATTCGAGGGTGCCGTCGGGGCGCCAGGTGACGAGGTCGCCGGTGTGGTAGGTGCGGGGGTCGGTGGGGGTGTGGAGGGGGTTGGGGGTGAAGCGTTGGGTGGTGAGGTCGGGTCGGTTGTGGTAGTTGCGGGCGAGGCAGATGCCGCCGAGGAGTGCGTGTCCGGGGATGCCGATGGGGGCGGGTTGGTTGTGGTGGTCCAGGACGTAGGTGGTGGTGTTGGTGATGGGTTGGCCGAGGGTGGTGGTGTGTCCGTTGGGGTCGGGTGTGGTGGTGAGGCTCATGACGTTGGCGACGGAGCCTTCGGTGGCGCCGTATTCGTTGCTGATGGTGGTGTGGGTGGTGGTGGTGTCGAGGAGTTGGGTGACGAGGGTGGGGGTGAGGTTTTCGCCGCCGGCGACGAGGGTGGTGATGTGGTGGGTGGCGTTGTGGGTGGTGAGGTGGGCGGCGAGGATTTCGAGGTGGGAGGGGGTGGCTTTGAGGAAGCTGATGGGGGTGTTGGTGAGGATGAGGTCGATGGCGGCGTCGAAGGCGGTCTGTCCTGGTGCGGTCTGGGGGATGGCGAGTTGGGTGCCTTGGACGAGGGGGAGGAAGAGGGCGGTGATGGTGAGGTCGAAGGTGATGGAGGAGTAGAGGATGGTTCCGATGCCGCCGGGGTTGGTGACGGGGTAGTTCTGGTTGCACCAGTGGAGGTAGTTGACGACGCCGCGGTGTTCGAGGGCGACGCCTTTGGGGCGGCCGGTGGAGCCTGAGGTGTAGATGATGTAGGCGAGGTCGTCGGGTGAGGCCAGGGGTGTGGGATTGTCTGTGGGGCCTTGGGGCCAGTGGGTGTCGGTGAGGAGGTGGGGGGTGTCGTGGGGGAGTCGGTCTGTGTGGTGTGTGCTGGTGATGATGAGGGGTGCGTCGGCGTCTTGGACCATGTAGGTGATGCGTTCGGTGGGGTATTCGGGGTCGAGGGGGACGAAGGCGGCGCCGGCTTTCATGATGCCGAGGAGGGTGGCGATGAGGTCGGGGGAGCGGTCGAGGCAGACCGCGATCAAGGTGTCGGGGGTGATGCCGGTTGCGCGGAGGTGGTGGGCGAGTTGGTTGGCGCGGGTGTTGATCTGTGTGTAGGTCCACTGTTCGTCGCCGTGGGTGACGGCGATGGCGTTGGGGTCGGTGGTGACGCGGTCCTCGATGAGGGAGTGGATGGTCGCGGTGTCGGGGTAAGGGCCGGTGGCCCCGTTCCAGTCGACGAGGATCTCCTGCCGCTCCCGCACCGTCAGCATGTTGAGCTCCGCGATGCGCGCCGCGGGAGCCGCCACGACGGACTCCAGCAGGGTGCGCAGGTGACCGGCCATCCGCTCGATCGTCGCCGCGTCGAACTTGCTCCGGTCATAGACGAATCGGAACTCCAGGGCGCTGCCCGCCGATGCGACCAGGGTGAGCGGATAACCGGTGCGCTCCACGCAGTTGACCAGGCGGCGGGTCAGCCCCTCGGGGAAGTCGGACGGCTTCTGGACCACCGGGTAGTTCTCGAAGACCAGGATGGAACGGAACAGCGGCTCCCCGCGGGCGATGCTGCTGTGCTTCTGAACATCGACCAGGTGGCAGTACTCCCACTGCCGCATCTCCAACTGCTCGTCCTGGAGGTCCCGCAGCCAGCCCGCGACTCCCATCTCACCCGTGAGCCGGCCGCGTACCGGCAGCGTGTTGATGAACAGCCCCATCATCGAGTCCACACTCGGCAGGTCGATCGAGCGGCCCGAGATGGTCGAACCGAACAGAACCTCGTCGCGGCGGCTGTAGCGGGAGAGCAGGATCGACCACAGCCCCTGCACCAGGGTGTTCATCGTGATCCGCTGGGACCGGGCGTAGTCACGGGCCTGCGCGAACAGATCCGAGGAGGCGATCACTTCGAACTCCCCAATCCCCGTCTCCCCGGTGTCCCGGTCCACGTGCAGGTCGGTCGGCTCGGTGACCCCCGCCAGATACTTCGTCCAGAAACCGGCCGAGGCATCGCCCTGCTGGGCGTTGAGCCACTCGATGTAGCGGCGGTACGGAACGGGTTCCGGCAGGGCGGCGGTTGTGCCGTCGAGCAGGGCGCGGTAGAGGGCGAACAGCTCCTTCTGGAGGATCTGAACGCTCCACCCGTCCAACAGGATGTGGTGGAACGACCAGACGACAAAGCGCCGTTCCTCTGCCGTCCGCAGCACGGTCACTCGCACCAGCGGCGCCCGTGACAGGTCGAACCCGCGCTCCCAGTCCTCCGCCAGGAAGGCGTCCAGTCGCTGTTCATGGTCGGGCAGGCCGCGCAGGTCCCGAATCGCGAAGGGCACGGGGGCCTGGCGCTGCACCACCTGCACCGGTTCCGACACGCCCTCCCAGACGAACGCGCTCCGCAGGATCGAGTGCCGATCGACGAGCTGCTGCCACGCCTGTCCGAACAGTGCGTCTTCGAAGGGGCCTTCGACCTCTTCCGTCATCTGCACCATGTACGGACGCGTGTCGGACGTGTCCTCCAGCGAGTGGTACAGCATCCCGAACTGCAGGGGCGAGAGCCCGTAGACGTCTTCCACGTTGTGCGTGCTCATATCGAGAACCTCTTCAGGATCGCGGCCATGTCGGTGTCACCGATGTCGGTGAGGGGAACGCCGGGGGTGGTCCGGCGGGAGTCGGCGACGCCTTCGGCGCTGCCGGCGATCAGTGCGCGCAGGTGGCCGATCACTCCCGCGGCCAGCCGCTCGACGGTCTGCCGGTCGTGCAGCGACGTCGAGTAGCCGACGTACACCCCGAACGTGTCGCCCTCGACGGCCGCGGTCACGTCGAGGACGTTCCAGCGCATGCCGTCGGGACTGATCGAGTGGCCCTTGGGCTCGTTCGCGGGGGCGTACCGGCCGATGCCGGGGAGGTTCCGGCTGAACTGCCCCAGGTAGTTGAAGTTGACTTCCGGGACCGGCTGCCGGCCCAGGACGGACGCTACGTCGGGTGCCCCCAGATGACGCAGGATGCCGTAGCCGACGCCCTTGTTCGGGATCCGCTCCAGCTGTTCCTTGACGGAGTCGAGCGACGCAACCGGACCGGCGCCGGGCGCCAGCCGTAGCGCGACGGGGAACACGGACGTGAACCAGCCGACGGTACGCGACAGGTCGACGTCGGGAAACAGATCCTCGCGGCCGTGCCCCTCCAGACCGATCAAGGTCTCGTCGTCGCCGGTCCAGTCCCGCAGCGCCTGCGCGAGGGCGGTGAGCAGCGCGTCGTTGATCTGCGTGCTGAAGACGCGAGGTACGTCCCTCAGAAGGGCGCGAGTCTCGTCGGGTGTGAGGGTCACCGCGACGGTGGACGCGGAGCCGAGGTCGTTGTGCCCGTCCCGGTCACGCGGAACCTGCCCGCCGGGCTTCGCCTCCGCCCAGTAGGCGAACTCGGCGCGTGCCGGCTCCGACTCCGCGAACGCGCGCAGCCGTTCCGCCCAGGCCCGGAAGGAGGTCGTCTTCGCCGGCAGCCGCGGTGCCTTGCCGGCGGCGCGCTGCTCGTAGCAACTGCCCAGGTCTTCCAGGAGGATCCGCCAGGACACACCGTCGACGGCCAGGTGGTGTACGGCGATCAGCAATCGCTGGCCCCGCGTCGCCCCCAGCTCCAGCAGGGCGCACCGGATCAGGGGGCCCTTCGCCAGATCGAGGCCTCGCTGGGTCTCCTCCGCGACACCGAGCGACACCGAGTTCAGGGCGTCATCGGTGATATCGGACAGGTCGTGGACGTCGAGGATGCCGGTGTCCACCGGCTCGTCCAGGAACTGGCTCCAGCCGTCCTCGCCGCTCTCGCACCGCAGGCGCAGAGCGTCGTGGTGTTCGACCAGGTCGGTCAGCGCCAGACGCAGGACGTCGGGGTCCAAGGCGTCGGTGACCAGCAGCTCGGCCTGGTTGAAGTGGTCGAACGCAGATAGGTCCTTCTCGAAGAACCAGTGCTGGATCGGTGTCAGGGGTACGTCGCCCACCACGCGCCCCTGCTCCGCGTCGACCAGCGTGGTCGCGCCGGCGTGGACCGCGATCTCGGCGATCGTCTGATGCTTGAAGATCATGCGCGGCGTGAGGTGCAGGCCGAACTTCTTCGCCCTGGCGATCATCTGGATGCTGATGATCGAGTCGCCGCCGAGCTCGAAGAAGTTGTCGTGGATGCCGACGGTGTCGATGCCGAGGATGTCGCCCCATACCGAGGCGAGTGTGCGTTCGGTGTCGGTGCGGGGGGCGGTGTAGGCGTTGGCGAGGTCGGGGCGTTCGGGTCCGGGTGCGGGGAGGGCTTTGGTGTCGATCTTGCCGTTGGGGGTGAGGGGGAGCTGGTCGAGGGTGACGTAGGTGGCCGGGATCATGTAGTCGGGGAGCTGGCGCTGGAGGTGGGCGCGGAGTTCGCTGGCATCCGTGCTGGTGCCAGCTTTGTTGGTGATGTATGCGGTGAGTTGTTTG
>CBRG010000446.1 GCA_000470535.1 Streptomyces sp. AW19M42
CGCGCCGCCGCGGTCCGCTGGGTGGCCGCACACGCCAGGCCCGCTCCCGGCTACCGGGGGGCGTACTTCAGCGGGTCGACCGTAGGGAAGCCGGACGACGCCGAGCTGGCGTCCTCGTCGGACGTCGACGTCATGGTCGTCACGGCGCGGGACGAACCGCCCGCCAAGCCCGGCAAACTCCGTTACGAGGGCGTCCTGCTGGAGATCAGTTACGTACCGTGGGCCGAGCTGCGCGATCCGGCGGCGGTGCTCTCCTCGTACCATCTGGCCGGCAGCTTCCGGCTCGACACGGTCATCGACGATCCCACCGGCCGGCTGCGCGCCCTGTACGCGGAGGTCTCGCCCGGGTTCGCGGGCCGGGCCTGGGTGCGACGCCGGTGCCTGGACGCCCGGCACCGGGTCGAGAGCCGCCTTGCCGCGTTCGACGCCTCCGCGCCCTTCCACGAGCAGGTGCCGGCCTGGATGTTCCCCACCGGGGTCACCACGCACGTCCTGCTGGTCGCCGCCCTGCGCAACCCCACCGTCCGGCTGCGCTACCCGGCCGTGCGTGACGTCCTGACCGCGTACGGGCGGCCGGAGCTCTACCCGGAGCTGCTGGGACTGCTCGGCTGCGCGGACGTCCCCGAGCGGCGGGTGCGGCACCATCTGGCCGAGCTGGCCCGGACGTTCGACGCCACGGTCCCCGTCGCGCGCACGCCGTTCTTCTTCAGCAGCGACCTCACCGCACAGGCGCGTCCCATCGCCGTCGACGGCAGCCTGGAACTCCTGGACCGGGGCGACCACCGCGAGGCGGTCTTCTGGATCGTCGCGACCCTCGCCCGCTGCCACGCGGTGCTGGCCGTGGACGCCCCCGCGCTGCACGCCGCACGGCTGCCCGCCTTCGAGGATGCCGTCGCCGGTCTCACCGGGATCACCGGCAGCGCTGACATCCTGGCCCGCCGTGCGGAGGTCACCCGGTTCCTGCCCCGGCTGTGGGCGGCCGCAGAAGACGTGATGGCGGCCAACCCGGACATCACCGGGGAGGCCGGAAACTCAGCGGCGCCGCGCCGGCCCGTCTGATAATTTGCCGGCATGACTCCTCCTCGTGTGTAGGACCCCGCACTGACCGCGCCCGTTACCCGGGTGCGGCACTCCGGTGTCCCCACATGCCCGCGGCGCCGTGTCCCGGCGCCGCTCCCACAGGAATGTCATCGTGCTCACCTCTCCCTGCGCACCCACGCGCGCGCCTTCCTACGCCGCTGTCCTGCGGACCCCCCACGCCGCACGCACCTTCGGCGCCGCCCTGCTCGGGCGGCTCTCGTACGGGATCGCCCCGCTCGCCATGCTGCTCGCGATCAAGGACGCCACCGGTTCGTACTCCGCGGCAGGCGGCGCCATGGCGGTGTTCGGGGTGGCCAGCGTCCTCCTCTCCCCCGCCCGCGCCGCGCTGATCGACCGGTACGGGCCGCGCCGGGTGCTGCCGCCGATGGCGGGGCTCTACGCGGCGGTGCTCTGCGCACTCGCCCTCGCCACCTGGCGGCTGGGCGCCCCGGCCCTCGCCCTGGGGGTACTCGCCGCGGCGGCCGGTGTCTGCACTCCGCCGCTGGGTCCGGTCATGCGGACGTTGTGGAGCGGTCTCGTCCCGGACCGGGAACTTCTGCGCCGCGCGTACAGCCTGGACGGGGTCGCGGAGGAACTGCTGTACGTCACGGGCCCGTTGCTGGTGGGCCTGATCGTGCGGGCCGGCCGGCCCGCGGCCGCGGTGCTGGCCGGTGCCGTGCTGGTCGTCGTGGGGGCGCTGGCGCTGGTCTCGTCGCCGGTGGTGCCCCGGGGGCACAAGAGCGCGAGGACGGCCCCGGCCGACACGCCCGCCGCTACCCGGCCGGGCC
>CBRG010000447.1 GCA_000470535.1 Streptomyces sp. AW19M42
GACTTGTTTCCCGGCAAGCCCTAAGTCACCGACGTTGTGTACGCGCCGACGGTGGGGATGCGTCTGCACGCCTACCTCGACGACGTGGACCTGGTCGTGGTCATGGGCGGCGGGGTCGGCACGCTGTACGAGGTGACCGCCGCCCTTCGGGGTTGGTTGAGGCGGAGGCGTTGGTGTGGCCGGACAGGTGAACCGGTCAGGGGAGTCCTGCGGAAACAGAGTCTGCCCGGACGTCGCGGCGAGCGTGAGGGCGAGGCAGATGACGACGCCCCACCAGGGTGCACCGGCCATGAGGGTTCATCGCCGACTCGGCCGCCGAGCGGATGCCTTGCAGTGCACTGTCGAAGACCCGACCCGCGTGGGCCATAGCTCTCTTTCCGCTGTCCGTAGACGCTGCCGTTCTGGGGAGCTCGGTCTGCGCAGTACCTGGTGTGGCGGTTCTTTGGTGTTGGTCAGGCGGCTTGCAGGCCTTCGCCGGGTTCGGGGGCAGTCTGCGCGGGGCTGACGGGAAAGATCGTGGTGTGTTCACCGAGCAGTGCGTCAGCGACGCTCAGGGCCTGCGGCATGTCGCGGGTGCCGGTCATGACGCACAGGGTGTATGCGGCGTCCTCGACCGCTGCCGCGGTGGTTTCGGTGGGGAAGCGGTCGTCGCGGATGCGGGTGTCGGCGTAACGGGCCAGAGCTACGCGCAGGTCCTGCGGGCTGGGGTTCAGCACAGTGAAGCACTCCTTGCAGACCGGTGTCGGGGCAGATGCCTCAGGCGGGGGAGGCCGCCTGTCATGGGATATCCGCTGCCGTCCGACTGTGTGGATACGCAGCGGCGCACGCACCATTGCGAGATCCGGTACGCATGTACCCCTGAACGGCACTGTCATTCCGACGACTTGGGATCCTTCACCCGCGCGGTCCTACGTGAACGCCGATCTGTACTGAGTGAGGGGGCGGCATTACCTCCTGGACATGGTGCCAATGCAGAGGCGGCACCCATCGAGATCGCCGAGCAGCTCGGCTGCTGCCCGGCCACCGCTCGTGTTCACGCTCTGAACGCGCGGGGCGACTTGGTCGCCACCGTCAGCGGCGGTGGCGACGCCTATCTGGCGAGCCGGGACATGTGTCATGGGCCACGATTCCGCTTCCGGCTCCGGTTACGGCTGGCTGGCTTGGGTTCCAGTGGTCGTTGCAACACCGTCTGGTTTTAGGTGGTGAGTAGATCAGGGCGATGGCTTCCAGCGCCCGGTGGCTGGCGTCTGCCACGAGAATGTCAGTTCGCTCTGCCACCAGAAGTGGCGGTGGAATGGGCGAGGGCGGGGAGCCGTTACGCTCCCCGGCCTCACGTCTTCGATGCCGGTCGGGTGGCATCCGGCCGCGTGTTGGGGCGTCAGGAAGCCTGGGAGGGCAATGAAGCGAGGCGGCAGGCTTCCGCGGGCTCGTTGGCGGGGGGTTGCAGGTTTTCGAGGGTTGTCGTGCACGAGTCCTTGCCGTCTTCTTCCGCGCCTTCCACGCAGGCCTCGACGACATCCGTTATGTTGGTCGACGGGGTGTTCTTCGACCCGAGTTCGGCACAGTCCTTCACGTCGGCGTGGGCGACCTGGGCGGTGATGGACAGGCCGCCGAAGGCGAGCATGGTTGCGCAGAGGGCGGGGGTCAGACGGTGGGTCGCGGTCACGGGCATGTCCTTGTCCTGAGGAAACGGCGGACACCCGCCGAGAGCGGCGCACTGCCCGGAGCGACGCCCCGGGAAGCAGCGCTCCGGACGCCTTAGGGTCCCTTCTACCGGGGAACGAGGCGCGGGTGCGGCAATGTCACCCCCGGGCGGCGAGTCCGCGCCGACGACGGCACCGCAGTCCTGGGCCGACGATTTCCGGTACAGCCTCCGCCTCACCGACGGGTTGAGGCTGTGTTCGGCGCAGTCGGCGTTCTCGGTCTTGGCCGCTACACCCCCCGCACTCGGTCTTGGGGCAGATGCACGCGTGGTAGGAGCGGCCTTGCCTGGCGATGCCGCCGTGCCGCACGTAGTCGCTGGCCTCCATGACCACCTGGATGTCCGGGGCCGTGGCTGTGGCCGGTGCGGTGCGGGCGAGGAGATTTGTCAGGTGCACGGCGGTCGTCTCAGCCGCTCCGCGTGCGCGAACGCGCCCCGCAGCTCCTCGATCTGCTGGAGCAGGACAGTGGTGGACTCGTCGCGGTTGGTCCGGTTGGTCCGGTCGGTCTCGGTCATGGGTCGGAACCCTCTCGTGCGGGGGCGGGCACCGGGGTTCGTACCGGGTTTCCCGACCGGTCGCTTTTCAGGTTGCGTTCCGGGTTCTCCGGCGGTTGCTTACCCCGGTCCGGAGTACGGGGTGTTCGCGCAGGCCAGGTGGCATGGGTCAGCGGGTGCCGTACGCCGACACCTCTCCCCTCTCCCCACCGGAGAGGAGAGGCGCGGTCTCCACCGTCCCGGCCGGTGCCGCCGCACACGTCGCCGTCCCACCCGGTACGTCACGGGGATGACGTAGGGCGGCGACCACCAGGAGCACGGGCACGGGCAGCGGGAGATCCCGGTCGGGAGGGCGTCCGGGGTCTCCATGCGTGACATGACGTGACGTCTGTCCCGACCGGGATCGACCCGTTGATACGCCCTATGCGGTAGTAGCCGGTGCTCTCCGCTCGGGCGTTTCGTGTGTCGTCGTCAGGCGTTCGGCGGTGGCAGGGAGGGTTTCTCCGCCGGGTGCCGGGCCAAGAGGGCCAGCAGGCCGGGAAGGGGTGTTCCGTTGCGGTCGGCGATCTGGCTGGCGTGCTCGCCCCAGTCCGAGTGGCAGCCGGTCGCTCCCAGGAGGAGGTCGAGGCGTGACACACCGCGATCGGTGGCGAGGATCGGGGTGACGATCTGTTCTGCCGCAGCGGCGAGCAGGTCGGTGTCGAAGCCGGGCAGCAGGCCGAGCTTGCCCGCGGCCACGGCGAGGACTTCCAGTTGTGCGTTACCGGCGCTGCGGCCCGCGCCGCGCAGGGTGCCGTCCACGGCGACCGCCCCGCCTACGAGGGCGGCCAGCGAGTTCGCCACCGCGAGGGTGAGGTTGTCGTGCCCGTGGAAGCCGACGGCGGCTCCACACTCGACAAGCGTTTCGGTCAGGCTCCGGACGGTGTCCGGAAACATGCAGCCGGCTGAATCCACCAGGTAGAACAGGTCGGCTCCGGCGTTGGTGAGTTCAACTGCGGCGGCCACGAGCCCCTCGGTGGGCAGGGTGTGGGATTTCATCGCGTTGACTGCGACGGTCACTCCCATTGCCTTCACCTTGGCCACCAGTGGGGAGGCTGCCTCCAGCTCGGTGGCCTCCGCGCCGATCCGCACGAATCGCGCGCCAGCTGCCACGGCGGCCTCGATGGCCTCCAGTGGTGCGGACGAGGCCATGGCAAAGATGCCAGGCGTCATGGCGGGTGCGGCCTCGGCGACTGCGCGCAGGTAATCGCCGGTGGAGTGCGGGGCCCGGCTGTCGCCGTCGCGTTCGACGCCGACCTCGACAAACCGCACTCCCGTACCGGCCAGTGACCGTGCGATCCGGGCGCAATCACGCAGGCTGAACGCGGTCTTGTAGCTGCCCTCCCGCAGAGTGCAGTCCAGCAGACCCCTGATACTGCTCGGATTCCCGACTGACAACGTGTGCTCTGAAAAGAGTTCGTAAGGTCGTCCCCGCCAAGACGGCGGAGATTCGAAAGCATGGCCTGCCATTACTGTGCAGAGGCTCCGTGCCGGCCCAGGTCGCGGCGTACGTGCAAAGGCCAGCTGCTCTGTCGCTACACGCGCCGAGACAAGCCGGGCCCTGACGTGCGCTCAGCGCCCCGTCGGGGGCACTGGAGGGTTGCACCGGAGGCACTGCCGGAGGAGAGGTCGGGTCTGGATTCGGGTCCGCGGTGTGGCGCGGCCGGCCCGGCCGGTGCGGTTCAGGAGATTCGTCATGTGCTCGGCGGTCGTCATGAGCCGCTTCGCGTGGTTGGGGTTGTCGGCTGCCTCCTGTCCGGCGGAGCGGGAGAGCAGGCGTACCGCGTGTGCGAGGGCGCCCCGCAGTTCCTCGGTGTGCTGGAGCAGGGCGGCGGTGAGCTGGTCGCCGCGGATGGCGTGGTCGGTCTCGGTCATGGGACAGGTCCTCGCGCGCGGCCGGCCGGGGTGGCCGCGCACGTCATCGTCCGCCGCCGTACATCACCGGATGACGTACAGCGGCGAGCACCAGGAATACGGCGCCGTGGCTCTGCTCACGAGTTCCGGCGGCAGAAGACCCCGGGCGGATGAGCGCCCAGGGTCTCCGTGCGACATGACGTGACGTCTGTCCCGACCGGGTTCAACGACCGGCCATGCCCGGTGTCACGCCCATTGCGCCCCGGGTCCCGGGAGCAGGGGCACCGTTCCCCGTAGGCGCCGTAAAGCCCAGGCGGTGGCACGGTGGCACGGGGGGGTGCCTCTATGTCGTTC
>CBRG010000448.1 GCA_000470535.1 Streptomyces sp. AW19M42
GGCCGGGCTCGCGGAGCGCCGGGCGGCCGGCGGCCGGGGACTGGTCACGGCGCTGGCCGGCTGGCAGTTCAGCCGCCGGCCGCTGCGCGGCGCGGGTCCGGTGCTGCTGCTGGTGCTGTCGGTCGCGATGGGCATGCTGGCGATCGGGCAGAGCGCCTCGTGGGACCGTTCGCAGCAGGACCAGGCGGACTTCAGGTCCGGCGCCCCGGTCCGGATGCTGGGCGGTGTCAACGCGGATCCGGCGCGCTCGGGGGCGTACGCGCGGCTGCCGGGGGTACGGCAGGCGGCGCCCGCGTTCCGTACGTCGGTGGAGCTCTCCGGCGGCCGCACGGCCGAGGTGCTGGCCCTGGACACCGCGCACGCGGACGAGCGGATGCTGATGCGCGACGACCTCGCCGACGGGGCCACGGGCCGTCTGTACGGCTCCCTCGCACCGCCCCGCACCACACGGGCGGGACTGCTGCTGCCACCCGGCAGCACCCGACTCCGCCTCGATCTGCGCATATCGTCCGGACCGAAGGCCGGGGGCCACCCGAGCTCCGGCACGAGCCCGGTGGTCACCGTGCTGCTGGAGGACCGTTACGGCATCCCGTACCGGGTGGTCGCGGGTTCCGTGCCGGTGGACGGGAAGGCGCATCCGCTCTCGCTGAAGGTGGACCCGGCCGGTGAGCTGTCGGTGACCGGGTTCGAGCTGGACAGCGCGCAGCCGGTCGGGCGGGGCGAATCGCACCGGCTCAGCGTGAGCGGGCTGCGGGCCGTGACCGGGGGCGGCGCCGAACGGCCGGTCCCGGTGCCCGGCGGATTCCGCTGGCGGGCGGCCCTGAGCACCGACGCGTTCGGGGAGGTCCGGCCGGGCCCCGCGCTGCATCCGGCCGGTTCGGCCGCGCACCCGCTCACCCTCGACTACCGGACCGGTTCCGTCACGGCCGAGGACGCGGTGTACGCGGTGCCGGCCCTCAATGTGCGGATCACCGCGGCGCGCCCCCCGGCGGCCACGCTGAACGGCGTGGCCACGGACGCCTATCTGAAGGCGTCCGGCGCCAGGACCGGCCAGAGCGTGGACGTGACGCTGGCCGGTGAGACGGTCCGGGTGAAGATCGTGCGGAGCGTCCACGCACTCCCGACGACCGGTCCGGGCTCCACCGCCTCCCTGTCCTCCGGGCAGACGCGAGCGGCCCGGGACGGCGGCGCGCTGCTCCTCGACCTCAGGGCCGTCAGCCAGATCTTCGCGGAGCGCCCGAACGCCGTGCTGACCGCCACCGAGTGGTGGCTGAGTACCGCTCCCGGCCGGAGTGCCGAGGTGGCGGCCGCGCTCCGCGCCCGGCCCGACACCGATCCGGCGCAGGTGCGGGTACGGGACGAGGTCGCGGACGAGCTGGTGAGCGATCCGCTGGGGGCGGGCCCGCAGTCCGCGCTGCTGGCCGTGGCGGTCGTGGCGGCGGCGCTGGCCGGGGTCGGCTTCGCCGTGACGGCGGTCGGCTCGCGGCGTGAGCGGTCCGCGGAGTTCGCGGTCCTGCGGGCGCTGGGGGCGCCACGCCGGCGGCTGGCCCGCATGATCGCCGCCGAACAGGGTGTGCTGATCGCCATCGGGCTGGTGGTGGGGGCGGTCCTCGGGGCCGTACTGACCCGGGCTGTGGTGCCGCTCGTCGTGCTGACCGGACAGGCCGCCCGGCCCGTACCGGCCGTTCTGGTGCACCTGCCCGCCGGACAGGTCGCGGTACTGCTCGCCGCCTTCGCCGCCCTGCCGCTGCTGATCGTCGCGGTCCTCGCGCTCCAGCGCACGGACCCGGCGATCTCGCTGCGCCACCAGGGGGACAACTGACATGAGCCCGCGTCCGATGTTCTCCCGCACGACGGCCGCCTGCGCGCCATGGGTACGGACCCGGTTGCGCACCGCCCCGGGGGCGGCCTGCGCGCTCGGGCTGCTGGTGCTGCTGACGGCGTTCCTGGCCGCCGCTTTCCCACGGGCCGTCGACCGGTACGAGAGCGAGGGGCTGCGCCACGATCTCGGCGCCGCCTCCCCCAGGCGCAGCACCCTGGAGGTCAGCAGTCCGCCACCGGGGCTCCAGCTGCCGGAGGCGGCGCGCGAGCAGGCGGTGCGGGACGAGTCGCTGGGCTCCGTGCACCGGACGCTGCTGGCCGGGCTGCCCGGTCCGCTGCGGGCCGACAGCGGCCAGTCCGCGTACGGGCTCCGGACGACGAGCCCGATCCCCGCCGGGGAGCCCTGGTTCCCCCGCCCCTACGGCATCGACCCGGAGCTGACGTACACGACGCAGTCGGCGCTGGGCGACCACGCCACGCTGCGTGCGGGCAGGTGGCCGGCCGTCCGCGGCGAGGTCACCGCGGGCACCGGGGAGGTGGAGGCGGCGGTCACCGAGGAGACCGCGAAGGCGCTGCGGATCAGGACCGGTGCGACCGTCTCCGTCCCGGCCACCAGGGGCGGGCAGTTCACGGTACGGATCACCGGCATCGTCGCCCCGCTGCACCCCGAGGCCGCCTACTGGTCGACCGAGCAGCTGCTGCGCACCCCCTCGCTGGTGGCCAAACCGTCGAAGACCGAGCCGCGCTACTACTGGACGGCGGCGCTGCTGCTGCCTCCGGACGCCGCGCCGGCCCTGCTCACGACCACCGGGCAGCCCGAGGCGTACTGGCGGATCATGCCGGACGTCTCGCGGCTGACCACCCTCGACACGGACCGGCTCCGCTCGTCCTTGGCCTCCCTGGAGGGCGGCCCCGGGCTGCTGAAGGTGCGCGCGTCGGCCGGTGCGACCGCGACGGTGACGACCGACCTGGACGAGATCGTGGACGCGTACGACGGGACGCGGCAGGCGATCCGCCCGGTCGTCACCGTCGCCGCCGTCGCCATCGGGGCCGTCGCCGCCATCGTGCTGCTGATGACGGGCGGGCTGATCGCCGGCCGGCGCCACGACGAACTCGCCCTTCTCCGGGCCCGGGGCGGCTCCCTGCGGTCCATCGGGGGCCGGCTGCTGGCCGAGACCGCGGTGACGGCCGTGCCCGCCGCCGCGCTGGGCCTGCTGCTCGCGGTGCTGGTGACCGGCGGGGGCCGGCTGTGGCCCTCGGCCGCCGGGGCGGCGGCGGTCGGCGCCCTGGTCTGCGCCGCGCTTCCGGTCCGCACCGTGCTGCCGCACCGCAGACCACGGCTGCACGGAGGCCGCGACGACCTGGTGAGCGTCCGGCCGTCCCGGCGGCGCACCGTCGCCGAGCTGACCCTGCTGGTGCTGGCCATCGGCGCTGTCGTCGCCCTCCGCCGGCGCGGTACGGGCGGCGAAGGGGGCACCGACCTCCTGGTCAGCGCCGCCCCCGTGCTGGTCGCGCTGATCGCTGCCCTGCTGCTCGTCCGGCTCTACCCGCTGCCGCTGCGCCTCGCGCTGCGCTCCGTGGCACGGCTGCGCGGCGCCATCGGCTTCCTGGCACTGGCCCGTGCCGGACGCTCCTCGGCCGCCGGCACGCTGGCGCTGCTGGCGCTGCTGGTCGCACTGACGACGGCGGCGTTCGGTGGCTCGGTCCTGGCGGGGGTCGCGGCCGCCCGGGACACCGCGGCGGTCCTCGCGACCGGCGCGGACGCCCGGATCAGCGGCCAGGCCGACTCGGCGCCGCTGCCGGACAGCCTGGTCCGGACGGTGTCCGGGGCGCACGGCGTACGGGAGGTGGCGCCCGTGCAGATCGAGTACGGCGTCTCGCTGCCGCCGCCCGAGCACGGCTTCGAGGACGCGCAGGGCACCACCCTGATCGGCGTCGATCCGGTCACCTACGCCCGGCTGGCGCGGTCCACCGGCGTCGGTGCGTTCACCGCCGACCGGCTGAAGTACACCGGCCCGCCGACGCCGAAGGGCACGATGCCCTCCAGGGACCGGGTGCTGCCGGTCCTCGTCTCGCCGTCCGTCGCCCAGCGGCTCGGGGACCGGCCGCGCGATCTCCAGTCGATGGCCGGGGACTTCAAGGTCCGGGTGGCGGGCACGGTGGCGCACACGCCCGCCGTCACCGACACCTCCTTCATGGTCGTCGACGCCGCGGCCCTCACCCATAGGCAGACCACCGCCCTGCTGCTCACCGGCGACCGGCTGGACGCCGAGGCACTGCGCACGGCGGCCCGCCACGCGGGCAAGGACCTCACCGTGCGGCTGCGCTCCGAAGCGCGCGCGGCCTACGTGGACACCCCCATGCAGGTGGGCGCCGAGCGGATCTACACGGCGGCGATCGCGGCCGGCGCGGGTTACGCCCTGCTCGCCGTGCTCCTCTCCCTGCTCCGGACCGCACCGGAGCGCACCACGCTGCTGGCCCGGCTGCGCACCATGGGCATCGGCACCCGGCAGGGCGGACGCCTGCTGGGCTACGAGGCCATGCCCCAGGCGCTGCTCGCGGCCGTGGGCGGCCTGCTCGTCGGCCGGGCCACCATCGCGCTGCTGGCACCGGGCGTCGACCTGGTGCACCTCGCGCTCGCGACCGGATCAGGCTCCGGTCCGCTCTACGATGCGCCGCTGCGGGCGGATCCGTGGTCCATGGTCCTGCCGGCCCTCGGCGTGATCGTCCTCACCGCCGCGGTGGCCGGTGTACAGGCCTGGTGGGCCGGCCGTCGCGGCTCGATCACCGAACTCAGGGCAGGAGACTCCCGATGACGACTCCGTCGACCGATTCCACACTGGCGGAACTCGAACAGCGGGCCGCCGCACGCCGCGACCGGCCCTCGTACGGGCACGACGCGCTGATCTCCTGCGACCGGCTGGTGCGCATCTTCACCACGGACGGGGTCGAGGTGCAGGCCCTCCAGGGGCTCGATCTGCTGGTCGCCGAGGGCGAGTTGCTGGCGCTGGTCGGCGCGTCCGGCAGCGGCAAGTCGACGCTGATGAACATCCTGGCGGGCCTCGACGTGCCCACGGCGGGCGCGGCGAAGGTGGCGGGCTGCGATCTGCTGTCGATGGGGCAGAAGGAGCGGCTCCGCTACCGCCGGGACGTCGTCGGGTTCGTCTGGCAGCAGACCGCCCGCAATCTCCTGCCCTATCTGACCGCGATCCAGAACATCACGCTGCCGATGCAGCTGCGCGGCGGCGGGCGCAACCGTGAACGGGCCGCCCGCGCCGAGTCGTTGCTCGCGATGCTGGACGTGGCGGACTGCCGGGACCGGCGCCCTCGGCAGATGTCGGGCGGCCAGCAGCAGCGGGTGGCGATCGCGGTCTCACTGGCGAACTCCCCCTCGGTGCTGCTCGCGGACGAGCCGACCGGGGAGCTGGACTCAGCCACCGGCGAACAGGTCTTCGCCGCTTTCCGTCGCGCCAACGAGGAGCTCGGCACGACGATCGTGATCGTCACGCACGACCAGGCCGTCGCGAACGAGGTCCGCCGCACGGTCGCCATCCGTGACGGCCGCACCTCCTTCGAGGTGCTGCGCCGCACCGAGGTCGACGCGGCGACGGGCCAGGAGTCCCAGGTGGCACGCGAGTACGCGATGCTCGACCGGGCGGGCCGGCTGCAACTGCCCGCGGACTACACGGAGTCGCTGGGCATGGAGCACCGGGTGCTGCTGGAGCTGGAGCAGGACCACATCGGGGTGTGGCCGGACGCCCCGGAGCCGGAGTGAGCGGGCCTGTCCGGAGGCGTCGCACGACCCGCTACAGTATCCGCGCATGGCGACGCACGAGCACGAGATCACCGGACCCGTCGATCTCTGTCTGCCCGACGGCCGTCTCGATCCGGCGGCGGTCGGCTGGTCCCGGGTGCCGCTGCACCGCGCCAATCTGCGCGGCTGGGGCCGGACGAAGCGCTGGGAGTACTGGTGCGTGACGACGCCCACCCATCTGGTGGCGCTGACCGTCAGTGACCTCGACTTCCTCGCCCTGAACACGGTCTACCTGCTCGAATACGCCCCGGGCGGCCTGGAGTCGGAGCGCACCGCGATCCTTCCCCGCGGCTTCGGCACCGTGCTCCCCGACACCGTGGCCGGCGCCCCCGGGTCCGAGGACGTGGTGGTCGGGCCCGCGCGCCCGTCCGGCGGCAGGGTGCGGATCGAGATCCGCGAAGAGAGCGCCGGCACCCGGCTGAGGGCCCGTTGTCTCACCGCGGACCGGGTGCCGCTGGAGGTGGACCTGCTGGTCGCCCGGCCGCCGGGGCACGAATCGCTCTCCGTCGTGGTGCCGTGGAGTGATCGGCGCTTCCAGTACACCTCCAAGCACACCGCGCTCCCCGCGTCCGGCCGGGTCAGGATCGGCACGGAGTTCCTGGAGTTCGACGGGGATGACACCTGGGCCGTCCTGGACCACGGCAGGGGCCGCTGGCCGCGTACGGTCGACTGGAACTGGGGCGCCGCCTCCGGACGCACCGGCGGGCACACGGTGGGCCTCCAGTTCGGCGGACGCTGGACGGCGGGCACCGGCTCCACCGAGAACGGGCTCTGTGTGGACGGCCGGCTCACCAAGATCGGCGAGGAGCTGGACTGGCGGTGGTCGACGGACGACCCCCTCGTCCCCTGGACCATCCGTACGCCCTCGTCCGGCCAGGTCGACCTGACGTTCACCCCGTTCCACAACCGGTCGGCACATACGGAGGCCGGTCTGATCGCCAACCGCACCGACCAGTGCTTCGGCCACTACGACGGCCGTATCCGCACCGACGCCGGCGAAGAGATCGTGGTGGAGCGGCTGCTGGGCTGGGCGGAGGACGTCCACATGCGCTGGTGACCCGAGTGTCCCGCCCGTGTGCGGACCGGCTCGGGGACGTCAGGAACGCAACTCCTGGCCGCCCACCGAGACGCCGAGCGGGCCCAGTCCGGCACCGGCCCGCCGCAGGGCGATCGCGCCGAACGGGGTGCGCAGCCGCAGCCACGCCCCCGCCGCGAGCAGCGCGACGGGGAAGTCCGGCGCGGACCGGAGGAAACCGAGGGCCTGTGCCGCGTGCACGGCGCGCAGCGGGAGTTCGGTGCCGCCGACGGTCCGGGACCAGATGTCGCGCCCGATGAGTTCCCGCTCGGCCCGGGTACGCCGGTCCTCTGGCAGGGCCTCGTCGCGCCCCCGGAACTCCGTCACGGCGGCGCTCAGCGCCGCACCCAGGGCGACGGGGCCGGGCAGTGCCGGGCGGCACTCCCGCCAGCCGCCGCGCGGGGGCAGCACGCCCGTCCACGGCGGTCCGGTCACCGGCTGGGGCAGCGCCCCGGCACCGGCGTCCGGCCCCTCGACGTCCAGCGATTCGAGGAGCTCGCCGGCCGACACCGTGACATCGAAGTCATGTGTGTCCGCGAGGCGCACCGCCCGGATCGCCAGGACCTCGAACGACGGGGGCCGGCCGAACACGGCGAGCGCCCCGCCGCCCGCCTGGAGGCGGACGGCGGCGGCCCGGTCGTAGTGGAGCAGCCGGCCGAGGAAGGCCGCGAGATCTGCGGCCTCCCTCGCGTCGGCGAACAGCAGCGACTGCACGGGCACGGTCATGCCGCAGCGGGCTCCTCGACCAGGTACTTCTGGAGGAAGAACTTCTCCTCCGCGGAGATCCGCCGCGGGCGCTCCTCGGCCAGGTCGTACGGCACGACGATGGTCGAGGCCCGTACGTAGACCTGCTCGGGGTCCTTGATCTCGTAGGCGATCGTCAGCGACGCGGCGCCGATCTTCGTGACCCAGGACTCGACGGTGACCGGCGTGTGCCGGTGGACCAGCGGCCGGACGTAGTCGATCTCGTGCCGGGCCACGACGGAGCCGCCCGCGAACGACGGCGAGCCGTCGCCCGGCGCCAGCCGGAACATGAAGTCGATGCGCGCCTCCTCCAGGTAGCGGAGGAAGACCACGTTGTTGACGTGGCCGAAGGCATCCATGTCCGACCAGCGCAGCGGGCAGCTGTAGATGTGACGTGCCAAGACGATCAGCCTCGCGTGAGCTTCTTGTACGTGGCGCGGTGCGGACGGGCCGCGTCCGCGCCGAGGCGCTCGACCTTGTTCTTCTCGTACGACTCGAAGTTGCCCTCGAACCAGTACCACTTGGAGTCGCCCTCGTACGCCAGGATGTGCGTGGCGACCCGGTCCAGGAACCAGCGGTCGTGGGAGATGACCACGGCCGCACCCGGGAACTCCAGGAGTGCGTTCTCCAGCGAGGAGAGGGTCTCGACGTCGAGGTCGTTGGTGGGCTCGTCGAGGAGCAGCAGGTTGCCGCCCTCCTTGAGCGTCAGCGCCAGGTTGAGGCGGTTGCGCTCACCACCGGAGAGCACACCGGCCGGCTTCTGCTGGTCCGGGCCCTTGAATCCGAACGCGGAGACGTACGCCCGCGAAGGCATCTCGACCTGGCCGACGTTGATGTAGTCCAGCTCGTCGGAGACGACGGCCCAGAGGGACTTCTTCGGGTCGATGTTGGAGCGGGACTGGTCGACGTAGGAGATCTTGACCGTGTCGCCGACCTTGATGGCACCGGAGTCCGGCGTCTCCAGGCCCTGGATCATCTTGAACAGCGTGGTCTTGCCCGCGCCGTTCGGGCCGATGACGCCGACGATGCCGTTGCGCGGCAGCGTGAACGACAGGTCGTCGATGAGGACCTTGTCACCGAAGGCCTTCGAGAGGTTCTCGACCTCGACGACGATGGAACCGAGCCGCGGGCCCGGCGGAATCTGGATCTCCTCGAAGTCCAGCTTCCGCATCTTGTCCGCCTCGGCCGCCATCTCCTCGTACCGGGCGAGACGTGCCTTGGACTTGGTCTGCCGGCCCTTGGCGTTGGAGCGGACCCACTCCAGCTCTTCCTTCAGCCGCTTCTGCCGCTTCTCGTCCTTGCGGCCCTCGACCTTGAGCCGGGTGGACTTCTTCTCCAGGTACGTGGAGTAGTTGCCCTCGTAGGGGATGGCGCGGCCGCGGTCGAGCTCCAGGATCCACTCGGCGACGTTGTTCAGGAAGTACCGGTCGTGGGTCACGGCCACCACGGCGCCCGCGTACTTCGAGAGGTGCTGCTCCAGCCAGTTCACCGACTCGGCGTCCAGGTGGTTGGTGGGCTCGTCGAGCAGCAGCAGGTCCGGGGCCTCGATGAGCAGCTTGCAGAGCGCCACGCGGCGCTTCTCGCCACCGGAGAGGTTGACGACGGGCCAGTCGCCGGGCGGGCAGCCCAGGGCGTCCATGGCCTGCTCCAGCTGAGCGTCCAGGTCCCACGCGTTGGCGTGGTCCAGGTCCTCCTGGAGCTTGCCCATCTCGTCCATGAGCGCTTCGGTGTAGTCGGTCGCCATCTCCTCGGCGACCTCGTTGAACCGCTTCAGCTTGCCCATGATCTCGGCGGCGCCGTCCTGCACGTTCTCCAGGACGGACTTCGACTCGTCGAGCTTGGGCTCCTGCATGAGGATGCCGACGCTGAACCCGGGCGACAGGAAGGCGTCGCCGTTGGACGGCTGCTCCAGGCCCGCCATGATCTTCAGCACCGTGGACTTACCGGCACCGTTGGGACCCACCACACCGATCTTCGCGCCGGGCAGGAAGCTCAGCGTGACGTCGTCAAGGATGACCTTGTCGCCGTGCGCCTTGCGTGTCTTGCGCATCGTGTAGATGTACTCAGCCAAGAGAAACCGTCCGGCAATCGATGAGTGGGTAGATACACCCATCTTGCCTGACGTCGGTACCCGGATGGAAACCAGTTCCGCCTGTGGTACCCACCTTCTCGTTCCCCGGAAGGCCCCGGCACTGCCCCTGGGTACGCGACAGCCCCGGAACGCGGTCGCGTTCCGGGGCTGTCATCAGCACATCGTCACCGTGTGCCTACGGCTCATCACTGGCCGGAGATCTGGCCCTTGCGCCGGCGGAGGAAGAAGACCGCGCCGCCACCGATGACGACGAGGGCGACCGCGACCCCCGCGATGATCGGGGTGGCGTTGGAGCCTCCGGTCTCGGCGAGGTCGCCCTCGGCGCCCGTGGAGCTGCCGCCCGCGGTGGCGGTGGTCGTGTTGGGCTGGTCGGCGGTCTGGGTGTCGAGGCCGCCGGTGGTGGTGGCGGGGCTGCTGGTCTTGCAGTCCAGCACGCCGGTGAACGTCTTCGTGAACCCGCCCGGCCCGGTGATCGTGAAGTCGTACGCCTGGTCCTCCGCGACCGGCACGGTCACGGTCGAGGACTTGCCCGCCGCGACGGTGTGCTTCGCCCCGGCCAGCTCGAAGGTGAACGGCTCGTCACCCTTGTTGCTCGCGGTGACGTCCACACCGCCCTTGGCGCAGTTCTTCTTGGCGGAGAGCGCGGGCATCGCGCCCTTCTTGGCCCAGGTCGCCGTGGCGTTCGCGGAGACCGTGGACTCACTGGAGCCGGCCAGGATCATGGTCTGGCTCCTGGTCACACCGGCGAAGGCCCGGCCGACCGGTACCGAGGTGGTGGCCTGGACGGTCAGCGACGCCGAACCGTCGGCGGAACCGGACGGAACGTCGAAGTAGAGCTCGGTACCGTCGGCCGCCGTGGTGACGGCCTTGCCCTTCTTGTCGGTGACGCCGACGCCGCTGGCGGAGTCGGCGGGCGGGGCCACCGAGACCTGACCGGCGTTGGTGCGGACGGTGACCGGGCCCAGCAGCTCACCGGACCGGCCGGACACGGCGGCACGGTCCAGGGAGAGGGACGCCTTGGGCTCCGCCGTGTCGGTGGCGGACTTCTGCAGCCAGTCGGCGAGCTTCTCGGCCTGGCTGTCCGACGCGTCGACGTCGGCGTTGTCCGAGAAGCGCCAGATGGCCACCTGGGTGCCCGCAGCCGCGGTCTTCTCGGTGAGCGGCCCGGTGCCCGCCGCCTCGGCGAGTGCCGAGAGGTCGTCGATCTGCGGGTAGGAGTGCTCAAGGATCCAGCGGATCCGGCCGGCGTTCTTGTTGCCGCCCAGCGAGGTCTGGGACCAGGGGGTCTCCAGGTACTTCGCCTGCTCCTGGGTGGGGTTGTGGATGTCGATGCAGTACGTCTTGAGCTTGCCGCCGCCGTCGACGGTCATCTCGAAGACCCCGGCCGGCAGCCGCTGGTCCTTGCCGTCCGCGTGCAGCACCGCGACGTCGTAGGTCTTCAACCCGTCCAGTACCGCGCTCGCGCCGCCCTGGTGCTGCGGCGCCTCGTCGGCAGCCGCGCTGCCCGCGCCGACGAGGGTGCCGGCCATGACTAGACCGGATGCCACCACCGACGCCGCCAGGCGCGATATGCCCCGGAAGCGTCGGGAATTGACCATCGCCCTGGATGACGAAGCGGTCGCTGAAGAAGCAAAAAACACAGAATTCCCCTCCGGGCGAGACCCTCGCGCCTGGTGCGCGTGTGGGGAATGTCCCGCCTGCCGACTCAAGTGCCCTGTGAGTACTGGGGAATCCTAAGTACGAAGCGAAGCACAGTCCCCCGTCATACCTTCGGATAACCATTCCGACTCAGAATCGTTATCCCCGGTATCGCCTGGGCCAGCGGTGGTTGGTACGGCCGGTCAGGGTGCGGACACGAGCTCGGGCCCGCTTTTCCGGCGAACCACCCGGCGCCTGGCCGCTGGACGTTCCACCCGGTCCGGCTGACCTGTCTGCCCTGCCTGCCCTGCCTGCTGGTCCACTTGGTCCATTTGGTCCACCTGCGCCGACTGCTCCTGCTGATCCGGCTGCTCGCCCCGCTCCTGCGGTGTCGTCGTCGGCCGGTCCCTCCCGGACACCTCGCGCACCGCCCACTGGTCCGGCTCGGCCGCATCCGCACCGCCGGTGCGCGACACCAGACCCGGCTCGGCCCTGACCACCCGTCGGAACGCCGATGTCCCCCTGGTCAGATCGTGTCCCACCGCCGTCGCCTCGATGTCCACGAACGTCCTTCGCTGCCCGTCCCGTTCCTCCTCACGCACCTTCAGCCTGCCGTGCACCACCAGGGGTTCCCCGACAGAAACGGAACCCGTCAGATTGGCCGCGAGGGTCCGCCATGCCCACACGGTGTAGAAGCTGGTGTGCCCGTCCGCCCAGAGCTGTTTCCCCCGGTCCCACCGCCGCGGCGTCACCGCGAACCGGAATCGCGCCATTCCCCCGCTCTGGGTCTCCCGGAACTCCACACCCGTGGCCGCGTTGCCCACCAGCGTCACCAAGGTCTCGTTCATGACTCCGCCTCCCCTTCGCACTGGATTCAGTGACCCGCGCTCTCGCGTCCGGTCGCTGATCCCATGCTGAAGGGGAGGCGGAATTCCTGCTGGCGCCTGTGGACTAACGGCCCGTTGTGGAAAACTCCGTCACCGCCACAAAACGCTCCCGCACCTCGCGGTAGCGCACCAGTTCCGCCGACACCGGATCGAGCACCCGGGCCCGCCCGCAGGCGGCCGCCGCCTCGCGCAGCCTTCGTTCGGCCTCCTGGCCATACCGCCGTGCGGGCCCCCGGGCCGCCGCCGCGCACGACCACTCCACCAGCGGGCCGCCGACGATCCCCGCCAGCATCACCAGAGCGGGCGTCAGCAGCCCCGGTTCGAGCACGCCGATGATCTGGCCGATCAGCCACAGGCCGCCGAAGATCTGCAACAGCGTCATCGCCACCTGCGCCAGTACGGCCGCGGGCCACCAGGCCGGGCGCGGGGGCCTGGTGCCGGCCCGCCCCCGGTGCGCCCCGGTCCGCGCGCCGGGTTCCGCCGGCTCACCGGAGTCGTTGTCCGCGCCCCGCCCCGGCGCCGCGCCGACGCGCTCGGCCAGTTCGTCGAGCGCCTCCGGAAGCCCCTGCGCCCCGTGCACCGCGGCCTCGCGCACCGCTTGCGCCCACGGCCCCGGCAGCCCGTCGACGGCGTCGTCCGCGACCGTGCGTACCGCCTGCTCGACCCGCTGACGTGCGGTGAGCTGCTCCTCCGGCGGGGCGGTGAGTGCCGTCCGGTCCAGCAGCCGCGGTTGCCGGGTGGACTCGTACCAGCGCCACAGCCGCAGCCACGGCGTCCCGCACGCCCGGCCCGCGTTGCGGCGCCATTCGCGCTCCGCCGCCTGCCCGGCCGCGGCGGCGCCGACGGCCTCCGCGAGCCGGCCGGCGAACTCCTCCCGGGCCCGCTCCCCCAACCCGGTCCGCCCCTCGGCCACGTACACCGGGCGGAGCCTGGCGGCGGCGGCGTCCACATCGGCGGAGAGCCGGCGCGTCGCGGCCGTGCGCTCCTGGACGAACCTGCCCAGGAGTTCGCGCAGTTCGCCCACCCCTTCGCCGGTGAGCGCGGACAGGGACAGGACGGTGGCACCCGGTTCGCCGTGCTCGCCGAGGGCCATGCCGTCCTCGTCGAGCAGCCGGCGCAGGTCGTCCAGGACCTGGTCGGCCGCGTCGCCGGGCAGCCGGTCGATCTGGTTGAGGACGACGAAGGTGACCTCCGCGTGCCCGGCGAGCGGCCGCAGATAGCGCTCGTGCAGTGCGGCGTCCGCGTACTTCTCCGGGTCCACGACCCAGACCACCGCGTCGACCAGCGCCAGCACCCGGTCCACCTGTTCGCGGTGCCCCGCCGCCGCCGAGTCGTGGTCCGGCAGATCGACCAGGACGAGCCCCTGGAGCGCCTCGTCGGCCCCCGCCCCGCTCGGCTGCGGCCTGCGCCTGAGCCGCCCCGGGATCGCCAGGCGGTCCAGCAGGCCCGCGGCGCCGTCCGTCCACGAGCAGGCGATGGGCGAGGCGGTGGTCGGCCTGCGCAGCCCGGCCTCGGAGATCTGCGCGCCCGCCAGGGAGTTGAAGAGCGTCGACTTGCCGCTCCCGCTCGCTCCGGCGATGGCGACGACGGTGTGCCGGGAGGAGAGCCTCTGCCGGGCAGCGGCCTCGTCGAGCACCCGGCCCGCCTCCGCGAGGTCGGCCCGGTCGAGCCGGGCCCTGGAGAGCCCGACGAGCTCACGCAGTGCGTCCAGGCGGGGGCTGAGCGGGCTGCCGGAGGAGATGTACGCCTCGACCTGGGGGCGGGCGTCGTCCTCCGGGGCAGCGGCAGGCGTCTCCTGGGGGACGGCACCGGCGGCGGCGCGGCGGGCGATGAGACCGTCGTCCCAGCCGCTGCCCGCCCCGCCCGGGGCCTTGCCCCTGCCCTTCTCCCGGCCTTGCGCCCCGTCCTCAGCCCCGTCCTCAGCCAGGCCCTTCGCCAGGCTTTGCGCCCCGTCCTCCGCCCCGCCCTCCGCCCGGTCCTCGCCGGGGGCGGAACCCCCGTCCGGGCCGCGTCCCGGCTCGGGCCGCGGCTCGGGCCGCGGTCCTTGTCCCCGGCCCGGACCCTCGTCAGTGACGGCAGTCATCGCTGCCACCTCTCCTTCTGCAGTACGGACAGCGCGGCGATCAGTTCTGCTTGCGGCTCGGGTACCACGTCCAGTGCGTCCAGCGGGGCGAGACGCCGGTCGCGTTCGCCCCCGAGCACCTGGTCGAGATAGCTGGTGAGCAGTGCCCCGCCCTTGTCACGCAGCCTCAGGGCGCCCTGCGCGCCGATGCGTTCCGCGAGCTGTTCGCCGGCGGTACGGGCCCGTCGGCCGCCGAGCAGGGCGGCTGCCAGCAGGGTTGCGACGGTCTCCGCGTCGGGCGCCGCGTTGCGTTCCATGAGGCGCACCTCTTCCTCTGCCAGTTCCTCCAGGACCCTGCGCCAGCGCCGTACGGTCATGGCGATCCGGCCCCGGATGTCCTCCGCCGGCCCCCATCCGCCCTCTTCCCGGCCCACCTCCTCGAAGCCGAAGCCCGCGGCCGCGGGCTCCCGCCGCCAGGTCGTCCGGATCTGTTCGTCGGCGGCCGTCACCGCGCACTCCAGGAGTGCGGCGAGGCTCTCCACCAGAGCTTCGAGGACTTCCTCCGTGGTGCTGTACAGCGGGTAACCACGCCACCTGGTGCGGGCGTCGCCGGCGAGCGCGCCGCCGTTCTGCAGCCGCCGCCGCACCCGTGCGCCCTCCTTGCGGTAGGCGTCCTCGACCACGCCGGTCAGCCGTACGGCAGCCGCGTACTGGGCCGCGACGGCTCCGGCGAGCGCGGGCAGCCGGACATCGAGCGAGTCGATGACCCCGGCCGCCGTGCGCCCGACCGCCTGCTGACGGGCCGCCGGGTCCTGCGCGCGGTGGGTGAGCCAGGCGCGCAGCGGGGCGACCGCCGTGGTGGGCAGCAGTCCGCTGCCGCCGCCCGCCGACTCGGGCAGTTCGGGAATGGTGAAGCGGGGCACCTCACCGAGACCGGCCTTGGTGAGGAGCGCCCCGTACTGCCGCGACACCTCGGCGATCACCTGGTGCGGCACCCGGTCCAGGACGGTGACGAGCGAGGCGTCGTACTCCTTGGCGGTGCGCAGCAGGTGCCACGGCACGGCGTCGGCGTACCGGGCGGCGGTGGTCACCATCACCCAGATGTCCGCCGCGCAGACGAGTTCGGCGGCCAGCACCCGGTTGCGCACGACGAGCGAGTCGATGTCGGGGGCGTCCAGCAGGGCGAGTCCCCGCGGCAGCCCGGCGGCTGTTTCGACGCGGAGTGCGGTCCCTTCCTCCGCGGCGTTCCCGTCGGCCCCGTCGAGGTGGTCGCACTGGCCGGGGTTCGCGGACTCCTCGGGCGGCAGCCAGACCCGGGTCAGCTGCGGGAGGACCCGGATGTCGGCGAACCAGTGGTGATCATCCGGATGGCAGACCAGCACCGGGGTGCGCGTGGTCGGCCGCAGCACCCCGGCCTCGCTGACCCGACGCCCCACCAGGGAGTTGACGAGCGTCGACTTGCCCGCACCGGTGGACCCTCCGATGACCACGAGCAGGGGTGCCTCGGGGTCCTTGAGTCGGGGCAGCAGGTAGTCGTCGAGCTGGGCCAGCAGGTCGATCCTGGTCTGCCTGGCGCGTGGAGCGCCCGGCAGCGGGAGTGGAAGACGCACGGCAGCGACACGGTCGCGCAGGGCGGAGAGTGCGTCGATGAGCTGAGGCCGTACGTCCAAGGTCACCACATGCGAAGAATGCCCAATTTTGGCGCCTTTTTGAAGCGTATAGCCCTCTCTGCGCGGCGGTTCCTCCTCAGGACAGAGGGGACGAGTGGGGCACAGGCATAACGAGTGCACAACGCCCGGGGTCTGAGGCGCCAAAAGCTATGCATGAATCGCACCTACCTGCGATTATCGTTTCGCTTCACCGAACCTCCACATCGTGCCACGCAGGTGAAGCAACCGGGTCCACGCGTCCGGAGCCCTATCCTTGTCCCGGCAGGTCACGGACCGCCCGGGTCCCAGGGCTCCAGGTCACCGAGGCCACCACCCGGCCCCCGTAGCTCAGTGGATAGAGCAGGCGCCTTCTAAGCGCTTGGCCGCAGGTTCGAGTCCTGCCGGGGGCGCTTCAGCCCAGCCGATGTCGGGCCCTCCCACGGGAGGGCCTTTTTGCTGCCCGGAAGGACGCTAGGTGTACTGCCCTGTGAGGTTGGGGACGCGGCTGGCGGG
>CBRG010000449.1 GCA_000470535.1 Streptomyces sp. AW19M42
GGCCCGGGGAGCGGGGCCGTACCTACTTGGCGGAACCCATCAGCACGTAGTCGTACATGCCGAGGTAGGCCTGGGTGACCGTGACGTTGGTCGCGGACTTCGGCCGGAGCAGCAGGTTCTTGCGGTAGATCAGCGGCACGGCGGTCGCGCCTTCGGCCACTGCCTTGTCGACGTCGCCCCACGCCTTCTCACGGGCGGCGGTGTCGGTGTTGGCGATGCCCTCGTTGAGCAGCTTGTTGATCTTCGGGTCGTCCAGTTCCTGGACGTTGTTGCCACCGGACGGCTTGATGGCCGAGCCGTTGATGATCTGGTCCAGGAAGCCGAAGCCGGTCGGCCAGTCGGCACCCCAGGCGCTCATGATCATGCCGAGCTTGTTGGCGTGCACGTAGCTCGGGTTGCCCGCGAAGTTCGAGAAGTACTTACCGGCCGGGAAGCTCTTGATCTCGGCGTTGACGCCGATCTTCTTGAGCGAGGCCTGCACCGCGGTGACCATGGCCATCTCGGCGGGGCGGTCGGAGCGGGCCGAGATCTTGGTGTCGAAGCCCTTCGGCTTGCCGCACTGCTTCAGCTCGTCCTTGGCCTTGGCCTCGTCGCCCTTGTGGCCGGCGGACTCGTACAGGTCGAACTTGCTGTAGCCGTTGACGGTCGGCGGCAGCAGGGTCGTCGCGACGTCACCCTTGGGGTCGCCACCCTGGGCGGCCTGGACCGACGCCTTGTCGAGGCCCCACTGGACGGCCTTGCGGCAGTGGATGTTGTCGAACGGGGCGACGTTGACGTTCAGACCGATGTACGAGGTGGCGCCCGCGTACGAGTTGTCGGTCTGCTTCTTCAGGTCGGGCTTGGTGATGACGTCCGGCTGGGTGGCCGGCGCGACACCGGTGCCGCCGCCGTCAACGGTGATGTTGTCGGAGATCAGGTTGTTGTCGACCGTCTCCTGCTTCACCTTGAAGCGGATCGTCACCTTGTCCGGCAGGGCCGGACGGTTCGGGTCGGTCTTCGGGTCCCAGTTCGTGTTGCGCACGAGGGTCGCGCCGCGGCCCTCGTCGTACGACTCGAACTTGTACGGGCCGGAGGACACGATGTGCTTCACGTAGTCGGCACCCTTGTCCTTCGCGGCCGGCACGGGGGCCGTCTGCGAGAAGGTCGCCAGGTAGTCGAAGTCCGCGAAGGGGTCCTTCAGCTTGAAGACGATCGTGCTGTCGTCCGGCGTCTCGATGGAGGAGATGCCGCCCGCGCTCTTGTCCTTGTAAGGGCCCTTGTACTTGTCGCCGCCCGCGAGGTGGGCCTTGAAGTACGTCGGGCCGTTGGACAGGGCCTCCGGCGCGAAGTTGGAGCGCTCGACGGCGTACTTGACGTCCTTGGACGTGATCGGGGTCCCGTCCTCGAACTTGAGACCCTTCTTCAGCGTGTACGTCCAGGTCTTGGCGTCCGCGCTCGACTTGCCGAGGCCCTCCGCGAGGTCCGGGACGACCTCCAGGCCGTCCTTGCCGGCGGCCGGCTTGAAGGACGTCAGGGTGCGGCCGTACAGGCGGGAGAGGTTCTGCACCCAGCCGTAGTAGGTGTTGCCGGGGTCAAGGGAGTCGGGCTCGTCGGAGAGCTCGATCTTGACGGTCCCGCCCTTCTTGTCCGACTTGTTGACGACCGACGTCAGCGCCGCGTCGGTGGCGCCGGAGCCCTTGCTGTTCCCGCCGCCGCCGTTGTCGTCGTCAGAGCCGCTGCACGCGGACGCGCCCAGCATCAGGACCACAGCCGTGGCAACCACCGCTGTCGTTTTACTGGTCTTCACCTGAGGAAATTCCCCTCAATCGATGGTTGCCATGGCATGTCGCACGTCGTTGTGACGAGCGCCCTTGGGCTCTACTTGCTACGGGGGTCGAGGGCGTCACGCAGCCCGTCTCCCAGCAGGTTGAACGCCAGGACCGTGACGAAGATGGCCACGCCTGGCACGATCATGTACATCGGGTCGTTCCGGTAGAAGTCGACCGCGTTGGTGAGCATCCCGCCCCAGGAGGCCTGCGGCGGGGCGATACCGACCCCGAGGTAGCTGAGACCCGCCTCGAAGAGGATGTTCGAGGGGATCAGCAGCGTGGAGTAGACCAGGATGGGTGCCACCAGGTTCGGCAGCAGCTCCCGGAAGAGGATGAAGGGGCCGCGGGCCCCCAGCGAGCGGGCCGCCTCGACGAATTCGCGGTTGCGCAGGCTCATCGTCTGGGCCCGGACGATACGGCCCATGTACGGCCAGCTGAAGAAGCCGATCACGAAGATCAGCACGGCGAGCCGCAGCGGCAGCCCCTCCAGACCGAACGCGCCGTCCTGCAGCGCCGCCGAGATGGAGATCGCGAACAGCAGCAGCGGGAAGGCCAGGAAGGTGTCCATCATGCGGCTGATGAGCGTGTCGACCCAGCCGCCGTAGAACCCGGAGACCACGCCGAAGAAGACGCCGATCACCACGGAGAGCAGGGTGGCGCCGACGGCGACGACGAGGGAGACCCAGGAGCCCTCGATGATCCGGGACAGGATGTCGCGCCCGTACTGCGGCTCGACGCCGAGCGGATGGCTCCAGCTGATGCCGCCCCAGTCACCCTTGGGCGCGAGCAGCGCGGGGTCGATGAGGTCCTGGTGGAACTCGTTGGGGTCCAGACCGAAGACGGCCTGGATCGGCTTGGAGAGGACAGCGAGCAGGACCAGCAGGATGACAACGATGCCGCCGGCGACGGCCACCTTGTCGCGCTTGAAGCGCGACCAGGCGATCTGTCCGAGCGAACGGCCCTCGATCTGGCTCTGCTTGACTCCCGTGAGTACTGCCTCCGGCTGAGCCTCGGCAGCCGATCCGGTGGTCTCGATCGGTGCGGTCACAGTGCCTTTGACCCCTCCCGCCGGCGGTGGCCGGCCCTTGCTCGCCGCGGTAACGGCCTGGCGCTCGTCGGCCGCGCGTGTTCATGCGGCTTCTGGCGTCTCGGTGCGAAAACGGTGCGGAACTCGTGCGGAACTCTGTGCGGAAACTCGATGCGGTACTGGGTGCGAAAATCGTCTGCGGGATGTCCGCCGGGGCAACCTCGTACAAAGGGCCGACGATCCCCACTAGCCGGGAGTCTTCAACGCAGTTGCGATCACCCGCCAGACCTGACGGGGAATGTTTGCTCAAACGTGATGCGGTCAGTGAGCTTCCGTTATCCGGACAGGTCGATCGAGTGAGCGGACTACTCGCCCGCTAATCCACCAGAACGGACATGACGCCCAACAGGCGTTATTGAGTGGCTATTTGGGTGACCGGGAGGGTCGCCTTGTCCGCCGAAGGGAACTTTGTCCGCTCCGGCGGGCGCACTAGTAGGTGTGCGGAGCCGGTCCGGGTGCCTGCGGGTAGCCGTAACCGGGAGCGACGACGCCACTGCGGCCAGCCGGGGCGTGCGACTCGCGGTCGTAGAACGGACGGGAGTTGCCCCGCAGCCACATCGCGACGGGGTCGTACTCGTCGGACATGGCGACGGTGGAGACCGGCAGCCCCTCGGGGACCGCGCCGATCGACTGCTGCATCATCGCGCGCACCGCGTCGACGGACGGCTGGCTCGTTTCGTACAGGTCGAGGCCGATGGCGAGGTACGGCACGCCGAGCGCGGGCTGCACCCAGGCGCGGCGCAGCGAGCGGACCGCCGGGGTGCGGTGGGCGTTCTGCGTCAGCTGGGCGTAGAACTGCGGGGTCTCAAGGGCGGGGGCGCTGATCCGCAGCGGACCGGCGGGCATCCGGTCGAGGCCGGTGGCGATCCGGCGCAGGTCGAGCCAGGGAATGCCCACGCCGCCGCCCGGGGCGTGCGGATTGAGCCAGATGCCCCAGCGGTCGGGGAACAGTGCGCGGGCGATGTCGCGGCCGCCCACCACCTCGTGGGCCCGGTTCCAGCCGCTGGCGGCCAGCTCCTGGGCAGAGGTGACACAGGGGGCGTAGCCGAGGCCCTCGATCTCCATGTTGCCGTACTGGGCGTCGGGCGAACCGGCCCGGCCGTGCCAGAGCAGCATCCAGATCCGGTCGGCCGCCAGGGCCTGGAGCAGAGCCTCGTACGCGTCGTAGCGACCGGGCGTCACTTGGCGCAGCATGTTCTCGACCCGCCCGGCCGCCGCGGTGCCTGACGCACTCACCCTGGTCCCGCCCCTCTTCGATCCACTGTGTCGGCCTGCCGCTCCCGGGGCACACGGGTACGGCGCGGTGCCGAGGCACCAGCCATCAAACCAGCTTAGGCGCCGGTCCTGACACCGACTTGACGTCATGGCCCGCCGCCGTCACCCCGGGTGCGGCCGCTCCGCGCTACTCGGCGGCGCGCTGGAAGAACGGCCGGATCCGCGCACGCATCCAGTCGGCGACCGGGTCCTGCGCCACGTCGAGCAGGACCAGGTTGACCGGCCACGCCGGCTCGACGCGGCCGAGCGCCCGGCCCAGCGCGTCCATGGGGGCGTTGCGCCCCGCGCCGTCCCAGGTCGAGAACTCGACGCCGACGAAGAGGACGGGGTCGCCGCCCTCGATGCTGGCGAGGGTCCTGCGGGCGCTGAGCACGACACCGCTCCGGGCGAACTCGTCGGCGGCGGCGGCGAGGAAGTCGACGGGCTCCTCCTTCCAGTCCGGCTCGTAGAGCCGG
>CBRG010000450.1 GCA_000470535.1 Streptomyces sp. AW19M42
TGCTTCGTGCCGGCGGCGGCCGTCGCCACTCCCGGCAGTGGGGTGAGCGGCACCGTCGTCGCGGAGGGCACATCGCCGGGCAAGCTGAAGGTGAAGACGCCGAAGGGCCGTACCGACGTCACCTTCCGGAAGATCACCGTCGAGCCCGGCGGTTCCACCGGCTGGCACACCCATCGCGGTCAGCTGATCGCGGTCGTCAAGCAGGGAACGCTGACCCGCACCCTGGACGACTGCTCGGTCGAGGTGACACCCGCCGGAACGTCCTTCATCGAGCCGTCCGGGGCCGAGCACCGCCACATCGGGCGCAATCTGGGGACCGAGCCCGTCGTCCTCTGGGTGACCTATCTGCTGCCCCGGGGCAGCGAACTCTCCGACGACGCCGACGCCGTGGTCTGCGGCGGAACGGGCGACGGGAAGACCGGCGGGAAGAAGTGAGGCAGGGCCGATGCCCGCCCCCTGCCGTCAGCGGGCGAGCGTCTCCCCGTACGCGCCGAGGCCGCCGATCACCAGCCCGTCCCGGAACGTCAGCACCTCGTACACCCGGCCGCCGATCTGATTGCGGTAGTCGATCACCAGGGTGTCGACGCTCACCCGGACGTCCATCACCTCGAACTCCAGGTCTGGGATGAGCTCAAGACCACGCGCCCAGTACGCACGCAGCTGATCCTTGCCGCGCACGGTGCCGCAGGGGTCGCCGGTGAACCGGGCGATCATGGGAGAGCTGAACGTCACGTCGTCGTGATAGGGCGTCAGGATGCGTTCCAGGTCGTGGGAGTTCCAGTCCTCCTGCCACTGCGAGGCGAACGTGCGGGCGAATTCGAGATCCATGGGGAAGATCGTACGAGGCGGCGGCGGAAGGTGGCAGGCAGTGAGTGAAGAGTGCCCCGGGGACCTCGACCCGGCGCGCCGGGCCGCGCTGGCACAGCAGCTCCTGGGCGCGCTCCGCTCCCACTGCGCTGGGTCGCGGGCGGAACCGAGGGGGTCGCTCGCGAAGGGGACCGCCGACGCGTACAGCGATATCGATCTCCGCTGGATCGTGCCCGACGGCCGGTTCGCGGACTGCGCGGCCGCCGTCCCGGAGCTGCTCGGTACGGTCCGGGACGTCGCCTCCCTGCGGATCGACCCCGAGCTGGGGAACTCCCGCGGCAGGCGGCTGCTCTTCGTCGACTTCGAGGGGCTGCCCCTCTTCTGGCGGCTGGATCTGGAGATCGTGGCACTGCCCGTCGTGGACCGGCCCGGCTACGACCAGGACAACCCGGCGGCGCGCAGCGACGACTGGTCAAGGCCCGCCAGCGCGCTCGCCAACGCCGTCGCCGCTGTGAAGGCGCTGCTGCGCGGCCGGCCGGACACCGCCCGGGGCCTGCTGGAGCGCGGCTTCGCCCGTATCGGGGTGGCGGACATGCTCTCCGGCGACTGGTTCACCGACATCACCCGCCTCGCCGGTGCCGCCGCCGCGATCGAGCCGGCCCGGGGCCCGCTCGCCGCACGCGTCGTACGGCTGGCGGCGGACCACCGGACGGACCTCGGCCGGCCGGGGCGATGATGGTGACGTGCGATTCGAAGCGATCACCTGGGAACGGCTGGCGGACGTCCTCGCCGCGCACGCCGACGCGCTGGAGCCGTCCGACGGCGGGCCCTGGCTCAAGGTCGCCGTCGACGGGGCCCCGGCCGCCCGGACCGGCGAGCTGGCCGAGTCGGTCGCACAGGCGCTGCGACTGCGCGGCCGGGCCGTGCTTCCCGTGTCCACAGCGGGATTCCTGCGGCCCGCCAGCCTGCGGTACGAGTACGGAAAGCGGGACCCCGACTCGTACTACGGCAGCTGGTTCGACACCGGAGCGCTGTGGCGTGAGGTGTTCGGGCCGCTGGAGACGGGTGGCAGCGGGCGGGTGCTGCCCGATCTCTGGGACCCGGCGACGGACCGGGCCACCCGGAGCCCCTACCTGCTCCTGCCGGAGGGCGGGGTGCTGGTGGTGCACGGGCCGTTGCTGCTGGGGCACTGGTTCCCGTTCGACCTGACCGTCCACCTGCGGCTGTCGCCGGGCGCGCTGCGGCGGCGCACCGCTGAGGCCGAGCAGTGGACGCTGCCCGCCTTCGCACGGTACGAGGACGAGGTGGCGCCCGCCGGCAGCGCGGACGCCGTGGTCCGGGCCGACGATCCGCGCCATCCCGCCTGGACGGGACTGCGGCGGGACACCGACGCGACCTAGCTTGTTCTTTTTCTTCCGGACTCGAACGACGTCTCGAACTGGGTCGCTCACCTGGCGATTCGCCGGACGTGGGGGCGGCCTTCGTCTGATCATGTGCTCCGGCCAAGGTGCACGTGACCACGACGAAGGCCGTGAGGGTGAGTCTGCTGCCTGATGCTGTCCGGAGGGAAGCGTTCGCGGAAGCGTCACGCTTCCCGGGCGAGTCCTACAAGTGTCTGACCGCTCGGCGCGATGAGTTGTTCGAGCTCGTGGACGCGGTGCTGTGTTCGGACGGTGCGGTGAAGTCCCCGGTGGACTTGACCGCACCGTCCGAGCATCGTCGTGGGCACGGAGCGATGTACGGCTGCCTGAACCACGGCAGGATCGATGTCAGCCAGCTGCGGACGACGCTGGCCGGGCTGTCTCTGCCGCGCTTCGGCGGCGGGCGCCTGGTCCTGGCGGTCGGTGTCTCACCCTGGCTTCGCCCGGACGCGCCGTGCTCGGCGGACCGGCTGTTCTGCCACGTCTACGGCCGCGCGAAGACGGCCTCGCAGTTCATCCCGGGCTGGCCCCACTCCTTCATCGCCGTGCTGGAATCGGGCGCCACGTCCTGGACCGCGATCCTGGACGCAGTCCGGCTGGGACCGGCGGACGACGCGACTGCCGTCACCGCCGACCAGCTGAGAGGGGTCGTCGAACGACTCATCACCGCGGGCCAGTGGCAGGCCGGGGACCCGGACATCGTGATCGTGAGTGACGCGGGCTACGACGTGACCCGTCTGACCTGGGTCCTGGTGACCTGCCGGTCGAGCTGGTGGGCCGGGTCCGCTCCGACCGCGTCATGCGTCTGCCGAAGCCACCGAGGATGCACGGCGTGAACGGCCGGCCGCCCAAGCACGGTCCGGAGTTCCGGTTCACCAAACCGGAGACCTGGCCAGAGCCCGCGATCACCACTGTCACGAACACCGGCAACTACGGCAAGGCCGAGACCCAGGCATGGGACCGGGTCCACCCCCGACTCACCCACCGTTCCTCATGGCGGACCATGAGGGCGAACTTCCCTTGGTGGAAGGGACGTTGATCCGACTGAAGGTTGAACACCTGTCGAAGGAACGAGATGCTCCGCCGGTGTGGTTGTGGTCCTCGAAGACCGGCGCCACCCCGGACGACGTCGACCGCTTCTGGCAGGCGTTTCTCCGCCGATTCGACCTGGAGCACACCTTCCGCTTCGCGAAGCAGACGCTGGGCTGGACCACGCCGGAACTCCGCGCTCCCGAGGCCGCGGACCGCTGGACCTGGCTCCTGATCGTCGCCCACACCCAGCTCCGGCTCGCCCGGCTCCTCGCCGAGGACCTCCGCCGGCCATGGGAGAAGCCCACCGCTTCCGGCCGGCTCGCCCCGGCCCGGGTCCGCCGGGGGTTCTGGAACATCCGCACTCACCTCGCCTGCCCGGCCCGTGTTCCCGAACCGCGAGGCGCCGGTCCCGGGCGGCCACCCGGTGCCAAGAACAAGCACCGGGCACCCCGCTACGACGTCGGCAAGACCGTCAAACGCGCTGAGCCCCTCAAGGCCATCGGCAGGCCCGGAAGGTCTTGGTAGATAGAGAACAAGCTAGGAACGCGAGCCGCGGTGGACGAGCGTGGCAGGTTCTACGCCATCCGGGAGCGCCATCTGATCCGGATCGACGTCAGCCGCTGCTGAGCGGCTCGTGACGACGTACTACGGGCGTTTCTCGTGCTGAGCGGGCCGTCGCCGCGCCGGCCGTCGCCGCGCCGGCCGGCGCGGCGACGGCGGAAGCGGTCAGTGAGGCAGCCCGACAGCCCTCTCACCGCTGCGACGCTGCTGGATGACGACGGCGATGACGAGCAGCGCACCCTGGGCGACGTTCTGCCAGAAGGTGTTGATGCCCTGGACGGTGAGGCCGTTCTCCAGGCAGCCGAGCAGTGCCACGGCGAGCAGGGTGCCGCCGATACCGCCCTTGCCGCCCTTGAGCGCGGCGCCGCCCAGGGCGGCCGCGGTGATCGCCTTGAGTTCGAGGCCCTCGCTGCCGGACACGGGCTGGCCGGAGCCGGTGCGGGCGGTCAGCAGGATGCCGGCGATTGCGGCGACGACGCCGATGAGGGCGTAGACGCAGATCAGGTACTTGTTGATGTTGATTCCGGCCAGGCGGGCGGCGGGGTCGTTGCCGCCGATCGCGTACAGGTTGCGCCCGATGTCGGTGTACTTCAGCAGCAGGTGGACGATGACGGCCACCACGATCAGGATCCAGACCATGACCGGCAGACCGGCGATCTTGCCGCGCCCGAGGAAGATGAAGAAGTCGTTGTTGAGGACGTACCCCTGGGCCCGTCCGTCGGACAGGAGCTGGGCGAGACCCTTGTACGCGGCGAGCCCTGCCAGCGTGGCGATCGTGGGGTTGACCCGGCCGTAGACGATCACGAGCCCGTTCAGCGCGCCGATCAGGACACCGACGCCGACGGCCGCGGCCATGCCGAGGAAGGCGTTCGAGCCCGCTGAGGTGAACACCATGGCGCTGACGACCGAGGCCACGCCCACCTGCGAGCCGACCGAGATATCCAGACCGCCACAGATGATGACCACGGTCTGCACGATCGCGAGCAGCCCGGTGATGGTCGCCGCTTCGGCTATGACCTGCATGTTCGACAGACTCAGATAGTTGTCGTTCAGGACACCGAACAGGATGAGAACGAGGGCGAGCGCACCGATCAGGCTGACGTTCTGGCCGCCCAGGCCGGCAAGGAGCTTCGAGCGGCGCGGCGCGGGGCTGTCGCCGGGGGACCCCTTCACGGACGGAGAGGGGGAACTGGTGAGGGTCATGAGGAGGCTCCGGGGGCGGTGCCGACGATGTCATCGGCCATGGCGAGCTGGAGGATGGATTCTTCGGTGGCTTCACCGCGGTCGAGTTCGCCCGTGATGCGGCCGTTCTGCATCACGATCACTCGGTCCGCGAGGCCGAGGAGTTCGGGGAGCTCGGAGGAGATGACCAGCAACGCGACCCCCTCGGCCGCCAGGTCGGCGATGATCTGGTAGATCTCCGCCTTGGCACCGACGTCGATGCCGCGGGTCGGCTCGTCGAGGACCAGCACCTTCGGCTTGCGGGCCAGCCAGCGGGCCAGGACGACCTTCTGCTGGTTGCCGCCCGACAGTTTGCGCACCTCGTGGTCGATCGACGGGGCACGGACCCGGAGCCGGTCGGTGTACTCCTGCGCGAGGCGGCGTTCGGCCGTGCGCCGGACGAAGCGGAAGCGCCGCAGCCGGTCCAGCATCACGAGCGAGGTGTTGTCCTTGATGGACTGCTGCAGGAACAAGGCCTGGGCCTTGCGTTCCTCGGGCGCCAGCCCGAGACCCGCGCTGATGACCTCGCCCGGCCGGCCGCTGCGCAGCGGCGTGCCGTCGAGGGTGACCGTGCCCTCGCGGACGGGCAGGTCGCCCGCGAGCGCGAGGGCGAGTTCCGAGCGGCCGGCCCCGATCAGGCCGGCGAGGCCGACGACCTCGCCCGCGTGGACCTGGAGCGAGATGTCGGTGACGTCGTCGGTGGTGAGGTGCTGGACGTCCAGGACCAGGCGGTCGGTCGCGACGTGCGGGCGTACGAACGCGGCGGACAGGTCACGGCCGACCATCTGGCGTACGAGCTCGCCCTCGTTCGTGGCGCGGGCGTCCTGGACGCCGACCAGGCTGCCGTCGCGAAGGACGGCGATGCGGTCGGCGAGCTGGAAGATCTCCTGCATGCGGTGCGAGACGTAGACGATGGCGATGCCCTCGTCGCGCAGCCGCCGGATGAGCGTGAACAGGGCGTCCACCTCGTGCTCCGACAGCGACGACGTCGGTTCGTCGAAGGCGATCAGCTGCGCGGTCGTGGCACCGGTCAGCGCGCGCATGATCTCAACCAACTGGCGTTGGGCGGGTGTGAGCTGGGAGCCGAGCAGGGCGGGGTCCAGGACGTGGGCGAAGCCCAGCCGGTCCAGGTCGGCCCTGATGCGCCGGTTGAGTTCGGCCCGGTCCAGCACCCGTCCGCGCTTGCGGGGGAGCGCACCGGCGTAGACGTTCTCCGCCACGGAGATATGGGGGATGATCTCGGGTTCCTGCGGGATGATCCGGATACCGGCGGCCCGTGCGCGGGCGGGGGAGTCGAGGGCGATGTGCTCCCCGTTCATGACCACGCTCCCCTCGGTGGGCTGGTGGTCACCGGTGAGGATCTTCAGGAGTGTGGACTTGCCGGCGCCGTTCTCACCCATCAGCGCGGTGATCTGTCCGGCGGGGAAGTCGAGTGTGACACCGCCGAGCGCCTGCACGGTGCCGAAGCGCTTGGTGAGGCCCGACACGGCGACGGGAGTGGGGTGGGGCGCCGCCGGGCCGCCGGGGGGTTCCGGTGCGGCGGCCGGGTGTTGCGCTGGGGTCATGGGTCGGTTCACCTCGATGGCATGGTGCAGGCAGGGTCGGAAGCGCGGTGGGGTCACCGGCGGGCGGCCGCGTGTCGCGGCCGCCCGCCGGGAGCACTCAGCTGCAGGTGACTCCGGCGCCCTTCCATGAGGTGTGGTCGACCATGGTGGTGGGGGCGAAGGCCTCGGCGGGGAACTTCTTGTCCTTCTTGAGCTTGTCGTACATGGTCTGGACGGCCAGGGCGCCGACGTCCTTGCCGTTGATGAAGAGGGCCGCCTTCATGCCGGTCGGCTTGTCGGACTGCCACTCCTTGCAGGCGAGATAGGCGCCGAGCCCGACACCGATAACGTTGTCCGGGCTGATGTCCGCATTGGCGAGCGCGGTCACGCCGCCCATGACGTTCTCGTCGTTGCAGCCCCAGACGACCCAGTTCTTCACCTTGGAGTTCGCGGTGATCGTGGCGGCGATCTTGTCCTGGGCGCCCGTGGGGGTGTTGTCGGTGGGGACGTTGATGGTCTTCACACCGGGAACGGCGGCCTGGAACGCCTTCTTGGCGCCTGCCACGCGGTCGCCGCAGACGGTGACGTCCTGTTTCCAGGCCGAGATGATGCGGGTGTCGGCGGCCTTCCAGCCGGCTTTCTTGTACTCTGCGGCGGCGCGCTTGCCGACCTCCCCGCCCATCTGGGAGCCGCTGAATCCGATCCGCGGGACGAGATCGTCCTTGCCGCACTTGGCCGGGTCGGGTCCCGTGGAGCAGATCTGGTCGTCGGACGTCAGCAGCGCGACCTTGCCTTCCTTCGTGGTCTGTACGACCTGCGGGCCGACGGCCGGGTCCGGAACGACGATGATGACGCCGCTCGACTTCTGCGCGATCGCCGACTGCACCTCACTGACCGTCTTGTTGGCATCGTTGCCCAGGTTCACCACCTTGAGGCCGATGCCGAGCTCCTTGGCCTTCGCTTTCGCGCCCGCGGCCTCGCCTATGAAGTACTCCTGGTCACCCTGCTTCTGCAGATACGTGAGCGAGATCGCGCCCTCGACCTTGCCGCCCTGGTCGTCGGTCGTGGCCTCCTTGCCCGAGGAGCACGCGGTGGTGAGGCCGAGGGCCAGGAGGAGACCGGCGGCGGCGGCCGCGCGGCTGGAGGTGGAACGGAACATCAGGGGCTCCTTTGTGCTGACAGCGGCCGCCGCTGCACAGACGCGCGGAGGCCGGTTCGAGAGAGAAAGAGGCTGCGGGCTTGTGAGTGCCTCGGTGGAGAACCGGAATCGTCGAAATCAAACACATTCAAACGTTTAACTGCATAACATAACGCGTTGTCCCCGGCGTCAAGAGGCGTGGCATGTTGAAATACGCCTGTGATGTTCGCAGGTCGAATCTGTGAACAGGCAGGAAAAAGCTCCCAGTTCGTCTGAGCGTGCCATAGGTGCGGGTGGCACGCTCAGACGTTCCGGGAGCGCAGAAGAAACAACAGCAGGAACCGATGGTCGGACGAAGGGCTGTCCCGCAATCCCCGGTGGATCAGCGCGCGGCGTCAGATGCGGTGCGTCGCGAGGCGAGGGGACGTCCGCATGCTGGATCTATCCGGGCGTTCCGACAACGCGGCGAGGTGCCGTGGCCGGAGTCGCGCGCCGCCAGGGGTTCCCAGGGCGTGTTTCGAAAGTCCCGCCTGCTCGGCGGCGCGTGGCACGCACGCTCGCCGCGTTGTCGGGATCACCCGGATACACCCAGTATCGGGGCG
>CBRG010000451.1 GCA_000470535.1 Streptomyces sp. AW19M42
GCCTCGCTGCGGGCACGCTGGGCCTCGGTGGCGGCCGTGGTGGCGTCGCGGTGCGCGGCCTCGCCCGTGGTCTGGAGGGTCTCGGAGCGTTCCTCCTCCTCGTTGGCCACGTGCTCGCCCGCCTCCGCGGCGGTGTGCAGGGCCCGTACGAGATCGGCCGCGGCGGTGGCGCGTGCGGCCAGTGCCGGAGCGGCGTCGCGCTCGGCCTCACGGATCGCCACGGCGACGCGTGCGGCGCGGTCGGCGGCGGCCCGGTGACGCAGTACGGCCTCTGCCGCCTGCCAGGCGGAGTGCAGGGTGCGGGCGTCGCCCAGCTCCTTGCGCTGGGCCGCGGCGCTCTTCTCGGCGGCGGTGAGGGCCAGGGAGGCGTGGCGGTAGGCGAGTTCGGCGGCGATCAGGGCGGCCCGGCCGCGGGTCTCCTCTGCCCCGGTGACGGTGTGGGCCGCGCCGGTGACCTGCTGGGCCAGCTCGGCGGTCCGGCCGCGCTCCAGTCCGGCGCGGGCGGAGAGCCTGCGGGCCAGTGTGCGGGTGCGGCGCTCGGCGCCGGCGTGGATGTCCCGGGTCCGCGAACGTGTTCCGGCGGCCTCCACGATGCGGCCGAGCAGATCGACGGAGCCCGCGGTGAAGTCCCGCTCGGCGGTGAGTTCGGCGCGGCGGCCCAGCTTGTTGCCGAAGCCGCTGACCAGGTCGGCCAGACCGTCGGTGTCGCGGGTGTCGGTGACCGCGCGCAGCAGCAGGTCGGTGAAGTCGGAGTCCTTCTTGACGGCGAAGAGTCCGGCGGCCTCTCCTTCGTCGGCGTTCATCTCGCGCTGGTAGCGGAAGAGTTCGGGGTCCAGGCCGAGGTCACCGAGGTGTTCGTTCCAGCGGTCGTGGATCTCCTCCCAGTGCACGTCGAGGTGCTGGTAGAACTTGCCCGCCTCGGTGAGGGCGTCGCGGAAGCCCTTCATGGTGCGGCGCCTGCCGCGGGCACCGGAGACGCCCTCGGCGGGGCGGCCCACCGAGGTCGCCTCGGCCACCGGTAGTGAGTCGAGGCTGAGTCCGGGGCCGGGCCGGAAGGAGTACCAGGCCTCGGCGAACTTCCTGGGGTCGTTGGAGACCTGGCGCCCGCGCCACTCGCTGACCTTGCCGACGACGACGCATTCGCCGGTCAGGGTGTGCTGCCACTCCAGCGCCACATGCCCGCAGTCCTCGGCGAGCAGGAACTTGCGCAGTACGCCGGAGCTGGCACCGCCGAGGGTGTTGCGGTGACCGGGCAGCATCACCGAGAAGATCAGCTTCAACAGGACGGACTTGCCGCCGCCGTTCTCCAGGAAGAGCACTCCGGCGGGGGCGGGGCGGCGCGGCGGGCCGACCGGTTCCTCCTCGAAGAACTCCGCCTGAGCCGGTGCGGGGTGGGGCACGGGTTCGCCGACCCCGCGCAGGTCAAGCACGGTGTCGGCGTAGCGCGCACCGGCAGGCCCGATGGAGTAGAGGCGGACCCGGGACAGCTCGTACATGGCGGCGGACTCTCGTCGTTCAGGCGGCGGGAAGGGGACGTCGGTGGCGGGGCCGGCCGTGCGGTGGCCGGCGTCGGCGGTGGGGGCGGTCAGCCGTGGAAGGGCAGGCCGGCGTCGGCCGCCAGCTCCAGGTCGTCCGGGTCGGGTGGCGGCAGCAGGGTCGCTGATCCGTCGGTGACCGGTACCACTCCCAGTTCCAGCAGTTCGGCCATGGCGGCGCCGCCCGCCATGTCGCGGACCTGGAGCTGGTAGCGGGCGGTGGTACGGAAGGCGCCTCCGGCGTCGTCCCCGGTGCGCTGGAGGAAGCCGGAGTCGGTGAGGAAGGCGACGGCCTTGCCGACGATGCCGGTGGTGGATCCGGCCAGCCGCCGGGCGTCCTTCGTCGCTCCGGTGGAGCTGCGCCGGGCGTAGATCCGCCAGCCGGCCTCCAGGCCGGGGGCGTCACTGGCCGGGTCGGTGTTGTCGCCGTGCTCGTCGGCGCGCTCCTCCAGGCGGTGGCACGCCTGGCGTACGAAGGCGTCGACGCCGTTGACGGTGATCCGGCCGATGTAGGCGTCGTCGGCGAGGTCCTCGGGGCGCGGGAAGGCCATCGCGGCGACGGCCAGGTGGGCGACGCCGTGCAGGAAGCGGTCGGCGGAGTCCGGCGAGGCCCGGCGGGCGTAGTCGCCCATGCGTACGGCGAAGACCGAGTCCTCGCCCGCCGTGACGGCCATGCCCGCCCGGGTGGAGACCTCCAGCACGATGAGGCCGAGCCCGGTGGCGACGGCGTCCGCGAGGCGGCCGAAGGCGGGCTCCTCCCGGTAGCGGCGCAGCAGTTCGGCGTACTCGGCGTCGCGGGCGGGCAGCAGCTTGGGCTGGAGCCCGAACGCCACGAGCCGGGCGGCGTCGGCGGCGTCGGCCGGGGTGACCGCGGCGGGGGCGGACTGCGGCGCGGACGCGGCCCGGTCTGCGGGGTACGCGGCGCTCTGCTCGCTCCACGCGTCGGCGTGCTCTGCGCGGTGGTCGCTCACGACGGGCGCTCCTTGCTCCGGACGGACTTCGGTTCTGGGTGGACGGGATTCGGTGCGGGAGGGACAGGCCCGGGGACGGCATGGGCGGTTCGGGTGCGCCCGGCCGCCGCACCGTGCGGACCGGCGGCGGGCCGAGCGGTACCGGTCCAGGCGGCACCGGCCCGGACGGGAACCGGCGCCCTCACGGCGCCTCCGTGCGGTCCGCGGCCATACCCGCCGCGTCCAGCAGGGCCGTGCCCACGATCAGGTCGGCCCCGCCGAATTCGGGGTCCTCCAGCTGGGTCCCGTCGTCCACGGAGAAGAGCAGGCGGCGCTCGCCCTGGCGGTAGGCGGTGCCGACCGGCGGGCTCGCCGCGTGCACCGCGAGCAGGGCGACCAGGTAGGGCAGGTCCCCGTCGCGTCGTCTGGCTTCGGCCAGCAGCCCGGAGAGGCGGCGCGGCGCGTCGGGCTCCAGGTCCAGCAGCTCCATGGCTCTCGCCAGCTGTTCCTCACTGAACCGGCTGTCGGCCGGGGTGGCGATCAGGTCGGGCTCCGGCATCTCGGCGCCCAGGTGTTCGCGCTCCAGCGGCGGGGGGAGCAGCATGTCGACCAGGTCGCCCAGCCGTACCGAGGTGGGGGTGCGCAGTCCCGTGCCGTGGGCGAAGAACGCGTCGGTGGCGCGGATCGACTGCTCGACGGGGAGCGGCAGCAGGGGGGCCAGCAGTTGTCCGTAGAGGTCGAGGCCGGTCCGGGCGGCCGGTGCGGCGAACGCCTGCCGGTCCTGCTCGGCGCGGAACAGCGGTCCGGCCTCCAGCAGCCGGGACTGCAGCTGGGTGTGGCGGCGGATGCAGTCCTTGACGATGTCGACGAGCTCGGCGGCACGGCGTTTGTGCTCGGGCTCCTCCGCCTCGTCACGGGCCTTGCGGATGTTGGTGAGGATGGCGTTCTCGTGGCGGTAGCGGTCGGCCACGTGGTCCAGCGCCTCCGCGATCATGTCGGGAACGGCGTTGAGCCAGTCGACCGCGCGGACGTTGCGCCGGGTCGCGTCGAGTGTCTTGCGGAGGGTCTCCGCGTACTGCACGGTCCGGTAGCGGGCCTGCTCGGCGGCGAGTTGCGCGTCGGCGAGGCGGCCTCGGCTGATCAGGACCTCCAGCTTCACCTCTGCGGCGATCTGCGCACTGGTGACGTCCGTGTCAAGGGCGCCGACCAGGACGTTGACGGCCTCGTCGGTGGCGCGCAGATAGACGCTGCCGCCGTAGCCGGGGACCTCCTCGATCAGCTTGAAGTCGTAGTCCCGGCGGACGTATGTGCCGTCCGGTCCGAAGGTGCCGTAGACGGCCCGGAAGCCCCGGTCCACGCTGCCGACGTTGATCAGGTTCTCCAGCACCCAGCGCGCGACGCGTTCGTGCTCGGCGGCCGGGCGGCGCGGGGCCTGCGCGGCGACGCGCGGGAGCAGTCTGGCCACTATCTGGTCGTGGTCCGCACCGGTGTCGAAGTCCATGTTGAGCGTGACGTGGTCGATCGCGGCGAGCGCGACCTCGGCCATCGCGTACACCGTGTACTCACCGGCCAGGTTCGCCTTGCGCACGTCGAGGTCGTGCAGCGGCGCCGTGCAGGCGAGGGCGCGCAGCCGCCGCGAGAGCCCCTCGTCGGCGGCCGGGCCCGGTGCGGGCCGGGGCCCCGCGCTGAGCTGCGGCGCAGCGTTTTCCGTATAGGCAGGCGAAGTCACGCTGCACAGATTAGGTCCTCGCACTGACAACGGTCGAAACGGCGCAGAAGCGGTTGGTTGCCCCGGAGTCGGTCACGCCCTGCCGAACGGTTCCGCGGGACCCGGACAGCTCCACGGGACCCGGGCGGTGTCGCGCCGCGCGCCCCCGACGCGCAACGCCCACTGTTCGTACCCGGTCAGACGGCGGATGCGTCCGGACCGATCCTGCTGCGTACCGCTGTCTGCACCTCGGCCTCCTCCGCCGGGTCGGCGGCCAGTCGGCGCAGCCGCTCGGCCACCCTGATGTCGCCGGTCTCCGCGTGGCGTGCGGCGACCTCCCGGGTCGTCTCCTCGCAGTCCCACAGGCACTCGACGGCGAAGCCGCTGGCGAAGGAGGGGTCGGTGGCGGCCAGTGCGCGGGCCGCCCTGCCCCGCAGGTGGGAGGAGGACGTCTCCCGGTAGACGTGGCGCAGGACGGGGGCGGCGCAGGCGATGCCCAGCCGTCCGGTGCCGTCGACCAGGGTCCACAGGTGCGGCGCGTCCGGCCCGTCGCCGCGTACGGCTTCGCGCAGGGCGCCGAGGACCAGCGAGGCGTCCTGCGCGCCG
>CBRG010000452.1 GCA_000470535.1 Streptomyces sp. AW19M42
CGCCACCGGCAGCCCCGGCGGACGAACCCCCACCGGTCGCCGCGGCCGCGGCCCCCGCACCCGCCGCACCGGCTGCGCCGCCCGCCACGATCCCGGCGGACTTGAGCACGTATCCGGCGGCGAACCAGCCGATGACCGCGACTGGGAGCCGCGCGGGAATCCCGGCATTCACATGGGCCAGTTCGCCCGCCGCGAGCCGGCATTTCGCGCACTCGTCCAGGTGTCCACGCAGCCCGCGCTCGGCCCGCATCCGCAGCCCGCCACGGGCGTAGGCGCCGAGCCGGTCGGCGTAGCGCGCGCAGTCGCCGCCGGCGGTGAGCGCCTGGCTGACATGGGCCTGCAGATACGCCTGCTTGAGCCCTTCGCGGGCCCGGCTGGCGAGTGCCGAGGTGGCGTTGGCGGTGAGCCCGAACAGCGGGGCGATGTCGCTGGGCGACTCCTCCTCGACGGTGGTGTGCCACAGGACCGCCTGCCAGCGCTCCGGGAGGCTGCGGAAGGCCTGCATCGCCATCGACTGCTCGGCCTCGTGCATCGCCAGTACATCGGCGCCGAGATCCGGGGTGTCCGCGTCCGATACCTCCGAGGAGCGCGAAGCCTGCGCGGCGAACGCCGCGAAGTCGTCGACCAGTTGCTCCCGCCTGGCGGTCTTCGTCCATGCGGCGCCGACGTGCCGGACCGCTGTCATCAGGTAGGCGCGCACCGCCTCCGCCGGCCCCTTGCCGCCCCGTACGGCCTGCAGCGTCCGGGCGAAGACCTCGGCCGTCAGGTCGTCGGCGGTGTGCGCGTCCCGGCAGCAGCTGCGCGCGTACCGGCGCACCGCGTCCGAGTGCCGGCGGAACAGCTCGTCGTACGCCAGGTCGTCGCCGTCCCGCATCCGCTGGATCAACTCGGCGTCGGAGAGGGCCGTTCCGGAGGCATCGGCAGCGTTCCGGCCGCCGCCCACCCGTTGCATGGGGACCGCGTCCGTGCCCGCCGGTACCGGGTTCTCGACCGGTGCGGGGGGCCATGGTCCGGGCAGAACCGTGCCGCCGTCCTCGTCGCCGGAGTCATGGCGCCCGGGTCCGGCCTGGCTCGGCACCTGCTGGGAGGGCAGGCCGTCCGTGCCGGAGCCGCCGCCCGTGGTGGAGACACCGTCGAACGACTCTTCCTGCTGCCCGTCACCGCTCATCACGGTCGCCCCCGTTATGCGCTTTCGGACCCGAACACCGGGCAAGCGTGCCACAGAGGGCGGCGGCGGCGGCCTCTCAGCCCCGCCAACCACTCATCCGGGGCGTTCTCCCGAATGTGAGCACTAACGGACACCCGTTCGGGGAAGCAGTAACAGGTTCTGCTGATGGGGCAGTTGAGCGTTATGGGGCGGTCGAGAAGAAAGTGACCCCGAGCCCACGAGGGACCCGGCGGTCCGCCCCCGATCACGGGGCCACACCAACGCACCGCCCGGCACACACCGACGGCCTCAGCAACCACGAGGCTCAGCACGCCCCACAGCCCTCAGCTCAGCCCCACAGCAAGCAGCTCACGCACCGCAGTCCGCAGCCCTCGCGGCTCCGCCACCGCGCAGCCCTCGGCCCGCAGCTCACACACCGCAGCCCGCAGCCCGGGCGGCAGCCAGCCCCTGCGTCCCGCTCACGCGGGCCGTGAGCGCAGCCCCTCCAGCAGGATGTCCAACAGCCGGGCCGAAGCCGCTGCCTGCTGAGCCGCGTCCGGCAGCGAGGGGGCCGCCGTCGCGATGACCAGCAGCACATCGGCCACCGTCACATCGCGGCGCAGCTCACCCGACGTCCGCGCCCGGTCGACCAGCCGGCCCACGACCTCCAGCAGCTCGGCCGCTCCGCTGCCGATGCCGTCGATCTCCGACTCAGCCGCCTCCGGCTCCTGCCGGAGCTCCGCGACCCGCAGCCCGCCGCCCTGGCCGGTCTCCTGCCGCTGCTGCGGCACCCGGGGTTCGTCCCGGGCGGCGCCCGCGTCGCCGACCACCGTCGAGTCGTCGTCGCTGTCCACACCGACCCGCAGTATCTGCGGAGGCAGCAGCCGCCCCGCGCCGGAGGCGACCGAGGTCCGCAGGAAGCGCGACAGCGCCGACCACGGCTCCTCCTCCTGCCCCAGCGCGGACCGGGCCTGGTCGGTCAGCCGGGAGGTCTCCTCCTCGGCTATCCGCCGCACCAGCACGTCCTTGCTGGGGAAACGCCGGTACACCGTGCCGACACCGACCCGGGCGCGACGCGCCACGTCCTCCATCGGAGCGCCGTACCCGAGCTCACCGAACACTTCGCGGGCGGCCCGCAGTACATGTTCCAGATTGCGTTGCGCGTCCACCCGCAGCGGTGCCGAGCGGCCGTGCGCTCCCGCGCCGACGGTGCCCGACCCGAGTGCGGCACTCAGCGTGCTCACTGCTCCCGGTGGAACGGGGGCCCCTGATGACCCGATGCCGCTCACCGTTCCGACTGCACCGACCGTACCGACTGCACCGATTCGCCCGTTTCCTTCGGGCGCGACAGCAGCAGTTGGCCAATGCGATTCCTGAATATGCATAACTTTTCCCCCGGTTATGACGTCTCCCCCCGGAGACTCCCGCCGTGTCTGCCGGGTTGAGCGATGGTCTCATCCGTCACCCCGACGACACACGAACATAGTTGAGCCAGGGTCAATGCAGAAGGGGGCAGTTCCGCCCGGAGCGCCCCCCGATCGGAACAAGGACCGGTTGATCACCGATTCGCCCTCCGCCCGTACCCCTCACCGCAACCCCTGACCTGCGGGGCTTCCGTACTGCCGCGACGATCAAACGGAGCGGCCCGTTCGGAAGCTCCGGTCACACAATTTGCCGGGGCTGTGGACAAACTCCGGAGCGCGTTGCGTCATGGGGTGGTGATGGCTTCAGATTCCGGGGGAACACCCCCCAGCTCCCCGCCCGGCGTGCGCATTCTCGTCGTCGGCGGCGGCTATGTCGGGATGTACACCGCGCTGCGTCTCCAGCGGAAGCTCAAGCGGCGGCTGAGAAGCGGCGAAGCCGAGGTTGTTGTCGTCACCCCTGACCCCTATATGACGTATCAGCCGTTCCTTCCGGAAGCAGCCGCCGGTTCGATCTCACCGCGCCATGTGGTCGTCCCGCTGCGCCGGGTCCTGCCGGACTGCACGATCGTCATCGGTGAGGCGCAGCGGATCGATCCGGTCAAACGGATCGCGACCGTCACCACACTGGCCACGGGCGAGGACGGCACCGGAGCCGTGGAGATCCCGTACGACGAGATCGTCATCGCGCCCGGCTCCGTCTCGCGCACCCTCCCGGTCCCCGGTCTCGCCGACCACGGCTTCGGCTTCAAGACGATCGAGGAGGCCATCGGGCTGCGCAACCACGTGATCGAGCAGATGGACATCGCCTCGGCCACCCGCGACCCCGCCATCCGCGACGCCGCCCTCACCTTCGTCTTCGTCGGCGGCGGCTACGCGGGTGTGGAGGCGCTTGCCGAGCTGGAGGACATGGCCCGTTACACCGCGCGGTACTACCACAACATCAAGGCCGAGGACCTGAAGTGGATCCTCGTCGAGGCCACCGGGCGCATCCTGCCCGAGGTCGGTGAAGCGATGGGCAAGTACGCGGTCCGGGAGCTGCGCGGCCGCAATATCGACGTCCGGCTCGACACCCGGCTGGAGTCCTGCGAGGACCGGGTGGCCGTACTCAGTGACGGCTCCCGCTTCCCGACCCGCACGCTCGTGTGGACGGCCGGTGTGAAGCCCGCGCCGCTGCTCGCCGCCACCGGCCTCCCGCTCAACGAGCGCGGCAGGCTCATCTGCACGGCGAGGCTCACCGTCGAGGGGGCCGAACACGCCTGGGCCGCCGGTGACGCCGCCGCCGTGCCCGACCTGACCTCCGACGAGCCCGGACGGGAGACCGCGCCCAACGCCCAGCACGCGGTCCGCCAGGCCAAGGTCCTCGCGGAGAACATCGTCGCGTCCATGAACGGTGATCCGCTCACGGAGTACCGGCACAGCTATGCGGGCTCCGTCGCCTCGCTCGGCCTGCACAAGGGTGTCGCGCATGTCTACGGACGCAGGCTCAAGGGCTACCCTGCGTGGCTGATGCATCGCGTGTATCACCTGAGCCGGGTCCCCACGTTCAACCGCAAGGCCCGCGTCCTCGCCGAATGGATCCTCGCGGGCCTGTTCAAGCGCGAGATCGTCTCCCTCGGCTCGCTGGAACACCCCCGGGCCGAGTTCGAACTCGCCGCGGGAAGGCGTCCCGGCGGCGGCGACGACTGTCAGTAGGGTCCGAGACACTGGACGTGTGACCATAGGTGGGCTCACATCTGCACAGAGTGACCCGGCAGGCAGCGGCCGGAACAAACCAGCAGCGGCGGGCTCCGGCTGCGGACCCGCCGCCGTTTTGGCCCCCGGACCTGCGGGAGAGAACCTGCGGGAAGAACAGTCCGGCGGGAAGGACAGTTCGGCAGGACGAAGAGGCCGGCAGGAGAACAGGCCGGCAGGAGAACAGGCAGAGGACCCGGCAGCGAAGCAGAGAAGCAGCCCGGCAGAGGAAGCAGTCCGCCCGAGCGGACCAGACCGACACACGAGGCCAGAAATTCCGTGAACTTCACGCGCTGGAGCGCCCGCCTACCCGGTACGCAGCGTCGAGCCGCCCGGGACGACCACAGTGCCGTACCGGCGGCCCGCGCCGAGTACGCACAGGACGAAACCGGATCCGGCCCGCCGCAGGACGGACCGGACGCCCCGGCGGCCCGGCCCCCGGCGCCCGCCCTGGAGGATCTCTCCGCCCGCGACATCCTCGGCCAGCTGCCCGCCCTCGTCGCCCTGCTGCACGGACCCGACCACCGTGTCGCGTACGTCAACGACGCCTACGCCGCGGCCTTCGGCCCCCGCCCGTCCGGAGTCCCGGCCGCCGAGGCGATGCCCGAGCTGACCGAGCTGAGCCTGCTCCCCCTGATGGACCAGGTCCTGCGCAGCGGGACACCCCGCACGGTCAAGTCCCGCAAGGCGGCCAGCGGCAGCTCGTACACCGTCACCTGCACCCCGGTCCAGCACGGCAAGGACAAGGGGCACGAGGGCGGAGTGCTCGTGTACGCCGCCGATGTCACCGACCACGCAGAGGCGGCAGAAAGGCTGCGCACCAGCGAGCGGCGCCACCGCGAAACGGCCGTCACCCTCCAGCGCTCACTGCTCCCGCAGGAGCTGGAGCAGCCCGACGACCTGCGGATCGCCGCCACCTACCAGCCCGGCGGCACGGACGCAGCGGTCGGCGGCGACTGGTACGACGTCATCACCCTCGGCGCGGGCCGCACCGCCCTGGTCATCGGGGACGTGATGGGGCGCGGGGTGCGCGCCGCCGCCGTGATGGGGCAGCTGCGCACCGCGGTCCGGGCCTACGCCCGCCTCGACCTCCCGCCGCACGAGGTGCTCCAGCTGCTCGACGGGCTGGCCACCGAGATCGACGCCAGCCAGATCGCCACCTGCGCCTACGCGGTCCACGACCCCAACGAGGGCCTGCTCGTCTACTCCTCCGCCGGCCACCTGCCGATCCTGGTGCGCGACGAGGACGGCACGGTGCACCGCGCCGAGGGCCCGACCGGTCCTCCGCTCGGTACCGGCGGCTGGATCCACACCTCCGGCACGATCGCGCTGCCGCCCGGCTCCACCGCCGTCCTCTACACCGACGGCCTGGTCGAGCGCCGGAGTGAGGACATCGACGAGGGCGTGGCCGCCCTTGAGCGGGCGCTGTCCGGCGCGAAGGGCGCACCGCAGGTGGTGTGCGACCGACTGATGCGCTCCCTCAACATCACCGCGGAACACGACGACGACGTCGCGGTCCTGGTGGTCCAGCACCCCGCACGTACCGGGCCGGTCGCGGAGCTGTTCCACAACGCGTCGCTCGATCTGCTCGGCGGCATCGAGGCGGCCCCGCGTGCCCGTGCCTTCGCGACGGGCGTGCTGACGTCGTGGCGGTTCCCGGTGGAGCTGTGCGACCTGGGTGTCCTCGCGGCCGGTGAGCTGGTCGCCAACTCCCTCCAGCACGGCACACCGCCGATGCGCCTGGGCCTGCGGCGGACCGACCGCCGCCTGATCATCGAGGTCACGGACGGCGATGACCACCTGCCGCGCCGCCGCCGCGCAGAACCGGCGGACGAGGCGGGCCGAGGGATCTCCATCGTCGCGACGATCGCCACGTCCTGGGGCAGCCGCCGCACACCGGGCGGCGGCAAAGCGGTCTGGTGCGAATTCGCCCTGCCCCGATAGGCCCGTCAGGAGCGTGGAGCGGTCCCGGCCCTCAGCGCACAGCGGCGACCGGGGCCGACGCCTCGGCCGCCGCACTCTCAGGCAACGACACCGCCACCACCCGCGACGGCACCGCCGCGAGCGAGGGCTGGTCCTGTACGGGGGCGAGCCGCCGGCCGAGCCGCAGCGCGAGCACCGTGATCCCGAGCGAGAACAGTACGAACGTCACGATGTACGGCCCGTGCAGCGAGGCCCCCATGGGTCCGCCCACGGCGGGACCGACCGCCAGCGCCAACTGCTTGCACAGGGCGAAGGCCGAGTTGTACTGCCCGACCATCGACTCCGGCGCCAGATCGGCGACCAGCGGCGCGACGGTCGGCGAGAGCATCGACTCACCGAGCCCGAAGAGGGCGTACGTGGAGACCATCGCGGCCGTCGCCATGGTCTGGCTGCCGTGCCCGAGCCCGGCGTAGCCCGCCACGATCCAGGCGAAGGCCCAGATCAGCCCGACCGCCGCGATCACCCGGCTGCGACGGCGCCGCTCCACCAGCCGCAGCACCACGAACTGGGCGACGACGATGACCGCGGTGTTGGCGGCCAGCGCGATCCCGAGCGTGGAGGGCTCGATCCCGGCAGCCTCCGTGCCGTACGCCGCGAGCCCGGACTCGAACTGTCCGTAGCAGGCGAAGAAGACCACGAACCCCAGCACACACAGCTGCACCATGGCCCGGTGCGAGAGCATCACCCGCAGCCCGCCGCCCCGCGCGTCACCACCGGCACCGGACACCCCCGCCGCGACTGCGGGTGTACGAGGCATCCGCACGGTCGCCGTGATGGCGCCGAGCACGAGGAACATCACCGCTTCGATCAGGAACAGCAGCGTGAAGGACGTCGGCCGCTCCGTGTCGACGATCTGTCCGCCGACCAGCCCGCCGACGCCGAGGCCCAGGTTCTGCAGGAAGAACTGCATGGCGAAGGCACGCGTACGGGTCCCGGTACCGGAGCACTGCACGAGCATCGTGGCGAGGGCCGGCTGCATGACGGCCGTTCCCGCGCCGAGGACCGCGGCCGACAGGACGGCGGCGGTCACCTGTGAGGAGAAGCCGAGGGCGGCCGCGCCCAGGGATGCGACGACCGAGGCGACGAGCAGGACGGGCAGCGGCCCGCGACGGTCGATGACCCGCCCGGTGAACGGCAGGACGGCGAGCGCTGCCATGGCGAAGACCGCCAGCACGACGCCCGCCGTACCGGCACCCAGATCCCGTACCTGCGCCACGTAGACGTACAGATACGGAACGGTGAACCCGAGCCCGAACGCGCTCAGCGCGCTCCCCAGCTGGATCCGCCGCAGTGCTGCACCCATTTCCCTGGTCACACTCACCTACCTCAAGGTCTCGAAGCCATGTGATCGAGCGATCCGAACGACTCGGACCCGAAGACTTTAGCACTAAAGTTAGAAGCTCAACAATACAGATTGAAGGACTTCGACGGCTACGGGCGGCGTGCCATACTGCGCGCCATGTCTGACACCACCGAGCCCGATCTCCAGGAGCCGAGCCTCGACGCGCAGATCGCCGCCTATCAGCGCGAGTTCCGAGACCTCGACCCACAGGTCGAGCAGGTCGTCTCGGCGCTCGGTCGGCTGAACCGCCGCATGAACGTGGCGTACGGACGCCAGGTCGCCGCCCTCGGCATCAGCAACGCCGAGTGGGAGGTCCTCAAGACCCTCGTGCTGGCCGGCACCCCGTACCGGCTGGGCCCGGGGGAGCTGGCCAAGCGGCTCGGACTCACCCCGGCCGCGATGACGCACCGCATCGACCGCATGGCCGGCGAGGGCCTCGTCACCCGTGACCGCGACGAGAACAACCGGGTTCGCGTCATCGTCGAGCTGACGGACGAGGGCCGGGCGAAGTGGCTGGAGGCGATGCGGATGGCCACGGACTTCGAGGAGGAGCTGCTCCAGGACCTCTCGGGCGACGAGCGCGGAGTCCTCGGCGAGATGCTGATCCGGCTGCTGCGCCGGGTGGAACACGCCCAGCCGGACGCCGGCGGCCGCCTCACCGACCTGGACTGACCCGGCCGTGCGCGGACGGGCCCAGGGAGGGGTTGACACGCCCCGCAGCGATCCGTAAGGTTCTTCGAGCTGTCACGGAGCCGGAACGGTTCTGTGGCGACCGATCCCGCCGCGAATGCGGCAACCAAAACTCAGCACGATCTCCCACTCGGGAGAATTTCGGTATGCCGGAATTTATTTCGAAGGCCCGATTATGAGCCGCCGGGAAGATCCGCTAGAGTTTGAGACGTCGGAACGGCCCAACAGCCG
>CBRG010000453.1 GCA_000470535.1 Streptomyces sp. AW19M42
CCGGCGGGCGCCGACGTGCGGGTGCGGGCGGGCCGGGGAAGAGTGGATCGCGTGCACTGCCGGGGGCGACTGGAAGGTGTTCCGTATGCGAGCCATCGCCGTCGGCGCGTTCCGGTCCTACCCCGCGCTGGTGGAGCTACCCAAGCCGGAACCGGCGCCCGGAGACGTACGGGTGCGGGTCGAGTACGCCTCCCTCAACCCCTCCGACTGGCAGACGGCCGACGGCTCCCTGGACGGGCAGGTCCCGCACGTGTTCCCGCTGGTCGTCGGCGTGGACTTCGCGGGCCGCGTGGACATGATCGGCGGCGGCGCCAACCGCTTCCGGGTCGGTGACCGGGTCTTCGGCCGGGCCGGGCCGCCGGTCGGCGCCGGTACGTACTGCGACTACGTGTGTGTCCCGCAGGACGCCGCGATCACGCTCGTCCCGCTCGGGCTGGACGCCCGGACCGCCGCCGCGCTGCCGTCGGCCGGGATGGCGGCCGCGCAGATCCTGGAGACGGTGGTGCTGCGCGGCCACGAGAGCCTACTGGTCATCGGCGCGGCGGGCGGGGTCGGGAGCTGCCTGACCCAGCTCGCCGGGGCCCGCGACATACGCGTCGTCGCGGCGGTGCGCGGCGACGAGCGCTCCAGGATGGGCTCGTTGGGCGCCGCCGCGACGATCGACACCACCCGGGGCCCGGTGGCCGAGTCGGTGCGCTCGGTCTGCCCGGACGGCATCGACGCGCTGGCCGACCTGGTCTCCGGCACCCCGGTGGCGTTCGCCGCCCAGGCCGAGGCGGTCCGGCCCGGCGGTATCGCGCTCAGCACCCGGGGCGTCGCGGGCGCGGCCGCGCTCCCCGAGGGCGTGTGCGGCGTCGACTTCCGGCTCGACCCGAACCCCGTACTGCTGGACGTCCTGGCCGCGGGCGCGGCGGAAGGAGTGCTTCGCGTACCCATCGACATCGAACTCCCGCTGGAGAAGGCCCCGCAGGCCCTGGACCGCAACCGGACGGGCGGGGCCCGCGGCAAGACCGTCATCGTGCTGCGCCACCACGGCCACCGCTGAACCGCACGACCCGCCCCCAAGGAGGAGGACACCATGGACGACACGGAGCACGACATCATCGGCGGCATCGACGGACTCGTCGCGGAGGAGCGGAGCCTGCGCGACCGGGGCGCCCGCGACCCGGGCCTCACCGCCGACGAACAGGAGCGACTGCGTACGGTGGAGGTCCGGCTCGACCAGTGCTGGGACCTGCTGAGGCAGCGTCGCGCGCTGAGCGAGTTCGGGGAGGACCCGTCACAGGCCCGGGTCCGCCCGGCCGACGAGGTCGAGGGATACCGCAGCTGAATCGCTGAGCACCGACGAGGGGGCGCATTGACCGACACCGGTTCCGCCGCGGCACCACGGCGGGGCATGCCGCCCGTCTGGCTCCGGTACGGCCTGCGCCCGCAGCCCACCCCCGTCCCCTGGGCCGCCGTCGCCCGCGCGTCCGTCGCCCTGGCCGCACCGCTCGCCGTCGGATTCGCCGTCGACCGGCCGGTGTACGGGGCGCTCGTCTCGATGGGCGCGCTCTCCGGCGTGATCGGTGACACCGCCGACGCGTACCGGATGCGCGTCCTCAACATCGCCGTGCCGCAGGTGTTCGGCGCGCTCGGCATCATGATCGGCACCCTGGTGTACGGGACCGGCTGGGCCGCCGTCGGCGTGCTGACGATCATCGGGCTCGTCTCCGGGATGATGTCGACGATCGGCGCCGTGGCCTCCGTGTCGGGGCTGCTGCTCCTGCTCAACTCGGTGGTGGGCGCCGGGCTTCCGATGCCGGACCCCTGGTGGGTGGCGCCGCTGCTGCTGACGCTCGGCGGACTGTTCGTCCTCGCGCTGACCCTGCTGGCCTGGCCGCTGCGGCGGAAACTGCCGGAACGGGTCTCGGTCGCCGGGACGTACTGCGCGGTCGCGGACCTGCTCGCCGCCGCCGGCACCGACGCGTACGAGGAGAAGCGGCAGGCCGTCACCCACTCCCTCAACACCTCCTACGACCTGGTCCTGGCCCGGCGCGCCCGCTACCACGGACGCAGCGGCGCGATGGTGCGGCTGCTGTCCCAGCTCAACGTCGTCATCCCGCTCGTCGAGGCCGCCCCCGCGGTGCACCTGCGGAACCGGCGGCTGCCGCCCGAGATCCCGGCGGCGGTGCGGTCCCTGGCCGACGACATCGAGGAGAGCCGCGCCGGCGGCGGCGAACCCGCCCTGCCCGCCCCGGAGTCACCCGCCACACTGGCCGTGGACAGCGCCCTGCGGCACGCCGTCGTCGTCCACAAAGCAGAACCCGACCCGTACAACGTCGACGACCGGCTCGGCCGTCCGGCCGCGCTGGGTGTACGGGTCCGGCGCGCCACCCGCAACATCCTGCTCTCCGGGCCCTCCTGGCGGTACGGGCTGCGCCTCGCGCTCTGCATCGGGCTGGCCCAGTCGCTGACCTCACTGGTCGACGTGGAGCGCTCCTACTGGGTGGCGCTCACCGTCACCTTCGTCCTCAAGCCCGACTTCGGCTCGGTGTTCTCCCGCGCCGTGCTGCGCTCCGTGGGCACGGCGGCGGGCCTCGTCATCGCGGCGCCGGTGCTGGCGGAGGTGCCGCTCGGCTGGTGGGACGTGCCGGTGATGATGCTGCTCGCCGCGCTGATCCCGGCGTTCACGGCGAAGGGGTACGCCTTCCAGACGGCGGCCGTCACACCGGTCATCCTGCTCCTGTCCGACCTGCTGAACCATCAGGGCGTGCACCTGGTCCAGCCGCGCTTCCTGGACAGCCTGATCGGCTGCGGCATCGTGCTGGTGGCCGGATACCTCCTGTGGCCGGAGAGCTGGCACAGCCGGATCGGCCACCGGCTGGCCGACGCGGTGACGGACATCGCGGACTACGTGGCGTACGCCTTCGAACCGGAGGCCTCCGGCGACCGGGCGGAACGGGTCCGGTCCCGCCGCCGCATCTACCGCGATCTGTCGTCCGTGCGCTCCGAGTTCCAGCGCGCCCTGACCGAGCCGCCCCCGACCGGCCCCCGGGCCGCCGCGTGGTGGCCCCTGGTCGTCGCGGTGGAGCGCATCGTGGACGCCACGACCGCCGCCCGGGTACGCGTCAACCACGGTGCCCCGGAACCGGAACCCGCCGAGGTGGCCGAGGTGCGGCAGCAGCTGCGCGAACTGGCCGCCGGCATCAGGGCGAGCAAGGTCCTGGTGGAGGTACGCGCCGAACTCCCGGGCGACGAGGAGGGCGTACTGGCCCCCCTGCGCCAGGAGGTGGCGGCGGCAAGAGCCATCGCCTCCCCCCAGCCATAGGGCCTGCCCGGCCCCGCCCGGTCACTCCGCGGCCGGCCCGTCCCCGCGCAACCGCTCCATCTCACGCCGGTCCCGCTTCGTCGGGCGCCCCGCCCCGCGGTCCCGTACCGGAACCTGGATCGCGGCCTCGCGCGGCGGCGGGGGCGGGCTGTTGTCGACGAAGCACTCCGCGGCCACCGGAGGCCCGACCCGCTTCTTCACGATCTTCGACACGACCACCACCCGGTCGCGGCCCGCGTGCCGCAGCCGCACCTCGTCGCCGACGCGCAACGCCTGGGCCGGCTTGGCCCGCTCGCCCGCCACCTTCACATGACCCGCGCGACAGGCGGCGGCAGCCTGCGCCCGCGTCTTCGTCAGCCGGACCGACCAGATCCAGACGTCGACCCGAACGCTGCCCGCCGCCTGCGGCGCCTCACCGGAAACCATGCTTCCGACTCTAGTGCGCCCGATGCGCGCCGGCCCCGGACGTCCGCGTCAACCAGGCAACTCGGCACTACAGAAATACATGTGATTGACGTACATCAGACCACCACCGCACGGTTGCAGGACTCGGTCCGGGATCGGTTTCGGCTCGGTTGTCCCTCAGGCGGGCCGCGCCACCGAACGGCCGGATCCGGCCGCTAACCTTACGTATCCGCCCTGGCCAGGGATCAATTCCCGCAGTACGGACATTCATCGCACCCAACTCACGTGAAAGGCCTCGCCCATGGGCATTCGGAGCTTGCTGCGCAAGGTGTTCGGCCGTGACGTCACGGAGCAGGACGGCCCGACGACGGCCACGGTCCCGCCCCAGGGCGAGCGCACCCGGCCCACGGAGTCGGCGTCGGTGGCGGTGGACGAGCCGGTCGAGCAGGCCGAGTCGGGGCCCGAACCCGCCCCGGCCGCCAAGGCATCGGTCCCGGCCCCGGCCTCCTCCGCCTCCTCCCGGTCCGCCACGTCCGGGTCCGCCGCGTCCCGGTCCGTCGAGGACGACGACAACCTGGCGACGGATCTGGTGGCAGCCGCCTTCGACAAGGCCGCCGCCCCCGCGCCCAAGGCCACTCCCACGGTTCCGCCGCAGGGCTCCGGGCCCAGGACGAAGGCCACGGAGGCAAAGCCGGAAGCGGAAGCGGAACCGGAACTTAAGTTGGAGCCGGAGCCGGTCGAGGAGCCGGCAGCTGTCGTGGTCCCGGAGCCCGTTGAGGCTCCGGCGGAAACCCCCGCCGCCACTCCTGCCCCCGCCCCCGCCGAGCCGATCGCTGCCGAGCCGATCGCCGCAGAGGCCGCCCCCGCGCCGATCACCATCGACATGGACCCGGACCCCGAACCGGAACCGGAACCCATCACGGAGCCGGAACCGGAACCCGCACCGGAAGCCGCCGCGACCACCGAGGCCACCGTCGCAGCCACCGAGGCCACCCCCGCGACCACCCCCGAGGCCGCCCTCGGCGACGGCAAGCCCGCGCTCACCCTCGCCCGGGTCAAGTCCCGCGCGCCCGAGCTCGTCGTCCCGTACAAGGCCGCCCAGGCCGCACTGAAGGCGCACGGGCTGACCGGTCTGCGGGCCACCGTCTACCTGGTCCTGGACCGCTCCGGCTCCATGCGGCCGTTCTACAAGGACGGCAGCGCCCAGCACCTGGGCGACCGCGCCGTCGCCCTCGCCGCGCACCTGGACGAGAGCGCCACCGTGCAGGTCGTCTTCTTCTCGACCGACATCGACGGCACCGGCACGGTCGAGCTGTCGGCCCACGAGGGCCGGATCGACGAGCTGAACGCGGGCCTCGGCCGGCTCGGCCGGACGAACTACCACCGCGCCGTCGAAGAGGTCGTCGCGCACTACGAGAATTCCGAGGCCACCGGCCCGGCAGTGGTGATCTTCCAGACGGACGGACCGCCGGACGCCAAGCAGGCCGCCCGCCAGGCACTGGCGGAGGCGGCGCGACTGCCGCTGTTCTTCCACTTCGTCGCGTTCGGCGACGAGGAGTCGAAGGGCTTCGACTTTCTGCGGAAGCTGGACGCCCCGAACGCCGGCTTCTTCCACGCGGGCCGTGCCCCGCGTGCGGTCGCGGACGCCGTGTTCTACCGCGAGATGATCGCCGCGCTGGCCGCCTGGCCCGCCACCGAGGCCTGATCAACCGGCAGACGTACGGTCACGGCGAGGCCGCCCTCCGGGCCCGGCACCGCCGTGACCGTACCGCCGTGCGCCACCGCTATGGACCGCACGATCGAGAGCCCCAGCCCTGAGCCGGGCCCCATCCGGTCCTTGCCCTCGCCCCGCCGGAACGGCTCGAACAGCCCGGGGATGTCCGCGCCGTCCACCACCGGACCGGTGTTGCCCACCCGCAGCACCCCGTCCCCGCCCGCGACGGCCAGCGACACCCGCACCGTCCCGCCGGGGACGTTGTACGTCACCGCGTTGGCCAGCAGGTTGGCCACCAGCTGGGCCAGCAGCATGCGGTTCCCCCGCACCGCGCACCCGGCCGCCGCCACGGTCACCCCCGGGTGCCGGCCCGCCTCCTCCGCCACCACCCGGGCCAGGTCCACGTCCTCCCGCTCGCCGTTCGCGAGCCCCCGCTCGCTGCGCCGACGCAGCGCGCGTACCCGCGAGACCAGCTCGGGGAACTCGAACGGCTCGCCCAGGTAGTCGTCGGCGCCCAGGTCGAGGCCGAGACCCGGTCCTCCATGGACCCGGCGGCGGTGAGCATCAAAATCCTGGTGCGGGAGCCGGAGGCCACGAGTTCGCGGGCCACGTCGTCGCCGTGCACCCGGGGCAGGTCCCGGTCCAGGACGACGGCGTCGTAGTCGTGCAGTCCCAGGTAGGCCTGGGCGGCATCACCGCTGTACACCGTGTCGACGGCGAACCCGGCCCGCCGCAGCCCGGTGGCGACCAGCTCCGCCAGGATCTCCTCGTCCTCGGCGACCAGTACCCGCATCGTGATGTCCTCTGCCTCGTCCATGCGTGTCCACTCCATCCCAGGATGCGTCTTTGCTACCGGAACGAATGTTTCGCAATGCTCTCCGCGTCCGCTCCCGCGTTTATCGGTGTGAGTGGATCTCCCACGGACCGTTAGGATTTCGGCCATGGCGGCCACTGGATCAGAGAAGCAGGGGGGCGAGGACGTGAAGAGCTTCTACGTCTCGACCCCCATCTACTACGTGAACGACGCTCCTCACCTGGGCCACGCCTACACGACCGTCGCAGGCGACGTGCTCACCCGCTGGCACCGCCAGCGCGGCGAGAAGGTGTGGTACCTCACCGGCACGGACGAGCACGGTCAGAAGATCATGCGCACGGCCGAGGCGAACGACGTCACGCCCCAGGCGTGGTGCGACAAGCTCGTCGAGGAGTCCTGGAAGCCCCTCTGGGAGCACCTCGGCATCGGGAACGACGACTTCATCCGTACGACGGAGAAGCGTCACACCGACCGTGTGCAGGAGTTCGTGCAGGACCTGTACGACAAGGACGAGATCTACAAGGGCGGGTACGAGGGCCCGTACTGCGTGGGCTGCGAGGAGTACAAGCTCCCCGGCGACCTCATCGAGGCGGAGGACGGCACGAAGCTGTGCCCGATCCACAAGAAGCCGGTGGAGATCCTCAAGGAGGAGAACTACTTCTTCAAGCTGAGCCGGTACGGCCCGAAGCTGCTTGAGTTCTACGCGGCCAACCCCGGGTTCGTCCAGCCCGAGTCGGCCCGCAACGAGGTCGTGAACTTCGTGAAGCGGGGCCTCCAGGACCTGTCGATCTCGCGCTCGACCTTCGACTGGGGCGTCCCGGTCCCGTGGGACGACAAGCACGTCATCTACGTGTGGGTCGACGCGCTGCTCAACTACGCGACGGCGGTCGGCTACGGCGCCAACCAGGAGAAGTTCGACGCCACGTTCCCGGCCGACGTGCACCTGGTCGGCAAGGACATCCTGCGCTTCCACGCGGTGATCTGGCCCGCGATGCTGATGGCTCAGGGCCTGCCGCTGCCCGGCAAGGTCGTCGCCAACGGCTGGCTGATGGTCGGCGGCGAGAAGATGTCGAAGTCGAACCTGACCGGCATCAAGCCGCAGGACCTCACCTCGCACTTCGGCGTGGACGCGTACCGCTGGTACTTCCTGCGGGCCATCGCCTTCGGCAGCGACGGCTCCTTCTCCTGGGAGGACTTCACCGCCCGCTACACCTCCGAGCTCGCCAACGACTACGGCAACCTGGCCTCGCGCCTCGCGGCGATGGTCGGCAAGTACTACGGCGGTGCGCTCCCCGAGGCCACGGCCGCGGGCGAGCCCGAGCAGGCGGTGCGCGACGGGCTGTCGAAGGCCGTCGCCGTGGCCGACCGGAAGATCGGCGAGGAGCTGGACTTCCAGGGCGGCATCCTGTCGATCTTCGACTTCGTGAAGCAGGTCAACGGCTACATCACGGAGCAGGAGCCGTGGAAGGTCGCCAAGGACGAGTCGCCGGAGGGCAAGGCCCGCCTCGCGACGATCCTGTACACGGCCGCCGAGGCGCTGCGCGGTGTCGCGGTCCTGCTGAACCCCGTCATGCCGGACACCTCGCAGAAGCTGTGGGAGTCCCTGGGTGCCGAGGAGTCCCTGGGCGCGCTCTCCGACCAGCGCCTGCTGGAGGCCGCCGACTGGGGCCGGCTGGCTCCCGGCGCGACGGTGACGAAGGGCGCGGTGCTGTTCCCGCGCCTGGAGGAGAAGCCGTAGGCCCCTTCGGGGCCGGGTCTTCGGGTGGGGCGTCGGGCCCCGTGTCGGTTGCCCCTCTCCGGGGCGTGGGG
>CBRG010000454.1 GCA_000470535.1 Streptomyces sp. AW19M42
ACCGCGGGGGTGGAGCGGCGGGTCAGGATCGAGCGGGTGCGGACCGGGTCCATCGCCGTGTCGTCGTCGCTGTCGTGGGCGCCGAAGGCGACCAGGCCGAAGTCCCGGTTCTCCAGCGTCGCTGGAGCGCCGAGCAGCCCGGAGATCTCGTCGACCAGCTCCTGGTAATCGCCCTTCACCCGGCCATTCTCGCACCCCTTCAGACATATGTCTGAGATCCAGGGCACGGATGCGTGACAGCTGTCGATGGCCCAGGATCGGAGAGATCCATAGATTTCACGGTGGTTCTCCGTGCTGTACCGCTTCCGGACCTCGCGTCCGGCTCCGGCGGTACGGCCTTCGTTCGTACTTTCCGTGGAGGTGCCCCGTGCTGGGTCCCGTGATTCTCGCCGCGTCACGCAGCGACAAGATGCGCCGCTTCATCTCGGCAGCCCCGGGCACCAAGCAGGTCGTCGGCCGGTTCATCGCCGGTGAGACGGTCGAGCAGGTCGTCCCGATCATCGAGGACGCCGCCGGAAAGGGCCTCGAAGTCACCATGGACGTGGTCGGTGAGGACATCACCACACCCGAGCAGGCCGCCGCCGCCCGCGACGCGTACCTGGAGCTCGTCGGCCGCCTGAAGGACCTCGGTCTGGGCACGAAGGCCGAGATGTCCGTCAAGCTCTCCATGTTCGGCCAGTCCCTCCCGTCGCCCGCCCCCACCCCCAACGGAGAGCCCTCCGGGCTCGCCCCCGCATTCCCCGGAGGCCACGAGCTGGCGCTCGCCAACGTCCGCCCGGTCGTCGAGGCCGCCGCCGAGATCGGCACCACGGTCACTCTGGACGCCGAGGACCACACCACCCTCGACTCGATGTTCGCCATCCACGAGGAGCTGCGGAAGGACTACCCGCAGACCGGATGCGTCATCCAGGCCTACCTCTTCCGCACCGAGGAGGACGCGCGCCGCCTCGCCGCCGCGGGCAGCCGCGTACGCGTCGTGAAGGGCGCCTACAAGGAGCCCGCCTCGGTCGCGTACCAGGAGAAGGCCGAGATCGACAAGGCGTACGTCCGCATCCTGCGGACGCTGATGGACGGCGAGGGCTACCCGATGATCGGGTCCCACGACCCGCGTCTGATAGCCATCGCCCAGGAGCTGGGCCGCAAGGCCGGGCGCAAGCTGGACGAGTACGAGTTCCAGATGCTGTACGGCATCCGCAGCGAGGAGCACATCCGGCTCGCGGCCGAGGGCCACCGGATGCGCGTCTACACCGCCTACGGCACCGACTGGTACGGCTACTTCATGCGCCGCCTCGCGGAGAAGCCGGCCAACCTGCTGTTCTTCGGCCGCTCCATCCTCACCAAGGGCTGAGCCCCCACCCCTCTACTGAAGGAGCCACGGAACTCATGGACGCTGTCACCCAGGTCCCCGCGCCGGTCAACGAGCCGGTCCACTCCTACGCCCCGGGCTCTCCCGAGCGCGCCCGCCTGGAGGCCAAGCTCAAGGAGCTCAGCCAGAACCCGATCGACCTGCCGATGACCATCGGCGGCGAGAAGCGGATGGGCGGCGGCGAGCGCTTCGACGTCGTGCAGCCGCACAACCACAAGGCCGTCATCGGCACCTTCGCGGGCGCCACGGAGCAGGACGCGAAGGACGCGGTCGACGCCGCTCTCGCCGCCGCTCCGGCCTGGCGCGCGATGTCCTTCGACGACCGCGCGGCCATCATCCTGCGCGCCGCCGAACTGCTCTCCGGCCCCTGGCGCGAGACGCTTGCCGCCTCCACGATGCTGGGCCAGGGCAAGACCGCCCAACAGGCCGAGATCGACTGCCCCTGTGAGCTCGTCGACTTCTGGCGCTTCAACGTGCACTACGCGCGCCAGATCCTGGCCGAGCAGCCCCCGGCCAACTCCCCGGGCGTATGGAACCGCATGGACCACCGCCCGCTGGAGGGCTTCGTCTACGCGATCACGCCGTTCAACTTCTCGGCCATCGCGGCCAACCTGCCCACCGCCCCCGCCCTCATGGGCAACGTCGTGGTGTGGAAGCCGTCCCCGACGCAGACCCACGCCGCCGTGCTGCTGATGCAGCTCCTGGAGGAGGCCGGTCTCCCCAAGGGCGTCATCAACCTGGTGACAGGCGACGGCATCGCCGTCTCCGAGGTGGCCCTGAACCACCGCGACCTGGCCGGTGTCCACTTCACCGGCTCGACCCCCACCTTCCAGCACCTGTGGAAGACGGTCGGCAACAACATCGCCAACTACCGCACCTACCCGCGGCTCGTCGGCGAGACCGGCGGCAAGGACTTCGTCGTCGCGCACCCGTCGGCCGACCAGGCGATCCTGAAGACCGCGCTGACCCGTGGCTCCTTCGAGTACCAGGGCCAGAAGTGCTCCGCGTCCTCGCGGGCGTACGTCCCCGCCTCCATCTGGAACTCCGGTTTCAAGGAGAAGTTCGCGGCCGAGGTCGACTCCATCACCATGGGTGACGTCACGGACCTGTCGCACTTCATGGGCGCCGTCATCGACGACCGCTCGTTCGCGAAGAACAAGGCCGCCATCGACCGCGCCGCCGCCGACCCGGCGTGCACGATCGTCGCGGGCGGCACGTACGACGACTCGGTGGGCTACTTCGTGCGCCCGACCGTCATCGAGTGCAGCGACCCCGAGAACGAGGTCTTCACGACCGAGTACTTCGGCCCGATCCTCGCCGTGCACGTCTACGAGGACGAGAAGTACGACGCGATGCTGGAGCAGATGGAGTCGGTCTCCGACTACGCGCTGACCGGTTCCGTCATCGCGAACGACCGTGCCGCGGCCGCGGCCACGATGGAGAAGCTGCGGTACGCCGCGGGCAACTTCTACATCAACGACAAGTCGACCGGTGCCGTCGTCGGCCAGCAGCCCTTCGGTGGCGGCCGTGCGTCGGGTACGAACGACAAGGCGGGCGCCCCGCAGAACCTCCAGCGCTGGACCCTGACCCGGGCCATCAAGGAGACGCTGGTCCCGCCGACCGAGTACGTCTACCCCCACCAGGGCTGACATCCAGGGGCCCCGCCCCGCCGAGAACTCCGCCTCCCGACCGGTTCCCCTGCCGGCCGGGGGGCGGTTTCCATGTCCACCGGGCCGGGTTCAGCTCCAGCCGTGCACGATCATCGAGAGCCCCACCGCGAACCCGCCGCCCAGCAGGGCGAGGAAGCGGCCGTAGTGGCGGCGGTGGCGGCGCAGCAGCAGCCCGAACCCGGCGAGCCCGAGACCGACCGTGAGCGTGCGCGAGCCGCGGGCCGCCGCAGAGGCGCCGAGCCACTCGGCCGCCGGGACCCCGGCGCGCCCGGTCTCCGCGCCGTACACCTTGAACGGGATGCCGTTCCACGGCTGGTGGCGCACCGCGGACGCACCCTCCAGCGCCAGTTGGTGCCGGACCTCCGCGCGCATCCGGTCCGTGGTCAGCGGCGCGGGCAACTGGACTCCGGAAGAGGCCAGTTGCAGGGCGAGGAGGCCACCGGCCAGGCTCCCCGCGAGTGCGCCCAGCGACATCTTCAACGCCGCCCGGGGCGCGGCCACGCACACCGCGCCCAGCAGCAGCTCCGGCATCAGCGGCCAGCTCAGCGCCTCCGCGAACGCCCAGCAGAACGCCAGCGGCAGACCCCACCGCGAGGTGACCACGGCCGCCACCCGCCGCCGGGCCACCGAGTCCCGCAGCGGCTCCGTCGCCGTCCGGTTCTGCAGTGCCCGCACCGCGTCGCGGGCCTGCTCCGGGGTGACCGCCGACGGCAGCGGCTCACCGACCGTCACCCGTACCAGCGAGGACCGCAGCCGGCCGTGCTTGGGCAGCAGCCGGTCCGTTCCGGCGATCCCCACCGGCACGACCGGCACTCCCGCCTCCTCGGCCAGCACCAGCGCACCCCGGTGGAAGGAGCCCAGCTCCCCGTCCCTGCCCCGGGTGCCCTCGGGGAACAGCACGACCGCCCGGCCCTCGCGCAGTTCACCCGCCATGGAGAGCAGATCGTCCATCCCGCCGCCGCCCCGCCGCACCGGGAACCCGGCCGCGAGCCTGCGGCAGATCCGGCGCCGCCAGGGGGAGGCGAACCAGTAGTCGGCCGCCGCCCCGATCGCCGGGCCGTGCCGCGCGTCGAGCGCCGCGAGGAGGGCGGCCGTATCGGCGTGCGAGGAGTGGTTGGCGACCACCACACAGCCGCCCCGGGGCAGCCGGCCGCGCCGCTCGACCCCGCCGGTGAGGCTGAGGACGGTCCACCACAGAGCGCGCCTCAGCACGGCGGTGCAGCGGGACCGTACCGGGAGCACGGCCTGTCCGGGCGTTCGCGTGAGGGTGTCCATCAGGTCATCACCGTCGTCAGGAGAAGGGCCACGAGCAGGGAGTCGATCCGGTCGAGGAGGCCGCCGAAACCGGGCAGCCAGCTGCCCGCGTCCTTCACCCCCGACTCGCGTTTGACCAGGGATTCGAGCAGGTCGCCCAGGACGCAGCCGCCGGTCACCGCCGCCCACAACGGCAGGCTGAACTCGCCCAGTACGAGCAGGAGTCCGGCCGTGGCGGCGGCCGCGCCGAGCACGCCCGCCCAGGTCTTGTTGGGGGAGAGCGGCGACAGCGGCCGGGCGAGCGGACCGCGCCGGCCCAGTGCCGTACCGCCGCACCAGGCGCCGACGTCGCCCAGCGCCACCGCGAGGCCCACGGTGACCGCCGTTCCGCCGAGCGTCACCAGGCCGGTCAGCGCGACCGGGATCCACAGCAGCCCGAAGGCGGTACGGGCGCCGCGGGTGAATCCGGTCCGGTCGTCCCCGCCCAGCACCGACGGCAGCGCGGCGGCGACCGGCAGCAGCGCCGCCGCCCGCAGGTCCAGGAGGTGGGGCGCGAGCCAGGCCAGTGCGGGCAGTACGAGCGCGGCCGCCACCAGCACCACGTGGTCACCGCGCCGCAGCCCCGCCATCCGGACGAACTCGCTCGCCGCGACGGATCCGAGCCCGGCGGCCAGCGCGTACGCACCGCCGCCGCCCAGCAGGTAGGACCCGAGGAAGACAGGTGCGACCAGCGCCCAGGTCCGCCACCGCCTGCGCAGTTCGGCCCGCATCCGCAGCTTCGAGGGGAGGACGGCGACGGCCGCCCCGCCCGCGCCCAGCACCCCCGCGCCCAGCGGCACGGCGCGCGCCGCCGCCTCCTCGGCGATCAGCACGGCGCTCATGACGTCTCCCGCCACAGGCCGGCCAGCCGGAGCCCGGCGGTGAGCAGCGAACCGGCCGCGATCACGGTCAGTACGGGCACGGCCCAGCCGCTCGCCGCGGCGACCACGACCAGCAGGCAGCGTTCGGTCTTGCCGACCGGGCCGCCGTTGCGCCGGGGCGCTCCGGCCCCCGCCCCGGCCAGCGACACCCAGGACGGCAGGGTGGCCGCGAGGCCGGTGAGCGCCACCAGCCACAGCGGGGCGAGTGTGAGGAAGCCG
>CBRG010000455.1 GCA_000470535.1 Streptomyces sp. AW19M42
CGAGGGCGGCAAGTACAAGGACGAGGACAACGAGAAGCCCCACGGCGGCGTGCACACCGGCGGCGGCGCCCTGTCGATGACGGTCGCCAAGGAATGGCAGCCCGGTGACGACGAGAGCGACAAGTCGGCGAAGTCGGAGGACGAGGGCTGGAAGAAGGACAAGCCCAGCGGCGGCATGCACACCGGTGGTGGCGCGATGGCCATGACCGGCAGTGGTCTGGCGGCCGGTTCGCTGCTGCTGCTCGGTGGCGTCGGTGTCGGCGCCTACAAGCTGCGTCGCCGCCAGGCGACGGGCGGTGCGATGGCCTGACCCGACCGCACTGCCGGCCGGTAGCTCCACTGTCGCGGCCGTCGTCCCTCCGGACGGCGGCCGCGGCGCCTTCGTTTCCCCGCTCCCCGCTCCCCGCATCCCGGCGCCGCCGCGCCGCCACGCCCCGCACCCTCGCCACCGCTGTCCCGCGCAGACGAAAGGCTCGTTCCCATGGCCGCCCCGCAGTCGCCCGGTTCACCCTCCCCCCGGACTGCCTCCGACACCGTCACGCTCGGCCGCGCCCTGCTCTGGCCCGCCGCGGCGGCCGGTCTCGGCATGCTGCTCATCTACAACTCGGTCGGCTCCGCGGCCGACGACAAACCACCCGCCCCACCTGCGGCCGCCGCGCCCGCCGCCCCCGCGCCCGCGTCGGCCTCCGCCGCCCCGAAGACGGCCGACCCGGGACCCTTCCTGCCCCGCTCCGTGCCGAAGCGGCTGCGGATCCCGGCCATCGCGGTGGACGCGCCGTTCACCCCCCTGTCGATCGGTACCTCCGGCCGGCTCGACGCGCCTCCCCCGAACGACAAGAACCTGGCCGGCTGGTTCAAGGACGGTGTGACGCCGGGCGAGCGCGGGGCCGCGATCGTGGCGGGGCACGTGGACACCACGACCGGGCCCGCGGTCTTCCTCCAGCTGCGGTTCCTGCAACCCGGCGCCACGGTCGACATCACGCGCACGGACGGCACGGTGGCCACGTTCAAGGTCGACACCGTCGAGACGTTCAGCAAGGCGAAGTTCCCCGACAAGCGGGTGTACGCCGACACCCCGGACGCCCAGCTGCGCCTGATCACCTGCGGCGGCAACTACGACAAGACCGTCAAGGACTACGAGGACAACGTGGTCGTGTTCGCCCACCTCGACTCGTCCAAGCAGGGCTGAGCACCGGACCCCCGCCGCCCGCGCTGAAAACCCCGCGCGGGACGCCGGGGGTCCCTGCTAGCTTCGCCCGCATGAAGCGTGCCGCTATGACGACGACGCCGGAGAGTGTCCCGGCGCGCTGACTGCTGACCAGTCCGAAGCCCCGGGGCGAGTGCCCCGGGGCTTCTGCTTGCGGTGACTCGCCCCTCCGTACGCGAGGAGACCGCCATGCACGACCACCGCAAGCTCGGCCGCGAGCTGGAGCTGTTCGACACCGACCCCCTGATCGGCGCGGGACTTCCGTACTGGCTGCCCGACGGCGCGGCGCTGCGGCACACCCTGGAGGAGTACGTCCGCACCGCCGAGCGGCTGGCGGGCTACCGGCACGTGTACTCGCCGGTGCTCGGCAAGCGGGAGCTGTACGAGATCTCGGGGCACTGGTCGCACTACAGCGCCGACATGTTCCCGCCGATGGACCTGGGCGGCGAGCAGGTGGTGCTGCGGCCGAGCCTGTGCCCGCACCACGCGGTCATCTACCGCTCCCGCTCACACAGTTACCGCGAACTGCCGCTGCGGATGGCCGAGCTGGGCGGCATGTACCGCTCCGAGCTCTCCGGCGTGCTGGGCGGGCTGACCCGGGTGCGGGCCATCCAGCTGAACGACGCGCACATCTTCTGCACCCTGGACCAGGTCGCGGAGGAGGCGCGGGCCGCACTCGGCATGATCCGCCGGGCGTACGAGGCACTCGGCATCCGGCCGGCCCGCTTCCGGCTCTCGCTGCCGGGGCCCGGCGGTAAGTACGCCGCCGCGCCGGAGATGTGGCAGCGCTCCACCGCCCTGCTGACCGAGGTCCTCGAATCGTCCGGGCTGCCCTACGAGTCGGCCGAGGGCGAGGCCGCGTTCTACGGGCCCAAGATCGACGTCCAGGTAGCGGATCAGGCCGGCCGCGAGTCGACCCTGTCCACCGTCCAGGTCGACTTCCACCAGCCGGAACGGTTCGATCTCCACTACATCGGGGCCGACGGGGCGAAACACCGGCCGGTCATGGTGCACCGCAGCATCATCGGCAGTGTGGAGCGGGCCGTCGCCCACCTCATCGAGCAGCACGGCGGCGCCTTCCCCGGCTGGCTCTCCCCCACCCAGATCGTGATCCTGCCGGTCTCGGACGCCGAACTCCCGAACGCCGAGGCGCTCGCCGCCCGTTGCGCCGCGCTCGGGCTGCGCGCCGAGGTCAGCGGCCGGGAGCGCGGCAGCCTGGGCGCCCGCGTCCGGGAGGCCCGTCTGGTCCCGTACCAGGCGGTCATCGGCGCGGCGGAGGCCGCTGACGACCGCGTCGCGCTGCGCCTGCGCGACGGGCGCCGGATCGGCCCGCG
>CBRG010000456.1 GCA_000470535.1 Streptomyces sp. AW19M42
CCCCTGTACTGGACGTACCGGGGTCTGGGGCCGGTGCGGCGAGAGTGCGTGCATGGCGCCGCGCGGCAGACGGCAGTCTGACGACAGGCCCTAGGAGGCGGGCCCGGTGTCCAGCAGGCGGATTCCCAGGTCGGGTGCGAAGCCGGCGTCCTGACCGCCGACCCGGCGGGCGAACTCACGAAGGCCGGCGAGCTGGCGCTCGCCCAGACCGAAGTCGAGCGCGGACATGTAGTAGCGCTTGAGGGTCTCGAACTCGAACTCGGCCCAGCGGGCGGCCTTGTGGCAGACCACGTCGATCTCGTCGAGGAAGAGCTCGCGCGAGGCGAGGAACCCCGAGTGCACCTCACGGACCAGCTGCGGGTGCTCGGCGGCGAACGCGCGCCGGGCCGCGAACACCGCGAAAACGAACGGCAGCCCGGTCCACTCCCGCCACATCTCGGCCAGGTCGTACACCTTGAAACCGAAGGTGTCGGCCTGCAGGAGCGAGGCGCGCAGCGCGGCGTCCCCGATCACCACGGCGGCCGGTGCTCCCGCCATCATGGTCGACAGGTCCGGCGGGCAGCTGAAGTACTCGGGGCGCACCCCGACCGACTCGGTGAGCAGCAGCTCCGCCAGGCGCACGGAGGTGCGGCTGGCGGTGGTGCAGGCGAGCGGGACACCGTCGAGCTGGTCCAGCGGCACCTTGCTGAGCAGCAGACAGGACATCACCGGCCCGTCCGCGCCGACCGCGATGTCGGGGAGCACCACCAGCTCGTCGGCGTGGCGCAGGTACTCCATGACGCTGATCGGGCTGATGTCCAGCTCACCGGCGACCAGGGCGTCGCTGAGGCGCTCGGGCGAGTCCCGGTGCAGATCGAGGTCGAGCAGGCTGCCGGTGCGGGCCAGTCCCCAGAACAACGGCAGGCAGTTGAGGAAGTCGATGTGACCGACGCGAGGCCGGACGGGTACGGCCGATGTGGCGCGCTGGACCGGCCGTTGGCCGGTGAGCAACGTCATCAGTCGTCCGCCGCGTCCGGTCCGAGGACCTCGGCGCCGTCACTGACCCGGCGCACATGGATGCAGGCCCCCGGGCACTCCTTGACCGAGTCAGTGACGTCGCGCAGGGCGATGGTGGGCACGAGAACCGTGGCACCCGTCTCCTGCAGGAGCTCGCCGTCCGTGGTCCTGACGTAGGCCAGCCCGTCGATGTCGAGTTCGAAGACGTCCGGCGCGTACTGGCTGCAGATCCCGTCACCCGTGCACAGGTCCTGGTCGATCCAGACCTCAAGGGCGTCGCCCCCGAGGTCCTCGTCCCGTACGGTCATCGTTCGCACCTGCCGATACTTGTCGTTGTCGCGGTCATGAGTCAGACCCGCATGGGCTGGGGGGTCTCGCGGAGCTCGGGGTCCGGGCCCTCGTACTCGCGGACGATCTCGTAGAGCGTGTTGCGCTCCACGGGCTGGAACCCGGCGTCGCGGATCAGGTCGAGCAGGCCCTCGCGGGACATCTTGGCCGGGGTTCCGTAGTCGTCCGCGTCATGCGTGATCTTGTACTCGACGACGGAGCCGTCGATGTCGTCGGCGCCGTGGTTCAGCGCGAGCGCCGCGGTCTGCAGGCCGTGCATCACCCAGAAGACCTTCACGTGCGGCACGTTGTCGAAGAGCAGCCGGGAGACCGCGAAGGTCTTCAGCGACTCCGCCGGCGACGCCATCCGCGTCCTGGCCATGAGCCTGTTGCGGTCCTTGCCGTCCATCGAGTCATGGAAGTCGTGCTGGTAACGCAGCGGGATGAAGACCTGGAACCCGCCCGTCTCGTCCTGCATCTCACGCAGGCGCAGCACGTGGTCGACGCGGTGACGGGGCTCCTCGATGTGCCCGTACAGCATCGTCGCCGGGGTCTTGATCCCCTTCTCGTGTGCGAGACGGTGGATGCGCGACCAGTCTTCCCAGTGGGTGCGGTGGTCGACGATCTGCTGCCGGATCTCCCAGTCGAAGATCTCGGCGCCACCGCCGGTCAGCGACTGCAGGCCCGCGTCGATCAGCTCGTCGAGGATCTCGCTGGCGGAGAGGCCGGAGATGCTCTCGAAGTGGTGGATCTCGGTGGCGGTGAAGGCCTTGACCGCCACCGTCGACGGCAGGGCCTCCTTCAGCGCCCGGATCGAGCGCGGGTAGTAGCGCCACGGCAGCGTCGGGTGGAGACCATTGACCAGGTGCAGCTCGGTGAGCTGCTCGCCCTCCATCGCCTTGGCCAGCTTCACGGCCTCCTCGATGCGCATGGTGTACGCGTCCATCTCGCCCGGCTTGCGCTGGAACGAGCAGTACGCACACGAGGCCGTGCACACGTTGGTCATGTTGAGGTGACGGTTGATGTTGAAGTGAACGACGTTGCCGTTCTTTCGCGTTCGCACCTGATGCGCGAGCCCGCCGAGCCAGGCGAGATCGTCGCACTCGTACAGGGCGATGCCGTCTTCGCGGCTGAGCCGTTCGCCGTCAGCGACCTTCTGCTCGATCTCGCGTTTGAATCCTGCGTCCATCCGTGCGCCTCCTCAGCGTCAACTCCGGCATGGGAAAGGTCTGCTCGGCCCCGCGAATAAAGCAGTCCCGGCAGCGCAGCTCCATGCTGTCGGAGCCACCGCTAAGAAAATCCCTACAGATGCAATCCAGCTCATCCACCGACGTACCTGGTTGCCCGTACCGTGAACCTTCGCAAAGGTTCTGCGCCGAACCGAGACAGGCGCATCAACGTAAGGATGAAGACGCATGTCGAATACAACGACCGCCTCCCCCACCCGGCAGCTGGCCGGCCGACGGATCGTCTGCCTTCTGGCCGCCACCGTGGCGGCCGTCATCGTCTGGCTCATAGCGCACACCGCCCTCGACATCGACCTGAAGACGAAGGCCCAGGGCGGCGGTGACCCCCAGGAGGTCGGACTGGCGATGGTCATCGGCGCGACGATCCTGATCGGTCTCATCGCCTGGGGCGTGGTGGCACTACTCGACCGCAAGTCCCCCAACGCCCGCAGCCGGTGGACGGTGATCGCGTCCATCGTGTTCGTCTTGTCCCTGTTCGGCCCGCTCGGCAGCGGCGAGGACGGCTCGACCAAGGTCGCGCTGCTGTGCATGCACCTGGTCGTAGCCCTGGTCCTCATCCCCGGCTACGCCCGCACGGCACGGAAGGACTGACGGATGAAGAAGACGTCGCTGAGCCTGCACAAGAAGGGCGGCACCTTCGTCATCGACGGCCTCGGCTCCCCCACCGGCACGCTGGAATTCGACCGGGGCATGCGGAAGGGCACGGTCACCTCCGGTGGCCGTGCCCTTCCGATCGCGGCCACCGGACGGCTGCGTACCCGGGTCACCGCCGGCGAGCCCGCGATCCTGTGCCTGGACGGCCCCGAGGCGTTCGTGCCGGGGGGCGGGGCGCCCGTCGAGTGGCGTGCGTCCAAGCCGCATCGGGGCCGCTACCACGCGACTCTCGTCCGTCGCTCGGACCAGATCGATTTCTCGCTCGCCAAGTCCGACGGCAAATCCGTGCGCATCGAGGTCAGCGGCAGCTGGGACCAGCTGGAACTGATCGCGCTCGCGGGCTCGTTCGCGCTGCTGTCCCGGCGCCGCGGCGACACCTATCTGGCGATGGCCATCGCCAGCGTCGTCAGCAACAGCCCGGGATGACACTCTCCCAGCCGGACGGACCCGGGGGCCGGCGCGTCGAACGCGCCGGCCCCCGGGTCCTCGTCGTCACCGCGGTCGACGCGGAACGGGACGCGATGGCGGCCCCCTTCGGCGCCACCCCGCCCGCACCGGTCCCGGTCGCAGCCCGCACCCTGTACCGGGTGACCGCGGACGGGTTCCGCGTCGATCTGCTGGCCGCCGGGGTGGGGCCCGCCGCTGCCGCCGCCGGCACCGCGTCGGCACTGACCGCCGCGACGCTCCTCGGGGCCGGGTACGACCTGGTCGTCAGCGCGGGCATCGGCGGCGGCTTCCAGCCCGAGGCGCCACTCGGTTCGCTCGTCGTGGCGAGCGGGATCGTCGCGGCCGACCTGGGCGCCGATACGGCCGACGGCTTCGTGCCGACCACCGAGCTGGGCTTCGGCACCGTCGAGTACCGTCCGGGCGCGGCGCTGGTCGCCCGGGTGGCCGAGGCGACGGGGGCCCGTACCGGCGCGGTGCTCACCGTCTCCACCGTGACCGGCACCGCCGCCCGCGCCGCCGCGCTGCGGGCTCGCCACCCCGGCGCTCTCGCCGAGGCGATGGAGGGGTTCGGCGTCGCGGAGGCCGCTGTCGCGGCCGGCTGCCCGGTCGTGGAGCTGCGCGCGGTCTCCAACGCGGTCGGCCCGCGCGACCGGGCCCAGTGGCGCGTCGGGGAGGCACTGGCCGCCCTCGCCGCCGCCTCCGGCCGCCTCACCTCCGTATACGCGGATCCGACGGCACGGCGGTGAGGCGGGCGAAGGCGGCCGGCGCTCAGTAGCGGTAGTGGTCCGCCTTGTACGGGCCATCGACCTCTACGCCGATGTACGCGGCCTGCTCCGGACGCAGCGTCGTCAGCTTCACACCGAGCGAGCCGAGGTGCAGGCGTGCGACCTTCTCGTCCAGCGACTTGGGCAGCACGTAGACGTCG
>CBRG010000457.1 GCA_000470535.1 Streptomyces sp. AW19M42
TGGGCGGTCGACGGGGACGCCGCGACCGTGCTGCCGGTCCTGATCGAGGGGCTCCAGGCGGAGCACGCGCACGAGCGGCGGTCGGCGGCGAGCGCGCTGGGCCGGCTCGGCGCGCTCGCCGAGGTGACGGCGCCTCGGCTGCGGGCGCTGCTCGGGCACGAGGAACTGTGGCTGCGGGTGGACGCGGCGATCGCTCTGTGGGAGGTTTCCGGGCGGGCCCGGGAGTCCGTTCCGGTACTCCTGGCGGCCTGGGAACAAAACCGCCATGTCAGGGTTCGGGTGGCCGAATGCCTGGCGCGGATGGGGGCCGCTGGTGCAGGGTCGGACGCGGCACATGTGCTGCGCGCCGAGCTCGCCTCCGTACGTCGTCACAACGCGATGGACGGCGGCTACGGCAGCCATGACACATACGAGGACGAGAAGCTGCTGGCGCTCTGCCGCCGGGCGCTCATGGGTAATACGGGGAAGGGACCCACAACATGATCATTTTCGGTACGCGAGGCTATCTCTACCAACTGGCCGTGATGACGATGGTCTGCGGCTGGTGCGGGAATCCGTCCGCGCACACCCTGCGCAAGCGGGTCACGAAGTTCACGCTGTTCTTCGTGCCGCTGTTCCCCTTCTCGACGAAGTTCGCCACGCAGTGCACGTTCTGCGGGGGTGAGCAGCGGATACCCAAGGAGCAGGCCGAGCAGCTGATGGCCCAGCACGTGGCGTCGCAGGACGGCAACCCGTTCGGGCAGGCGCAGCAGCAGCCGGGCTTTGCGCCGGGAGCGCAGGGCCAGGGCCAGGGGCAGGGCCAGAACCCGTATCAGCACTGAGGTGACTGAAGTATCAGCACTGACGTATCAGCACTAAATACGCATAAGAGACTTCCTTCCGAATAAGGTCTATGGAGCCGGGGCCGTGCGCGAGCGCGTGCCCACCGGCTCGACGGACCTCGAAACGGAGAAAGCCATGCGTGCGCAGCACCGGGCGGCGGCGCTGCTGGCCGGCGCCGCCGCCCTGCTGGCCGGGTGCGGCACCGGCGGCGGGCTGAAGAGCACCGGACCGGCCCCGGCCGCCATCGGCCCGGCCCGCCTCTGGCCGGAGCTGCCGCCCGCCTCCGCCGCACCGTACGACTACGGCGAGGGCGAGACCGCGCACATCCCCGGCATCACCGTCCCGGGCGGTGATGTGCACCGGCTGGACCCGGTGGCGGTGGTGCAGGCGGGCCTGAAGGCGCGCCCCGACCGGGCCAGCGGTACGGACGAACTCCCGGCCGCGGCGGTCCGCCGGATCAACGCCTGCCGAACCGCGCCGGACGACTGCCCGGTGCTCGCGCCGTACTACCGCGACCTGACGGGCGACGGCAAGGACGAGCTGGTCCTCGCCGTCAAGCTCACGGACCGCCAGCTGTCCGTACGGGTCTACATGCCGGAGCCGAGCGGGCTGACCCGGATCATGTCCACCTCCGACGCGGTGATCAGCGTGGAACTGGCGGGCCGGGACCTGATCATGCGGGCGCCTTCGGCCATCACCGGGTACGAGTACCGCACGGCCTGGTCCTGGGACAGCAGGCAGCGCGCCATGCTGCCCACCCAGGACGGGATCCTGCGCATGACCCCGCAGCCGGAGCCCGCCAGGCGCCACCCGCAGGCCCGGCGCCCCTCCGAACGGCCCGGCGAGCTGCCCTCCGCCGCGCCGACGGCGGCGCCCACCGCGCTGC
>CBRG010000458.1 GCA_000470535.1 Streptomyces sp. AW19M42
GTCGCGGCGGCCCACCGCGCCGCCCGCTCGTCCTCCTCCGGCAGCAGCGCGCGGGCGAGCTTGCGCTCGGCGGCGGTGGTCGCGTTCGGCGGGTACTGGATGCCGGTCGCCGCCCGCGCGAAGACCCGGCGGACGTTCGTGTCGAGGACGGCGTGCCGCTGCCGGTAGGCGAACGAGGCCACGGCCGCCGCCGTGTACTCACCGATCCCGGGCAGCGCGAGCAGCTGGGCGTGCTCGCTCGGTACGTCGCCGCCGTGCCGTTCCGTTATTGCCTGGGCGGCCCCGTGCAGCCGCAGCGCTCGCCGGGGGTAGCCGAGCCGGCCCCAGGCGCGGACCGCCTCGCCGGGAGGGTCGGCCGCGAGGTCGGCGGGGCGCGGCCAGCGGGCCAGCCACTGTTCGTAGACCGGGAGCACCCGGTTGACGGGGGTCTGCTGCAGCATGAACTCGCTCACCATCACACCCCAGGCGCCCGCTTCGGGGCGGCGCCAGGGGAGATCGCGGGCGTGCTGGTCGAACCACCCGATGACGGGGGTGTGGAGGGATGCGGGGGGCGTCTGTGTCGCTGTGGTCGCAGTCATCGCACGTCCGATCCTGGCACGGAAGGGCAGACGACGGACCGGTGCACGGGGGTGTCGCCCCTCATAAGAGCCCTTGGAGTGATAGTGCCACCCGTCTGTCCCCACGCCGCCTGACCTCCGGTCCGGCAACTGGCCGCACTCCACGGACCCGGTTGCGGCAACTGGCCGCACGGCGGGGTCCACGGGTTGCGCATACGCCCTCCCGGGATGATGATCCGCAAAACTTGGGATCAGGGCGGCGGGTGGGGCGGGAGTCGGGGCGGATCTCTCGTACAGTTTGCGCCGTGGGATCTTTGCGTAATCCGATCGGGCCGCTTCCCTCCACCATTTACTGGCGACGGAGGGCAGTCGCGGCGACGCTGATCGCGCTGCTCGCGTTGCTGGTCGTATGGGCCGTCACCTCCCGTGGTGGCAAGGGGGACCACGACGACTCCAGGGCCCCCGGCTCCGGACCCACCGACGCGATCACGCCGGGGCCCTCGGGATCCGGCCCGGCCATCAGCGAACAGCCGGGCGGGCGCGACGAGTCGGGCGACTCCGACGGGGACGACGGCAGCGGCAGCGCGGGCTCCGGTAGCGATTCCGGCGGCTCGGGAAGCGGCAAGGGCGGCTCGGGCAGTGCCGGTTCCGGCTCCGACGGCGGCTCCGGCACCGGTTCGGGTTCCGGCTCCGGCGGCACCGACGGCAGCGGCGCGACCGCCGGACAGCGGCTCCCGGCCGGCTCCTCGGTCCCCGACTGCACCGTCGGCGCACTGCAGTTGACCCTGAAGAGCGACGTGAGTTACGCACCCGGCGAGAAGCCGAAGTTCCGGCTGATCGCCAAGAACACCTCCTCCACCGACTGCAAGGCCGACCTCGGCCCGAAGAGCACCGTGCTCACCATCACCGAGGCCGGCGGTGACGACAACGAGGTGTGGTCCTCCAAGGACTGCCCGCGCAACGCGGCCGCCGTGCTGCTGAAGGTCCCGGCGGGCGCGACCGTCGTGCACACCGTGGAGTGGAACCGCGCCAAGAGCGCCCCGAAGTGCGCGACGCCGCCGCCGGGGAACGCCGGCCCCGGCACGTACCTGGTCGAGGCCAAGGCGCCGGGCGAGCCCGTGCAGCGCGCCTCGTTCGTCCTCGCGAAGGACTGACCCGCCGAAGGACTCACGGATGCGGGGCGGGGGCGTACGCCCCCGCCCCGCATCCGTGCCGCTACATGTGCCGCTACACGTACCGTTCGAGGATCGACGACTCGGCCAGTCGCGACAGGCCCTCGCGCACACTGCGTGCCCGCGCCTCCCCGACCCCGTCCACCGTCTGGAGATCGTCCACGCTCGCCGCGAGCAGCTTCTGCAGACCGCCGAAGTGCTCCACCAGCCGGTCGATGATCGCCCCCGGCAGCCGCGGCACCTTCGCCAGCAGCCGGAAACCGCGCGGCGACACCGCGGAGTCCAGCGTCTCGGGGGAGCCGCTGTAACCCAGGCCCCGCGCCACGACGGCCAGTTCGAGCAGCTCGGTGTGGGACAGGGCGTCCAGCTCGGTGAGCGCCTCCGCCACCGTGCGCGACCGTCTGGCGGTCGGCTCCGGCACGTAGTCGCGCACGACCAGCTCGCGCTCCGGCTCCACGCCCGCGATCAACTCGTCGAGCTGGAGCGAGAGGAGCCGGCCGTCGGTGCCCAGCTCCACCACGTACTCGGCGATCTCGGTCGCGATCCGGCGCACCATCTCAAGACGCTGCGCGACGGCCGTCACGTCCCGGACGGTCACCAGGTCCTCGATCTCCAGGGCGGAGAGCGTGCCGGCGACCTCGTCGAGCCGGAGCTTGTAGCGCTCCAGGGTGGCGAGGGCCTGGTTGGCGCGCGAGAGGATCGCGGCGGACTCCTCCAGGACCCGGCGCTGCCCGTCCACGTACAGCGCGATGAGGTGCATCGACTGCGAGACCGAGACCACCGGGAAATTGCACTGCCGGGAGACCCGGTCCGCCGTGCGGTGGCGGGTGCCGGTCTCCTCGGTGGGGATGGACGCGTCCGGGACCAGCTGCACGCCGGCGCGCAGGATCTTGGTCATGTCCTTGTCGAGGATCAACGCCCCGTCGAGCTTGGCCAGCTCTCGCAGCCGGGTCGCGGTGAATTCCACGTCCAGCACGAAGCCGCCGGTGCACATCGACTCGACGGTCCTGTCCATGCCGAGCACGATCAGCCCGCCGGTGTTGCCACGGAGAATGCGCTCCAGGCCGTCCCGCAGGGCCATTCCGGGCGCGACGGCGGTCAACGAGGCGCGCATCAGCGCCTCGTTACCGGTGCCTTGGCCGGACTTTCCGGGCGATGCTGCCCGGTCGCTGGCTGCCACTGCACTCCTCCGGTCACAGGTTTGCGGTGCCCTCGGGGCCTCTCCTTTGGATCGGGCACGATCCGAACGAAACACCCCACGTCCCTCGTACCGTTCGTACGGACGGGCGAGACCAGGGCAAAGTCTACCGGCGTGCGCCGTCCTCCTGCGGGGCCTGTGCACGAGACCGGCGCGGGAGGACTCTCAGCGCGTCGCCCATGTTGGCGACTTCCGTGACCTTCATACCGGCCGGGACCTTCCCCGGATCGGTCGGCACCAGCGCGTGTGTGAAGCCCAGCCGGTGTGCCTCGGCCAGTCTGCGCTGGACCCCGGTGACCCGTCTGACCTCGCCCGCGAGCCCCACCTCACCGATCGCCACAAGATTCTTGGGCAGCGGTGTGTCACTCGCCGCACTGGCCAGGGCCAGCGCGATCGCGAGGTCCGCGGCGGGCTCGGTGAGCTTCACGCCGCCGACCGTGGCGCTGTAGATGTCCCGCTTGCCGAGCGCGCTGATCCGGCCGCGCTGCTCCAGCACGGCCAGCATCATCGACACCCTGGACGTCTCGAGACCCGAGGTGGTGCGCCGGGGCGAAGGGATCTGCGAGTCGACCGTGAGCGCCTGCACCTCCGCGACCAGGGGGCGCTTGCCTTCGAGGGTGACGGTCAGACAGGTGCCGGGCACGGGTTCGTCACGCCGGGTGAGGAAGAGGCCGGACGGATCCGCGAGGCCGGTGATGCCCTCGTCGTGGAGCTCGAAGCAGCCGACCTCGTCGGTCGCCCCGTACCGGTTCTTCACGCCGCGTACCAGCCGGAGCCGGGCATGACGGTCGCCCTCGAAGGACAGCACCACGTCGACCAGGTGCTCCAGCAGCCGGGGCCCGGCGATGGCCCCGTCCTTGGTGACGTGGCCGACGAGAAGGGTCGCCATGCCGCGCTCCTTGGAGGCCCGGATGAGCGCTCCTGCGACCTCGCGGACCTGCGCCATCCCGCCGGGCGCGCCCTCGATCTCGGGCGAGGCCACGGTCTGCACGGAGTCCAGGACGAGCAGGGACGGCTTGACCGCGTCCAGGTGGCCGAGGACCGCCGACAGGTCGGTCTCCGCGGCCAGGTACAGATGGTCGTTGATCGCCCTGATCCGGTCGGCACGCATCCGGACCTGGCTGGCGGACTCCTCCGCGGTGACGTAGAGCGTGCGGTGTTCCTCGCTCGCCGCCTTCGCCGCCACGTCCAGCAGCAGGGTGGACTTGCCCACGCCCGGCTCGCCCGCCAGCAGCACCACGGCGCCGGGCACGAGGCCGCCGCCCAGCACCCGGTCCAGCTCACCGACGCCGGTCGAACGGGCGGTGGCCTGTCGGCTGTCCACCTGGCCGATCGGGAGCGCCGCGGTGGAGACGCGGCCGGCCGCCGTGGTCCGCACGGCGGGGGCGCCGCCGAACTCCTCGACCGTCCCCCACGCCTGGCATTCGGGGCAGCGGCCGAGCCACTTGGCGGTCGTCCAGCCGCATTCCGTGCAGCGGTAGGACGGCCGGTCCTTCGCGGATTTCGTACGGGTGGCCATGGAGCCACCGTATAGGTGACCTCGGACAGTGCCCTCCGGCGCGGTGCGGTGAGGGGGCGCGCACGGGTGTACGCCCCTTTGCGCCGGGACGCCCGGAACCGGGAATCCCGCCCGACCTTGTCCGCTTTCAAGCGATACGTTCACCCGTAAGGGTTAAATCTACCCAAGGGCGCCAGGGCCGGGCCCCGCCCTGCCTACGGTCGCAAGGTGACGAGCAGCAGGCTGGAGACACCCGCGAGCACCCCAGGCGCGCACCGGACGCAGCACCGTGCGCCCCACGCCTTACCGAAGAAGCCGCCTGCCCGTTACGAGCCGCATCTCGACGGTCTGTTCACCTACTGCCTCTCCGTGCTCTGCGACCACGACGCCGCCACCGACGCGCTCGGCGGCGTGCTCGCGCTGGCGGAACGGCAGGGCGGACGATGTCCCTCGGACGAGGAGGAACGTAAAACCTGGCTGTACGCGCTGGCCAGGTGGACGTGCCTGCGCAGGCTCACCGAACGGAGGCAGGGCCGCCAGGCCCACCGTCAGCACGACAAGGCCGTGTCGGTGAAGGGGAACCGTCGCGCCCCGGCCGTCCAGGGAGCGCGTGCAGGACGGCGTACGCCCCCCGCGGCCGCCCACGCCCCCAAGGCGCCGACCGCACCGTCCCGGTCCGCGCTGTCGCAGCCCGCGGCAGGGACGGAGAGCCCCGCGGCCGCGGAGGCGCACCGCCGCGAGCTCGCCCAGCTGGCCTGGCCAGAGGCCGCCGGCACCACCCCCGAACAGCGGGAGGCACTGGAGCTCGCGGTACGGCACCGGCTCACCCCGGTCGCGGTCGCCGCGGTCCTGGGCCTGGAGACCGCCGCCGCCAGGGAACTCCTGGCCGCGGCCGCCTGCGAGGTCGAGCGGACCAG
>CBRG010000459.1 GCA_000470535.1 Streptomyces sp. AW19M42
CCCGCCGGCACTCACCACTTCGACCGACTCTGGAGCATTTCGAATGGCACTGTGGGACCGCGTCAAGGAATCGGCGTCGACGATGCAGACGCAGCTCAACGCCAAGAAGAACGACTTGAGGAGCGGGGCCTTCCGCGACGCGAGTATGGCCATGTGCGCCCTCGTGGCCGCGGCCGACGGCTCCATCGACCCCGCCGAGCGGCAGCGGGTGGCCTCCCTGATCGCGGGGAACGAAGTACTGCGGAACTTCCCCGCAGAGGATCTGCAGCGACGGTTCAACGACTACTGCCAGCAGCTGGTCTCCGACTTCGACTTCGGGAAGGTGAGCCTCCTCCAGACCATCGGCAAGGTCGGCAAGAAGCCCACAGAGGCCCGCGCGGTCATCCAGATCGGCATCGTCATCGGCGGCGCCGACGGCAATTTCGACGCCACCGAGCGCTCCGTGGTCCGCGAGGCCTGCTTCGCGGCCGGCATCGCGCCCACCGAGTTCGACCTGTAGATCATCGGGCCCGGGGGCGTGCCGCTGTTCGTACGCGGCACGCCCTCCGCCATTCCCCCCACGCCTTTCCTTGACACCCTGGAGCGGCAGGAGGAGCATCCTCACGTCGTTGACAACGTTGTCGGGAGCGGCGCCGTCGCGCAGTGGTCACGGCGTACCCGCTCCCACCGCGTTGACCGTTCGTCATACACGAAGGGCAGGAACGGTGTCAGACACGCACAACCACCGGACCCACGCCGGGCTCAGAGTCATCAGTGCCCTCGCCGTCACCGCCATGGCCGCGCTGGGAATGGCCACCACGGCCTCCCCCGCCTCGGCGGCCTCCCCCCACAGCACCGTCAAGAACCCCGTCTCGTACGTCGATCCGCTGATCGGCACGTCGAACGCGGGCAACACCTATCCGGGGGCGGTGCAGCCGTTCGGCATGCTGGCCTGGAGCCCGCAGAACTCGAAGGGCAAGCAGGTCTCGACCCCCGCTCCCGGCGGCTACCAGTACGACGCGACGAAGATCCGCGGCTTCAGCCTCACCCATCTCAACGGCGTCGGATGCTCGGGCGCCAACGGCGACATCCCGATCATGCCGTACGTGGGTGACGTCGACTCCTCGCCCAGTGCGGACACCACAGACGCGAAGTACGCCAGCGCCTTCTCGCACGCCGACGAGACCGCCACTCCCGGGTACTACAAGGTCGGCCTGGCGAGCGGCGCGTCCGCGGCGCTCACCACCACCGCCCGGACCGGCTCCGGCACGTTCGGCTTCCCGGCGGACAAGCCCGCGAGCATGCTCTTCCGGACCTCGAACTCGGAGAGCGGCAGCACCGGCGCCACCGTGAAGATCGACAAGACCGCCCGGACCGTGACGGGCTCCGTCACCGCGGGCAACTTCTGCGGTCCGCAGAGCGCGAACAACCGCAAGGACCTCTACACGCTGTACTTCACCGCCCACTTCGACAAGGCGTTCGCGAAGACCGGCACCTGGACCGACGACACGGTCAAGCCCGGGTCCACCGCGGCATCCGGCGGTACGGGGTACAGCTCGTCCGGCAACGCCGTGGAGGGCAAGGGCTCCGGCGCGTACGTCACCTTCGCCGACGGAACGACGGAGGCCGGGGCCAAGGTCGCCGTCTCCTACGTCAGCCCGCAGAACGCCGAGGCCAACCTCCGTGCGGAGAACGGACCCCACAAGAGCTTCGACTCCGTCAGGCACCGGGCAGCCGACGTCTGGAACAGGACGCTGAAGTCGGTCGAGGTGGGCGGCGGCACCGAGGCCCAGCGCTCCACCTTCTACACCGCGCTCTACCACTCCATGCTGGAGCCCACCCTCACCAGCGACGTGGACGGCCGCTACCTCGGCGCCGACCGCAAGCCACACCGGCTCGCCAAGGGCCAGAAGGCCCAGTACGGCACCTTCTCCGGCTGGGACCAGTACCGCGCACAGGTACAGCTCATGACGCTGCTCAACCCGAAGGCGGGCAGCGACTACGCGCAGTCCCTCTACAACTACGCGGGCCAGCGCGACGGCGAGTGGGACCGCTGGCTGCTGGAGAACGGCAAGACGAGCGTGATGTCGGGCGACCCCTCGGACGCGGCTCTCGCCGGGATCTACGCCTTCGGCGGCCATGACTTCGATGTCAAGGGCGCGCTTGAATCGCTGGTCAGGGCCGCGACGGTGCCCACGGCGAACGACTCGGACAGCTCCGGCTGCAACGTCGAGTGCGTGGGCCAGCGGCCGGCGCTCGACAAGTACCTGGAGCTCGGGTACGTACCGGCGGACAACTGCCACTGCTGGGGCGGCGCGGCCGAGACGCTGGAGGACGCGGCGGCCGACTACGGACTGTCCGAGCTGTCCCGCCAGACCGGCCGGACCGCCGACGCGAAGAGGTTCCTGGACCGCTCGGGGAACTGGACGAACGTCTTCGACGCCAACGCCACCCCGCAGGGCGGCTACATTCGCGACCGGAAGGCCGACGGCACCTGGGCGGGCACCTTCACACCGGGCACCGGCAGCGGTTTCGTCGAGGGGTCCAGTGCGCGCTACACCTGGATGGTGTACTCGGACGTGGCGGGCCTCGCCGGCGCGATGGGCGGTGACGACCAGGCGGTGAAGCGGCTGGACGCCTTCTTCCGCACACCGGACGGGAAGTTCGACTTCTCGGCGAAGGACGACACGCGCTACGACGCGACCAACGAGCCGGACATCAACGCCCCTTACCTGTACGACTACCTGGGCGCTCCGTACAAGACACAGGAGACGGTCCGCGCGGAGCTGGACCAGCTCTGGACCGACACCCCGGGCGGCATCCCCGGCAACGACGACGCGGGGACGATGTCGTCCTGGTACGTCTTCTCGGCGCTCGGCATGTACCCGCAGAACCCCAGCCGGGCCGATCTGACCCTGACCGCACCGCTGTTCCCGCACGCCGTGGTGCACACCGGGCACGGAAAGACGATCACGGTCGACGCGCCCGCCGCCTCCGCGGACCACACCTACATCCATGGACTGAAGGTCAACGGCCGGACCTCCACGAAGCCGTGGGTGCCCGCCTCGCTCGTCACGCACGGCGGCAGGCTGGACTACACCCTCGGCTCCACGGCGGACACCTCCTGGGGTGCCGGGAAGGCCGACGCCCCGCCGTCCTTCCCCGGCGGCGGTCTGAAGTACTTCACCGGCGCCACTCCGGAGCAGCTGAAGATCGAGCCGGGCTCTGGCAGCGCGGAGACCACCGTAAAGGTGCAGAGCATCGAGACGAAGGACACCACGGTTCACTGGACGGCGAAGGCTCCGGCCGGTGTCACGGTGACTCCGGCGGAGGGTGATTTCACCGTCCCGGCACGCGGTTCGGTGAGCGCCGGGCTCAAGGTGTCGGCCGCCGCGGACACGGCCGAGGGGCACTACACGGTCCCGGTGACGCTGAAGTCGTCCACGGGTGAGGAGCTCCCGAAGACCTCGGCCTCCGTGACCGTGGCCGAGAAGAACAGCATGCTGTGGAACCGCAACAGCACGGCCATCTCCGCCGACGACGACAATCCGCAGGCCAACTTCGACGGTGAGGGCTGGAGCTACTCGGCCAAGGCCCTCGCCGCGGCGGGCGCGGCACCGGGCGGAACGGTCTCGTCCGGCGGCTTCGACTTCGGCTGGCCCGAGGTGGCGGCGGGAGACCCGGACAACATCGAGGTGGCCGGTACCGAACCGCAGGTGCTGAACGTCCCCTCCGCCTCCGGCGACACGAAGCTCAGCCTGCTGGGCAGCGCGGCCGAGGGCTCGGCCTCCGGGCAGGCGACGCTGACCTACACCGACGGCACCACGCAGCGGGCGGAGATCGGCTTCAGCGACTGGACGCTGGGCGGTGGCGCGGAGAAGCCGTCGTTCGGTAACACGGTCGCGGTGCACACCGCGTACCGCGACGTCCAGGGCGGCGGCACGGACCCGGTGGGCACCGAGATCTTCGCCACCGCCCCGATCGCGCTCCAGTCGGGCAAGCAGCTCGCGAGTGTGACCCTGCCGTCCACCACGCAGGGCGGAGTGATCCACGTCTTCGCGGTGGCCACAGCCTGACGCACCCCACCGGAACGGGCCGTCGCGGCAAGGGGA
>CBRG010000460.1 GCA_000470535.1 Streptomyces sp. AW19M42
TCAAGCTCACGCCGGCTCTCCTCACTGATGCGGTTCGTGATCCGACTCTATGGCACTCAGTACCCTGAGTAAAGGTACGCAGTGCCGGACAGTGGCTGTTGGTGCTACGTTTCCGCCATGACCGATGACCGCGGACCGGCCAAGAAACCGCCCATGCGTGACGTGCTCGCGGAGGCCGCCTTCGGGCTCTTCATGGAGCGCGGTTTCGAGCGGACCACGGTGGACGACATCGTCGCCAGGGCGGGGGTGGGGCGGCGTTCCTTCTTCCGCTACTTCCCCTCGAAGGAGGACGCGGTCTTCCCCGATCACGAGCGGTGCCTCGCGGACATGACCGCGTTCCTGGAGGCCGCCGGTGACGGCGATCCGGTGGACACGGTGTGCGACGCGGCCCGGCTCGTCCTGCGGATGTACGCCGTGAACCCGGAGTTCTCCGTCCAGCGCTACCGGCTCACCCGGGAGGTGCCCGGTCTGCGCACCTATGAACTCTCCGTCGTACGCCGCTACGAACGGACCCTCGCCGGCTATCTGGAGCGGTGCGGCGACGGCACCCGGGAGGCCGCGCTGCGCGCCGAGGTGATCGCCGCCTCCGTGGTCGCGGCGCACAACAACGGCCTCCGGTTCTGGCTGCGTTCGGGCGGTCAGGGTGATGCCGGCGCCGAGGTCGACCGGGCGCTCGAACTCGTCCGCACGGTGTGGGGCAGGGCGTCCGCGCGGCCCGCCGTGACCGCCGCGGAGGACGAGGTGATCGTGATGGTCGCGGCGAAGGGTGCCCCCATGTGGCGCGTGGTGCAGCGCATCGAATCGGCTCTCGGTCAGGACTGAGTGGCCGGCGGAGGAACGCTTTGCAACTTTCGGCACTCAGTACCTTTACGTGCTGGCACTAAGTGCCATACGGTGCCGGTGTGCCGTCGCCGACGGCGCGGCGCACCCAGTCGAGCGCGGGAGGCCGAGACGTGTTCAGTACCGGAACCGATGTGGGGCGGACGGCCTGCGACACGGCGGATCCGCATACCGTGGAGGGGCTGGTCTACCAGCGGTGCCGATGGTGCGGCACCGCCTCGTTCCGCAAACTGCTGTGCCCCGTCTGCGCGTCGAGCGATCTCGAACCGGAACGCACTGACGGTCACGGCACCGTCGTACGGTCCAGCGTGGTGAACCGCTATTCGCGGGTGATGCGGAACGAGTCGCTGGTCCGCTTCCCGGAGGGTTTTGTGTACCGATGCCGGATCGTGGGCGCGGCGCCCCACCTGGTGAGCGTCGGTGACCGGGTCCGGCCGGTGGGCGGCACGACCTCGGAGGCGGGCGAAGTGGTCCTCGAACTGTGCGACCCGCCCCTCACGGCCGGCTGGTACTGACCCCGGCGGCCCGGTCGGCGGCGGTCCACTCGGCCCGTAGGACGTGCTCGCCGCGTACGCCGCCCGCTTCGAGGACGCGGTGGGCATCGCCCGACTGGTGCGGCGCGCGCGGGAGTCGGGCCGGCTCCGCGCCGACTCAGGCCCCCGGCGACGTCACGCTCCTGCTGCTGGCGAACGAGGCCGTCGCCGGAGGGCCCGGAGGTCCCGGCGGCCACGCCCCGGCGGCTCACCGGCTACCTGCTCCAGTCCTTCCGGGCCGAGCACGCCGCGCCCCTCCCGCCGCCGGCCCCGCTGGAACCGAACCGCATCCACCGGCTGCCGCTCGCCCCGTGACACCGGCCGGCCCGTTCATCCGCCTGCGCCGCGCGCCCCCCGAACCGGGCGGGTGAACACGGTCTTACTGGCCCCGTACAGGTTCGTCGGCCATACTGCCCGCCGTGGAGCAGCGCATAGATCCCAACACCCAGCCCGCGTACGCCGCAGGGACAGACCCGGCGTACATCCCTGGTCTCACGGCCCCCCGAGCCACCGGAAAGGCGGACGAGGAGCCGGAGCCGACCGAGGAGCCCGCACCCGAGGAGCCCGCACCCGAGGACGCCGCGCCCGACGACGCCGCGGCGGAGGCCGTGTCCGAGGACGCGGAACCCGACGGAGAGGCCGTCGCCGAGGCGGCGGACGACGAGGAGGACGAGGACGAGAAGGCGAACACGGGCGAGGACGGCCCCGCGTTCGAGGTGAGCGACCGCCGCGGCTCGATCACCGCGGACCGTGAGGGCATCCGGTTCACGCTGGACGACCAGGAGGCCGACTTCCGCTGGGACGAGATCGGCGCGGTGGAACTGAAGCCGGCCCGGTTCGGCCGCCGGTTCACGGTCACGGTCCACATGTCGAGCATGCGGTGGTTCAACGCCGAGGTCGAGGCGGCGGCCAGGAGCAGCCTCAAGGAGTGGACGGAAGGGTTCGACGCGGTCCTGGACGCTTACTTCGAGGAGTCCTGACGGGCGGCGGCCGACGCTGCCGGGCCCGTATCGGGACCCCGGCCGAGGAGCGCGTGGCGGATGTACGGCCAGGCGGCCGCTCCGAGCGCAGCGTCGGCCGCCGGTGAGCCGCCGTGCCGGAAGGTGCCGGACGCGGGCACGACGCCCTCGCCGGGCAGCCGCGGCCGGTGTCCCGCGTCGGCGCGGGTGACCAGCCGGACGGGGAGGCCGGCCGCCCGCCGCCGGGCGGCCAGCTCCTCCGCGTACCGGAGCGAGGGCCACATCAGGTCGTCCCCGCCCGCGACCAGCACGAGCTCGGCGGCTGACCGCTCCACCGGGATGGCCGCGGCGGGGACCTGGTCCGGACAGGCCCGCAGGCTCTGTTCGTACCAGCCGAGGACCGAGACCGGGGTGCCGGCCGGCTCGGACGCCGTCCAGCCGCTGTCGTAGGGAACGAACGGCAGCGGCTGCCCCCGCCAGGTCCAGGAGGACCGGAGGGGCATCGCCGAACCGTCCCGGCCGGGGCCGATGTTCGCCCAGGTCAGCGAAGTGGGGGAGAGCGCCACCACGGCGTCGATGTCGGGCTGGAGCACGGACAGGTGCAGTGCGGCCTCCGCGCCTTTGGAGACGCCCAGGACACTGATGCGGCGGGCTCCCTCCGCGCGGAGCCGGTCGAGCGCGGACACGAAGGTCTCCAGCGGAACCTCGCAGATGCCCGGCGGCTGGCCGGGGCCGCCGAACCAGCGGATCGAGAGGGCGGCCACGCCCTCCCGGGCCAGCAGCCGGCACCGCTCCTGCTCGATCCGCCCGCTGGACCCCGAGAGCACGAGCACCCCGGCGTGGCTGCCGAGCGCGGGCGCGGCGCAAAAACCCGTCCAGGCATCCGTGCCGCGCCCGCTCGCGGCGTCGGCGCCGCCCTCGACGATGTCAGGCTCAGGCTCAGGCTTCGGCCAGCACCACGGACCGGGTGAGGTGGCGCGGGCTGTCCGGGTCGAGGCCGCGGGCGGCGGCGCGGGCGATGGCCAGGCGCTGGACGCGGACCAGCTCGGCCAGCGGGTCCAGACGGCTCTCCACCCAGCGGGCGCCGGTCTCCTCGACCTGCTCGCGCAGGCCCTCGGGAGCGGTGCCGAACATCCAGGTCGCGGTGCCCGTGGTGGCGATGCTGATGGGACCGTGGCGGTACTCCATCGCGGCGTACGCCTCCGTCCAGGACAGCGAGGCCTCCTTCATCTTCAGCGCGGCCTCGTTGGCGAGACCGGCTGTCCAGCCACGGCCGAGGAAGGTGAACTGGGTGCAGTTCAGGAGCTCTTCGGGCAGTGGTTCGGCCAGCGCGGTCTCCGCGTCGCGGACCACGGCGTCGGTGTGCAGACCGAGGTGGGCGCGCAGAAGGGTCAGCAGCGTGGTCGCGAAGCGGGTCTGCACGACGGACCGCTCGTCGGCGAAGTCGAGCACCACGACCGCGTCCGCGGACGTCATCACCGGGGTCTGCGGGTCGCCGGTGATGGCCACCGTCGGGGTGACGCCGCGCAGCCGGTCGAGGAGTTCGAGCACCTCGGTCGTGGTGCCGGAGCGGGTGAGGGCCACGACCCGGTCGTAGCGCCGGCCGAACGGGAACTCCGAGGCGGCGAAGGCATCGGACTCGCCCTGGCCGGACTCCTCACGGAGCGAGGCGTATGCCTGAGCCATGTAGAACGAGGTACCGCAGCCGACCACGGCGATGCGCTCACCGGACGCGGGCAGTACGGCCGCCTGGCTCTGCGCCAGATCCGCGGCGCGACGCCAGCAGTCCGGCTGACTGGCTGTCTCGATCTCGACAAATGACACTTTTGCACTCCGTACTGGTGATGGGATGCTCGTAAACGCACGGTATACGGGATGTGCAAGCATTATCAAGCATTTTCCTTGCAGGTGACTTGACTCGCGAGGGCCTTGTGCGACGCTTGCGCGAGTCCGGTGATGGCGCCCAAGGGGATGGGCGCACGCGGCCGGACCTGTGAGGAGAGTGCACGTGTCCAGGGATACCCGGTGGAACTCGCTGCTGGAGCTCGTAGGTAAGCATGGCCGGGTGGACGTCGAGGACGCCGCGAAAGTGCTGGACGTCTCGGCCGCGACCATCCGCCGAGATCTGGATCAGCTCGCTGAGCAGCAACTGCTCACCCGTACGCGGGGCGGCGCGGTCGCGCACGGTGTCAGTTACGAGCTGGCGCTGCGCTACAAGACGGGGCGCAACGCCCCGGAGAAGCAGGCCATCGGCCGCGCCGTGGCCGAACTGGTCGCGGTCGGCGAAGTGGTGGGGCTGACCGGCGGCACCACCATCACCGAGGTGGCCCGCGCGCTCGCCGTGCGCTCCGACCTGGTGGGGGACGCCGCCGCGGGGGCGTCCGGCCAGCCGACCCTCACCGTGGTCACCAACGCCCTCAACATCGCCAACGAGCTGGTGATCCGGCCGCAGATAAAGATCGTGGTGACCGGCGGGGTGGCCAGGCCCCAGTCGTACGAGCTGACGGGCCCGCTGGCCAGTGGAGTGCTCGGTGAGATCACGCTGGACGTCGCCGTGCTGGGTGTCAACGCCATCGACACCGAACGCGGTGCGTACGTCCACCATGAGGGCGAGGCCAGCATCAACCGGCTGCTCGCCCAGCAGGCCCAGCGGGTGGTGGTGGCGGCCGACTCCACGAAGATCGGCAAGCGGGCCTTCGCCCGGGTCTTCGACCTGGGGCTGATCGACTTCCTGGTCACCGACAAGGGGATCCCGGCCGAGGCGACGGCCCGGTTCACCGAGGCCGGCGTCACCGTCATCGCCGTCTGAAACTGCCTGAAACCATCTGAACCCGATTGAACCCGCCTGAAACCGTCCGGGCATCCGGAACTTGCCCGAATCCTGCCCGAATCCTGCCTGAATCCGTCCGAATCTGCCTGAGCTGAACGAGTCGCCGAACGGCGGG
>CBRG010000461.1 GCA_000470535.1 Streptomyces sp. AW19M42
CCCGTGATCACGGCGGCGGCCGTGATCACCCGCCTCCAGACGATCATCTCTCGCGAGACGGCTCCGTCCGACCAACTCACCCTCACTATCGGCATGGTGAGGGCGGGCGCGGCGGTCAACGTGGTGCCGGACACGGCTGAACTCGGCATCGGCCTGCGCGCTTCGACCGACGAAACCGTGGACCGCGCGCTGGCGTCGGTGGACCGCATCGTCCGGGCCGAATGCGTGGCCTCCGCCTGCCCACGCGACCCGGACCTGACGACTCTGTCCCGCTCCCCGGCGCTCCGCGTCGACCCGCACACGACGGAGGCGGTCCGGGCCGTGCACACCTCCCTGTACGGCCCGGAACGCGTCGCGACCTGGCCGGCGTCGATGGCGGCCGAGGACTTCCCGCTCTACGGCGACGCGGGCCTGGCCGTACACGGCGAATCCGGAATCCCCCTGACTTACTGGATGCTGGGCACGACGGGTCCTCAGCAGTGGGCGACGGCACCCCCCGCCCAGATACCCCCGAACCATTCCCCGCACTTCGCCCCGGACATCCGCACATCGCTTCCGGCGGCGATCACGGCACTGTCGGCAGCGGCACTCAACCAGCTGGGCGCGGTGCAGTAACGGCCGTCCGAGGCCGCCGGGGGTTGTGGGCCAGGATCTCCATGCTGCGGCTCACGACGTACGCCGGGCTGGGCCGTACCGTCTCCAGCAGCAGCCCCACGTGCGGGCGCACGGACTGCGGCCCGAGCAGAACCGTGCCGGCCAGGAGCCAGGCGACGTCGTCCCCGATGTGCCCGGAGTGCGCCCGAAACCAGCATGGTGGGGGACCGGTGGAGTGAAGACCATGACCACGCCGCAGTCCGGTGACGAAACGACTTGTCTGGCCCTGCTGGACGAACGGGACCTGCTGTTGCCGGTCATGACCACCGGCTCGCGCGGCCTGCACGGCATGAGACTGCTGCCCGCTCAGGACGAGACTGGGAAGCGGGGGCGGGAGCAGGGGCTTGGCGAGGGGCCGCGCGGCGCCCGCTCCAAGGAAATGGTCACGCCTCGACGCGCGATGGACGGTGACATCACTGGCGTCCCAGCCTCCGCCTGAGCACCAGGAGGTCGATGCCGGCGGTCGCGGCGAGGAGAGCGCACACCCCTGCGAGAACCGCCAGTACCGTGCGGGTCGGTGTGTCGCCGGGGTCGGCGGCAGCCGCCCCGAGGGCGAGCAGCACCGCGGCCACGACGAAGAGCGGCAGCGCCGCCGACGCGAGAATTCTCCTGAGGCGCAGCGCACTGCGAGCGTTTGCGGGTTCCGTGCCTCGTCTCATCCGAATTCACTCCAGAAGCAGGGGGCGGCGACCAGGAGGCGTGGGAAGCCCTCAGGCCGGTGACCTCACGCTGTTGCCGAACCGCCGCTGGGCGACGACCGCCGGGGTGCAGTCCGTGTCACCCAGCTCCAGTAGGTACCACCATTGTCCGCGAGCAGCACCCGGGCGGCGAACCCGCGGCGGTTTCGGCGTCAGGTACCCGGATCGCCGCTGGGCAGCCGCCACCGCTCCCGCTCGCAGCCCACGGCCGAACGAGGTCAAGAGGACCAGAGCTGTGATGGATCGCGCGGATCAGGGAACGCGTCTCCCGTCGCACCGTCGCCCCCGTACGAAAGGCCTGGACATGTCCACCCGACCGACCACGCTCGATTCCAGCAGCGATCTGCACCAGATCTTCGAGCTTGCCCAGCAATTGCGCGTGGACTCTGTGCGGTCCAGCACGTCCGCAGCTTCGGGGCACCCCACCTCCAGCCTCTCGGCGGCCGATCTGATGGCCGTCCTGCTCGCCCGCCATCTGCACTACGACTGGTCGGCGCCGGACAATCCCGCCGGTGACCACCTGATCTTCTCCAAGGGCCACGCCTCGCCCCTCCTCTACGCCATGTTCAAGGCCGCCGGAGTCATCGGTGACGAGGAGCTGATGACCACGTACCGCCGGTTCGGCCACCGCCTCCAGGGCCACCCCACCCCGGTGCTGCCCTGGGTGGACCTGGCTACCGGTTCTCTGGGACAGGGCATCGCGTACGGGGTCGGCATCGCGCTGGCGGGCCGGGACCTGGAGAAGCAGCCCTACCGGGTATGGGTGCTCTGCGGGGACAGCGAGATGAGTGAGGGTTCCGTCTGGGAGGCACTCGACAAGGCGGGACGGCACCAGCTGGCCAACTTCACCGCGATCGTCGACGTCAACCGGCTCGGCCAGAGCGGACCGACCGAGCTGCAGTGGGACACGGCTGCCTACGCGCGGCGGGCCGAGGCATTCGGCTGTCGGGCCATCGTGGTCGACGGCCACGACCTCGAAGAGGTCGACCGGGCCCTGACCACCGCCGCAGACGGGCAGGCGCCCACCGTCATCGTCGCCAGGACCGTGAAGGGCAAGGGCGTCAGCGAGGTCGCCGACCAGGAGGGCTGGCACGGCAAACCGCTGCCGGAGGAGCTGGCCGAGCGGGCCGTGGCGGAACTGGGCGGCATCCGCGATCTCAGGGTGCGCGGCCCCCGGCCGTCGGAGTCCGCCTCCGTCCCGGCCCCGGCAGCGGGCCCGGTGGAGCTGCCCCGCTATGACGTGGGGGACGAAGTCGCCACCCGGGTCGCCTTCGGCAAGGCGCTGGCTGCCCTCGGGGCCCGCCCCGACGTGGTCGCCCTGGACGCCGAGGTCGGCAATTCGACGCACGCGGAAGACTTCAAGAAGGCCCACCCGGAGCGGTACTTCCAGACCTACATCGCCGAACAGCAGATGATCGCCACCGCCGTCGGCATGGCCGTGCGCGGCTACCGGCCCTTCGCCACCACTTTCGCCGCCTTCCTCACCCGGGCCCACGACTTCATCCGGATGGCCGCCGTCTCCGAGGTCACCATGGCTCTGTGCGGGACCCACAGCGGCGTGGAGATCGGAGCCGACGGCCCCTCCCAGATGGGTGTCGAGGACCTCGCGATGATGCGTGCCGTCCTCGGATCCACCGTCCTCTATCCGTCCGACGCGACCTCGGCCGCCGCCCTGACGGCAGCCATGGCCGATATCGACGGCATCTCTTACCTGCGCACCACCCGCGGGGCCTACCCGGTCCTCTACGCCGGGGACGAAACCTTCCAGCCGGGAGGCTCCAAGACCCTGCGCGGGGGTGACGGCGACCAGGTCACCCTGATCGGCGCCGGTGTGACCCTGCACGAGTGCCTGGCAGCCGCCGACGAACTCGCCGCCGACGGGATCTCGGCCCGCGTGATCGACCTGTACTCGGTCAAGCCCATCGACGCCGACACCTTGGTCCGCGCGGCCTCGGACACGGGAGCCCTGGTCGTAGTCGAAGACCACCATCCCGAAGGCGGTATCGGTGAAGCGGTCCTCTCTGCTCTCGCGCCGTCCGGCAGCAACCCGCGCTTCGCCCACCTTGCCGTCACCGGCCTGCCGGGCTCGGGCAGCACCGGGGAACTCATCGACGCGGCCGGGATCTCCCGCTCCCACATCGCCGAGTCGGCACGCGGCCTGGTCAGGCACCGCTGAGGTATTCCCACGGAGCCAGGGGCACAGCGGTGGCGCGACAGCCGGCGCGCGAAGCGTCACGCCACGGCAGGCGTAGCGGGGTGTCGGTCCGGCCCGTCACCGACCGGACCCACGGAAATCAGGAGAGCCTCTCCCCGACCCGTGCGCAAAATCCGGATGCTCTGTCCTGGCTGTGTCGGCAGACTGCCGGGGGTACTGATCGATGCGGATGCCGTCCCTGAGTGAAAGGTCCGACGTGACCGGGGAACTGGACTCCGCCGTCGTTCTGGTCACAGGTGTGATGGCGGCAGGAAAGTCCACCGTGGCCGACCGACCATCACCTTCTCCTCGCGGGCCGGGCCGGCGGAACCGACCGTGGCGGGAAACTATGAATGGTGGTTCACTTCTTATATGGTCTACCGCAAGACCCCAGCCGAAATCAGCCGGCTCGAAGCCGCCAGAGAGCACCTGATCACCTGTGCCACCTCGGTGATCACGGAAGTGGGCTGGTCGCAGGCGTCCGTGACCGCCGTCGCCGACTCGGCGGGCATCGCGGCCGGATCGGTCTACCAGCACTTCGCGTCCAAGACCGCCCTGGCCGTCGAGGTGTTCCGGCGCGCCGCCGGGCGCGAGGCCGACGTACTGGGCGAGGTGCTCCACGGGCCGGGAGACCCCGTCAGGCGGATCGGACGCGGCGTCGAGGTCTTCGCCCGCCGCGCCCTGGAGAACCGCGGACTGGCCTACGCGCTGCTCGCCGCCCCGGCCGAACCGGCGGTCGGCGCCGAACGCCTCGCATTCCGCCGCCGCTACCGCGCCCTGTTCGCCCAGGTCGTGCACGAGGGCATCGAGTCCGGCCTGCTGCCCGCCCAGAACGGCGAGATCACCGCGGCCGCGCTGACCGGGGCGATCGGTGAAGTGCTCGTCGACCCGCTCGGCACCCGCGACGAGAAGGCCGCGGAGGAACTCCTCGCCGAACTCGTCGTCATGGCGTTGCGCTGCGCGGGCGCCACGTCCGGCGCCCGGCAGCCCTGACCGGACCCGCGCGACCCTGCCTCCCGTCCGCGTTCCGTCAATTCCACTCGGAGGAAACCCGTGACCACGACAGACGTCCCCCGCAGCCACCCCACCGCCCTGACCCACGAAGTAACCAACCAGGCACCGCCGTTGACCGGCCATGACGTCGCGGATGACGCCGTGCTGCTGGAGGGCGTGCGCCGAGAGGGCGCCGAGTGGCACACCGAGGAACTGCACCGCCTCGGCCGCCTCGTCGGCAGCGAGAAGGCGCAGGGCTGGGCCGACCAGGCCAATGACCACGAACCCGTCCTGCGCACCCACGACCGCTACGGACACCGCGTCGACGAGGTCGAGTTCCACCCCGCCTACCACCACCTGATGGACACCTCGGTGGGCGCGGGCCTGGCCGGAGCCGCCTGGGCCGACGAACGTCCGGGCGCCCATGTGGCCCGCGCCGCGGGCTTCATGCTGATGACGACCCTGGAGCCAGGACACCTGTGCCCGGTCTCCATGACGTACGCGGTGGTCCCGGCGCTGCGCCACTCACCCGACCTGGCCAAGACGTACGAGCCGCTGCTCACGAGCCGGGTCTACGAGTCCGGCCTGCGCACCCCGGCCGAGAAGCCCGGCCTGCTGGCCGGGATGGGCATGACGGAGAAGCAGGGCGGCACCGACGTACGGGCCAACACCACGACGGCCACCGAAGCGGCAGACGGAACCTGGCGGCTGCGCGGGCACAAGTGGTTCACGAGCGCACCGATGAACGATCTCTTCCTCGTGCTCGCCCAGTCGTCCGGCGGGCTCTCCTGCTTCCTCGTGCCGCGCGTACTGCCGGACGGCAGCCGCAACACCTTCCGCATCCAGCGGCTCAAGGACAAGCTCGGCAACCGTGCCAACGCCAGCAGCGAGCCCGAGTTCGACGACACGGTGGCCTGGCTCGTCGGTACCGAGGGCAAGGGCGTACGCACCATCATCGACATGGTCACCATGACGCGCCTGGACTGCGTCCTGGGCTCCGCCGCCGGTACCCGCGCCGCCCTCGCCCAGGCCGCCCACCACGCCCGCCACCGCTCGGTGTTCGGCGCCAAGCTGATCGACCAGCCCCTGATGCGCAACGTGCTCGGTGACCTCTCCGTGGAGTCGGAGGCGGCGACGACGATGGCGCTGCGCCTGGCCGGCGCCGTCGACCGGGCGCAGCGCGGCGACACCGGGGAGCGGGCCTTCCTGCGGCTCGCCACGGCCGTCAGCAAGTACTGGGTCTGCAAGCGCCAGCCCGTCGCGGTGGCCGAGGCGCTGGAATGCCTCGGCGGCAACGGATACGTCGAGGAGTCGGGGATGCCGCGTCTCTACCGGGAGGCCCCGCTCAACGGCATCTGGGAGGGCTCCGGCAATGTGAACGCCCTCGACCTGCTGCGGGCGCTGGCGCGTGAACCCGATTCCTTCGAGGCCTTCCACACCGAGATCGAGGCCGCCTCCGGCGCCGACCGGCGACTGGACGCCGCCTGGCGGAACCTGCGCGGCGAACTCGTCCTCACCGAGGACGCCCCGCTGCGCGCCCGCCGTCTCATCGAACGCGCCGCGCTCGTGCTCCAGGGCTCCCTCCTCGTCCGGCACGCGCCGGCCTCGGTCGCGGACGCCTTCTGCGCGTCCCGGCTGGACGGGGACCGGGGCCTGGCGTTCGGCACCCTCGCGCCGGGCACGGACTTCGCCGGGCTGCTGGAGCGGCTCCCCGCCTGAGACCGGGGGAGACGGGGGTGAGGGCAAGCGCACCCCCGTCTCAGGCGACTTCGTGCATCAGCCGGCGCGCGTCGTCCGCATGACGGATCCCCGCCGGATACGGCAGCGCCCGTACCAGTTCCTCGGCCCGGTTCAGGGCCTCCCGCGCGGCCTCGTGCTCCGCGAGCCGGAACAGGGCCACGGCCAGGGCGATCCGTGCGTCCGCCTCCGCGATCCGCTCGCCTGTCCCTGCCGCCCGTTCGACCTCCGCGTGCGCGATCCGCCGCGCCGATGCGGCATCTCCCGCACGGAGCTGCCCCCAGGCGGCCAGCACGGGGACCTCCTCCGCGAAGCCGTCCACGGCCCGCAGCGCGTCGTCCGGAGGGCCGGCGCGCAGGGCGAGTTCGGCGCGGGCGGTACGCACCTCGTGGCCCGCCTGCCGGTCCACCATGCCCACGGCGGACCGCTCGGCCCGGTCGAGCAGGGCCGCCGCTTCCGAGGGCTCCCCGGTGCGTATCCGGACCAGGGCCAGCGTCGCCAGGGTGTACGGCAGACACCACGCGTCATCCGGCTCCGCGCTCGCCACCGCCGCCTCCGCGAGCGTCCGCGCGGCGGTGAACTCTTCGAGCAGCAGGAACAGTTCGGCGAGGTTCGCCCGCTCGAACGCGGCCGCGATCGGATCGCCCGACTGCTCCGCGAGATCGAGGGCACGCTCTCCCATGGCCACGGCCTCGCGCAGCCGGCCGCCCCGCCGCCGGTTCTCCCGCAAGGTCGACAGGACAGAGCCGAGCAGGGTCGGATCCCCGTACTCCTCGGCCGGAGCGAGCGCCCGGCCGGCCGCCGTACGCGCCTCGTCCAGCCGCCCGTTGAGGCCCAGATTGCTGGCTTGCAGGGCGTACGAGCGGGCCACGAGCCCCTGGCCCTGCTTTCCGGACACCCGCAGCGCGACCGCGAGCGCCTGCTGGGCAGCCAGGTAGCCCTCCGCGTACCGCCCCTGGATCTTGCAGATCATGGACAGCGCGAGGTAGTGCCCGGCGGCCGACTCCGCCGCGGTGTCCCTGGTCACCGGATGTTCACCCAGCACCTGTCTGCCGGAGTCCGGGCGACCCGCCCGTGCCAGGGCGTCGGCCAGCCAGGCGGCGGTGAGTACGACGTCCTCGTGGTCGCCCCGGCGGGCGAACTCGTCCAGCGCGAGCCGCAGCACGTCTGCCGCCTCACCGAAGTCGCCCATCCGGCACAGCACCTGGCTGTGCGCGAGGCGGGCACGGGCCGCGTCCACGTCGAGCCGCGCCACCAGATCCCGGTAGTAGCGGTCCGCGGTGTCGTTGGCGAAGAGCGCCGCGGCCCGTGCGGCGGCCCTGCGCAGGTACTCGGCGGCGCGCGGATCGTCGGCGTGTGCGAAGTGGGAGGCGAGGGTGTCGACGGCGTCGGGGCGGCGGCGCAGCACCGCCTGGGCGAACGCGCCGTGCAACTGCCTGCGGCGGACCGCGGAGAGCTCCCCGTAACAGGTGAGACGGACCAGGGGGTGCCGGAAGATCAGCCCGGCCTCGTGCCGGCCCGCCAGTACGATCTCGCGC
>CBRG010000462.1 GCA_000470535.1 Streptomyces sp. AW19M42
CGGCGGGCGCCGGCGGGGCGGCGAGCCTCGGGTCCACCGGGGCGGCGGCGGGCACCGGGGCCGCCACGGGTGCGGCGACGGGCTCGTCCTCGACGGAGACGCCGAAGTCGGTGGCGATGCCGGCGAGTCCGTTGGCATAGCCCTGACCGACCGCACGGGCCTTCCAGGCGCCGCCCCGCCGGTAGACCTCGATGACCACGAGCGCGGTCTCGGCGCCCAGCTGGGGCGGGGTGAAGGTGGCGAGCACACTGCCGTCGTCCGCGTTGCGCACGGTGGCGGTGGGCTCGACGCCCTGGAAGGTCTGGCCCGCCCCGTCCGGGCTCGCGGTGATGACGATCTTCTCGATCCCGGGCGGCACGGCAGCGGTGTCGACCACGATCGCGTCGGGCGCGGTGCCGCCGCCGGAGCGGTAGGCGACACCGGGGCCCGTGGGCTGGTTGTAGAAGATGAAGTCGTCGTCGGAGCGCACCTTGCCGTCGGTGGTGAGCAGCAGGCCCGATACGTCGAGCCGCACCGGAGCGGCGACGTCCACCGCCACGCGGGGGGCGGAGAGAGGGATGTTCGAGCCAGGTGTCATAGCGGTCATGCACGAGGTAACGAATGACCCGGCTTTGCCGTTCCCTTACCTTTGGGCGGCTTCGCCCGTACGGCGGCAGCGCCGGTCGCGCTCAGTGCGGCCAGATCGGCGGGTTGGTGCAGAAGTGGCCGCCGAGGTGGGCGTGGTCCGGGTTGTCCGGGTCGAGCTCGCCCTGCTCGGCGATGAGCTTCGCCGCGTACGGCTCCGAGTCGTCCTGCGGCTCGTAGCCGAGCGAGCGCGCCGAGGTGAGGTCCCACCAGAGCCGGGTGTTGTCGGACGAGCCGTGGATGACGGTGTGCCCGACGTTCTCGGCGGTGAGCGCGGCGTCGAAGAGCCGGGCGCCGTCGCCGGGGCTCATCCACACCGAGAGCATCCGTACGGAGGTCGGCTCCGGGAAGCAGGAGCCGATGCGCACGGAGACGGTCTCCAGGCCGTGCCGGTCCCAGTAGAGCTGGGCGAGGTCCTCACCGAAGGACTTGGAGAGTCCGTAGAACGTGTCCGGGCGGCGCGAGGTCCCGATCGGGATCAGCGGGTCGCCCGGGAGCGGGCGGGGGGTGAAGCCGACGGCGTGGTTGGAGGAGGCGAAGACGACCCGCCGCACGCCCTCCGCGAGCGCGGCCTCGTAGAGGTTGTAGGTGCCTTCGATGTTCGCCCGGAGAATCTTGTCGAACGAGGCTTCCAGCGAGATGCCCGCGAGGTGGATGATCGCGTCGACGCCCCGCACCGCCTCGCGCAGCGACTCCGTGTCACCCAGGTCGGCGGTGATGGCGTCCGGCTCGCCCTCGATGGGGACCATGTCGAGGAGGCGGAGCCGGTAGCCGTGGGCGGGCAGCAGTCCGCGCATCAGGGTGCCGAGTCCGCCGGCGGCGCCGGTGAGCAGGACGGTGCGGGGAGCGGGCATACGCGGATCTCCTCGGTGCGGGGGGCGGCTTCGCTCGCCGGGTCCTTGAGCTGGGTTCACATGCGTGGACAAGTTATGGAGCGGGGTGGGGGTGCGTCAAGGGGGTGCGGGGTTCCGGGGCTGGGGGTTCCGTCC
>CBRG010000463.1 GCA_000470535.1 Streptomyces sp. AW19M42
CGCGCCCCGGGGGCCCGCCGTTCCAGCGCGGTGAGCTGCTCGCCCCCCGCGTCGGCCAGCTCGCCGGGCAGCCCGGCCCGGGAGCGGTCGCGGGCCGCGCCCGCCCGCCGGTGCGCCCGCCCGGCCTCCTCGCGCAGCTCCAGCGCGGGGGCGACGAGATCGGCCTTGCGGGCGCGTCGCAACCGCTCCTGCGCCTGATCGTGCTCGTCCCGGCCTGCCTCCACCTCCGTGGCGCGCCGCCGGGTCTCCTCGTACCGCTGCTGAAGCCCGGCCAGTTCGCGCTCGGCGTCCAGGGCCTGCCGGGCGGCCGCCTGCCGGGACTCGGCCGCGGACAGGACGGACGCGGCGATGTCGAGCCGTTCCCGGGCGCCGCTGCGGGCCGTGGCCGCCCATTCCAGTACGGCGTCCGCGAGCCCCGGTTCGCCGGGCTGGATGCCGGGCAGCGGGTACTCCTCGGCGGCGGGCCCGGCCGCCTGGGCGATCCGCTGGGCGACCGCGAGGATCCGTTCGTCCCCGGCTCCGACCTGGGTCCCGGCGGCCCGGCGCAGCTCGGCGAGGTGCTCCTCCACCGCGGCGAAGCGACGGGTGTCGAAGAGCCGGCCGAGGAGTTTGCCGCGAGCCTCGGCATCGGCCCGCAGGAACCGGGCGAAGTCGCCCTGCGGCAACAGGACCACCTGGCAGAACTGGTCCCGGCTCATCCCGATGAGCTGGGTGATCTCCTCGCCGATCTCCTGGCTGGACCGGCTCAGTGCCCGCCATCCCTCCTCGGGGACGTACTCGCGCAGCCGGCTCTGCGCCTTCTCCGTGGTGTAGCCGTCGCCCTTCTTCTTGGGGCGGGGCTGGGCGGGGCTCCGGGTGATCTCCAGCCGGCGCCCGCCGACGGTGAGTTCGAGCCGGATCTCGGTCGGCAGGTCCGCCGGGGCGTGGTCGCTGCGCAGTGAGGTTCCGGGGCTCTGCCGGGCGCCGGGCACGGCGCCGTAGAGGCCGTAGCAGACGGCGTCGAGGACCGAGGTCTTGCCCGCGCCGGTCGGTCCGTGTAGCAGGAAGATCCCGGCTGCGGAGAGTGCGTCGAAGTCGATCTCCTGAGTGGCGCCGAACGGTCCGAAGGCGGTGATGCCGAGTCGGTGAAGCCTCACCGGTTCACCTCGCGCACGCTGTCGTCGACGCGTACGTGGTCGAAGGCGCCGCGCAGCACCGTCCGCTCCGACTCGTCAATGCCGTACCCGCCACGGACGTGGGCCACGAAGTCCTCCGCGATGCTCTGGTCGTCGCGTCCCCGCAGCCGCTCCGCGTAGGAGGTCCGCGGGTCCTGCGGGTCGCGTTCCGGTTCGAAGGCGAGGGCGAGCGTGTGCGGGAACCGCTCGACGAGGCGGGCCATCGGATCGGCCGGCCGGGCCGGATCGGTGAGGGTGGCCTCCACCCAGGAGTGCTCGTGCCGGTCGAGGGCGGGGTCGTCGAGGAGGGTGTCGAGCCGGCCGACGAGCCTGGCGAGCGGGCGGGGCACCGGGCAGTCGATCCGTTCGGCGGTGACCGCGCCCGTGTCGTCCAGGTCGATCAGCCACATCGTCTTGCGGTGGTCGGACTCGGAGAAGGAGTACGCGAGCGGGGAGCCGGAGTAGCGGACCCGCTCGGAGACGGTCTGGCTGCCGTGGAGGTGTCCCAGGGCTACGTAGTCGACGCCGTCGAAGACCCCGGCGGGAACGGCCGCCACTCCGCCCACGGTGATGTCCCGTTCGCTGTCGCTCGGCTCGCCGCCCGCGACGAAGGCGTGGGCGAGGACGACGGACCGGGTGCTGCCCGCACGTGTCGCGAGGTCGGCGCGGACCCGGTCCATGGCGGCGCTCAGCACGGCCTCGTGCCCGGCCCGCTCCACCCGGAACTCCTCCTTGACGAGGGCGGGCTCCAGATACGGGAGCCCGTAGAACGCCACGTCGCCGTGCGCGTCCGGGATGACGACGGGCGTGGCGCAGTGCGCGGGGTCGGTGCGCAGATGGATGCCGGCGCGTCCGATGAGACCGGCGCCGACGCCGAGCCGGCGGGCCGAGTCGTGGTTCCCGGAGATCATCACAGTGGGTACGCCGGCCTCGGCGAGCCGGTGCAGCGCGTCGTCGAAGAGCTGGACGGCGGAAAGCGGCGGCACCGCCCTGTCGTACACATCACCCGCCACGAGTACGGCATCGACCTCGTGGTCACGGACCGTCGCCACCAGGTGGTCGAGGTAGGCGGCCTGGGCTTCGAGCAGCGACACCCGGTGGAAGGAGCGCCCCAGGTGCCAGTCCGATGTGTGCAAAATCTTCAAGACCCGGCTCCGACCTGCATGTTTCGTTCCTCCACCCGTGCGGCCGCATCCCCTGCGCTTCGGAGCGGACAGGATTCGGCGGCCGGTGATCGTCACACCGGTGCGGCCCCGCGCCCGCACCACAGTACTCAGGCGTCCCCGTACGCCTCTTCGCCCAGCTCCAGTTCCGCCTCGCCCGCCGTCGCGTCGGCCAGCCAGCGACGGAACTCCTCCACATCGGCGTCCGGGAGCCCGATCTCGATGGTCACCGCCTCCGCGTAGCGGACCTCGCGCACGCCGCGTCCGGTGGCCCGCAGTTCGTTCTCCAGCCGCCCGGCCCGCTGGTGGCCCACGGTGACCGTCGCGATCCGGAACCGCTGCCGGGTGAGGGTGCCCAGCGCGTCGAGGGCCTCGCCGACCACTCCCCCGTATGCCCGGATCAGCCCGCCGGCACCGAGCTTCACGCCGCCGTAGTAGCGGGTGACGACGGCGACGACGTACCGCATCTCGCGGCGCGTCAGCATCTGCAGCATGGGAACGCCCGCGGTGCCACCGGGCTCGCCGTCGTCACTGGCCTTCTGTACGGAGGCGTCGGCGCCGATCACGTACGCGAAGCAGTTGTGGGAAGCGGCCGGGTTTTCCCTGCGGATGCGTGCGACGAAACCCTGAGCCTCCTGCTCGGTGGCGGCGGGGGCGAGCGCGCAGATGAAGCGCGAGCGGTTGATCTCGGTCTCGTGCACGCCCGCGCGGGCGACTGTCCGGTACTGCTCCTGCATCCGGCCAGCCTATGCGCAGCCGCGGGAATGGTCCGGGGCGGCCGTCCGTTGTGCGGATCATGTACGCAGACACGGAGACGATCCGCAGGATTCTGACCGGGACGGGCGACACCTGGGCCGTGGTGGGGCTGTCCGACAACCGCTCGCGCGCGGCCTACGGAGTGGCCGACGTGCTGCAGCGCTTCGGCAAGCGGGTGGTGCCCGTGCATCCCAGGGCGGAGCGGGTGCACGGCGAGGACGGTTACGCGTCGCTGGCCGAGATCCCCTTCCCGGTCGATGTGGTGGACGTCTTCGTCAACAGCGGGCTGGCCGGCGCGGTGGCGGACGAGGCGGTCGCGATCGGCGCCTCCGCGGTCTGGTTCCAGCTGGGGGTGATCGACGAGAAGGCGTACGAGCGCACCCGGGCGGCCGGGCTCGACATGGTGATGGACCGCTGCCCGGCGATCGAGATCCCCGCACTGGACGGCTGAGACCACCGGGCGTCCCTATGTGCGGGGTATCCCACTCCGCTCCGGGCTGGGAGGATGGCCCGCTGTGAGTACCGCCGACGCCCCGAGCGTGTCCGCCGTCCCCCACAGCCGGGCCCGCCTGTCCCGTCAGCTGGCCGCGCTCGGCGTCGAGTGCGGCGGCGTCCTGATGGTGCACGCGTCACTGAGCGCGGTGGGGGCGGTCGACGGTGGTGCGGACACGGTCGGCGCCGCGCTGCGGGAGGCGCTGGGTCCGGAGGGCACGCTGGTGGTCCCTTCCTTCACCCCGGAGAACTCCGACACCTCCCCGCAGTACCGCGCCCGGGTCCACGGCCTCGGCGAGCGGGAGCGGGAGGCCGTGCGGGCGGCGATGCCCGCGTTCGACCCGGCGATCACAGCGGCCCCGTCGATGGGCCGGCTCTCCGAAGCGGTGCGCCGCTCCCCCGGCTCGGTCCGCAGCGCGCATCCGCAGACCTCCTTCGCCGCCCTGGGCCCGTTGGCCTGCCACGTGGTGGCGGACCACCGCCCGGACTGCCATCTCGGCGAGGACTCCCCGCTGGCCCGCCTTCACGAACTGCGGGCGCAGGTGCTGCTGCTCGGCACCGGATTCGGCTCCTGCACGGCGTTCCACCTCGCGGAGTACCGCGTGCCCTCGCCGCCCCGTCGCACCTATCGCTGTGTGGTGCGGGACGGCGGCGGGCGCCGGTGGTGGGAGTACGAGGACGTGGCCCTGGACGACGGCGACTTCGCGCGACTGGGCGAGGACTTCGCACGGTCGGACCGGGGTGCCGCCGTTCGCACCGCCGCGGTCGGCTCCGCCACGGGCCGGCTGTTCCGCTTCCCGGCAGCGGTCGCCTTCGCCATGGGGTGGTTGCCGGCGCACCGCTGCCGCGTCCTCGCGCCGACATCGAACACCCTGCGTTAGGGCCCTGTTACCGGACGGCGGGAGCTCCCATCGAGGGTGGGCCGGCCGCTGAATCAGCCGCCGATGCCCAGACCCGCGACGACGACAGCCCCCGGCAGCGCCGCCAGCGCCTTGCCCGGCACGATCAGCT
>CBRG010000464.1 GCA_000470535.1 Streptomyces sp. AW19M42
ACGTGCCTGCGGCGGGATGCTTCCGCGGCTGGTCTGGCGTCCGGTGCTGTGCCGGGCGCGGTACGCGGTAGCAGCCCGGTCAACGGCTACCAGGTACTGGAACAGGTGGTGCAGCTACCGGTCAGCACGTGGCGGTACCACTGGGACCCGCCGCACGTACGCCACCTGGGCCCCATGGCCCAGGACTGGTGGAAGGCGTTCGGGGTCGGTGAGAACGACCGAACGATCTGCTGCACCGATGCCAACGGCGTGGCCGTCGTCGCCATCCAGGCACTGCACCGGGAACTGACCGAACTACGAGGCGAAGTCGCGGCCCTACGAGCCGAGAGCTCATAACAGGTACACCCGAGCCGTGCGCCGGGGCACACGAAATCCGAGAAAGCCGCAGACCAAGCGTAGGAGTGCCCCGCGTACCAGCTGGACTGCCCACCCAGGGGCGCGGTCGTGCTGCGCTCCCGGTCCGGCGCGACCTGACCCCCGCCTACCCCGAGCTCACCGCTCTGGGGACGGCGCTGGGCTTCCGGTCCCGCGGTACTGGACGGGGAGGTCGTCGCCCTGGGCGGTGAGGGGCGCAGCGATTTCGAGCGGCTGCAGTCCCGGGTGGGCCTGGCAGGCTCACCGGCCAGGGCGGCCCACATGGCCACGAAGATCCCCGCCCACTTGATGCTGTTCGACATCGTCTTCCTCGACGCCCACGACCTGACCCGCAGCCCGTACGCCGAGCGCCGCACCGCCCTGGAATCCCTGGTTTTGGCCGGGGCTGCTTGGTCGACTCCGGCGGCTGTCGTCGGCCACGGACAGCAAGCACTGGTGATGACCCGGACCGCCGGCCTCGAAGGTCTCATCGCCAAGCGCCTCACCTCGCTCTACGAGCCGGGGGTCCGGTCCCGGGCGTGGATCAAGATCCGGCACGTGCGGACCCAGGACATCGTCGTCGGCGGCTGGCTGCCCGGCCACGGCTTCCCACGTCGACACCGTGCTGGCCGCCGTCGACGTCGCCGCGGTCGTCTTCACCGTCCGCAGGAACTTCGCCCGCCGCCACGTCCTGGCCGAAGCCCGCCGGCACCTACTGGAGACCCTGCGCGGCCACGCGTTCACGCGCGGCCTGGACGACTACATCGCGAACCGCGCCTTGGCCGACCACGCCCGTCAGACCACCGTGCCCCAGCCTGGCCGCCGCGCCCCGGGCGCCGACCAGATCTTCTACACCGCCGACTTCACCGAGCCCGACCGGTGGTGGATCGCCGGCGCCGGCGGCAAGCCGCCCCGGGAGTCGTCCCGGTACGAGCGGGCCCGGATCGCCAGCCTCGCCGTACGCAACGCGATCGACGACGCCCTCACCCCGCCCGGCCGGATGATGTCCCGGCCGCGACGACGTCGGCCGCCGCGCACGCCGTCGACCGCCCCGGCTGGCAAGAGGCCCCCACCCCGGCGCAACGGGCGGCTGCCGTCCACGCCCACCAGCAGGCCGCGATGCCCGACGCGCATCTGGGAGGCCGGACGACCGACCCGGCGACGTGGCTGCGCACACCGGAGTACCTGGCCCGGTTCGCCGCCTTCACCCGCGTGGCCAACGCCCGCCGCCGCGCCATCGAGGACGGACAGACCCCGGCCGCAGACCCGGGCCGTCCGGTTGACCGGCACCGCCAGGAGCACGAGCAGCAGCAGCCCGGCCAGGACCAAGGCCAGAGCTTCCAGCCGTGACAGCCCGCCGGGCGGGACGGGCGGCGAAGCCACCGGGCCAGACGCCGGGACACGACCTGTCGCCCACTGCCGAGATCACCAGGGACCGGCGAGGGTACGGGGGACCGCTCCCTTCGAGCACGGAGGCCTCATGGTTGCCCCGACGTTGCCACACCTGTCAGCAGCGCAGCGTGAGCGCCTGGAGCAGCTCGCCGACGCGGTCACAACCCTCTTCTTTACTCCTGAACCTGAAAGGAAAGGCAGGGGAGGAGATCATCGGGTCCGGGGGGCTGCCGCCCGTGACGGCGGGGAACGCGCTCCCGGTCGCTGTGCGGTCGCGGCTGCGGGGAGGGCGAGCCTGATGGCGGGGAAGAGGAAGACGAACGAGGCGGGATCGACCAACGACCTGCGCGCCGACGTGCTGTCCGTGCTCGGGGTGCTCAAGGTCGCGACCGCCGATCAGATACAGCGCCTCGCCTCGCCGCACCTGAGCTACCGCCACACCCTCAAGAAGACGCCGGCCACGCGGAAGGAAGCTCGGACCGCGTCCCATCGCGGGGCGGCGAACGATCTGCGGGGGCACGGCCTGCTCGTCGACGGCGGCCGCACACGCGGCAACGAGGAGGTCCGCATCCTCACCGCGGCCGGGCTGGCCGCCGCCGGACTCGACCTGGACCGTGAGCCGGAGGAGATGGGCGGCATGCCCAAGAGCGCCGGCCGCTCCGGTGTTTCCCATCCGATGACGGTGAACGAGACGGCCATCGCGCTGATCCGCCCGAAGCCCGACCTCGACCTGGTCGCCGGGGAGCCGGCCGAAGCGGCCGCCGCCGCGCAGGCCGCTGTCGATGCTCCGGGCGGGATCGGTACTCTCACCTCGTACGCCACCGAGGTCGCGCTCCCGGTGAAGGGCACCTGGAAGAACCCCGCGACCGCCTGGAGCCGCTGCGGGACGCGATCGGCAACTATCGCCGGGACACCTACCTCGCCCGCCGCCGCCAGGCCGCCAGAGAGGAGGAGCGACGCCGCGAGGAAGAGCGAGCCGCAGAGCGGGAGGCGCGGCGGCCGACGTGCGCGGACTGCGGGGCCAAGTTCACCGACGACCGGTGGAGAGCAGTCGGGTACACCCGCAACCCTGAGTCGCACAAGCACCTGTGCGAGGAATGCCAGAGCCGGGCGGTCGCAGCAGAGCAGCAGGCGAAAGCCGACGAACGTGAGCGCCAGGAGCAGGAGCAGCTTCGCCAGCAGGCGGAGGCCGCCCGGGAGGCGGCCGAAGCGGAGGCGAAGAAGAACCGCGGCCTGTTCGGCCGCCGCCGGTAGCTGGCCAGCGGCAGGAAGCGTCCCGCGCGGGACGCTTCGAGGCGTTCCGCTCCCAGGGGCTGCGTCCCCGGGAGCGGAGCCCTCGCTGTCGGTGGCGGCTGGGAGGCTGGTCAGATGAACACCGATGACGAGCAGCTGCTGCGCGGCCGGGTGTACGGCCACGACCACGACGCCCCCAACCCGGGCCCGCTCCCGCACCAGACGTACGCCGTTCTCGTGGGTGGGCCGCTTGACGGACTGCTGCTCGACATCACGGGCTGGCGGCCGGAGGAGATCGAGGACGGCGTCGCCCTGATGACCGAGCTGGGGCGGTGGCCCGGCGGGCGGGCGCCGTACGACCCGCTTCCCTGCGAGCCGCGCCCGCCGGGCGGGCCGGGTGTGGTGGGG
>CBRG010000465.1 GCA_000470535.1 Streptomyces sp. AW19M42
CGCGGGCCGCCGTACCGGCTCGGCCGAGCCGAGCGCGCCCACGCGTCGAGCCAGCCGCAGCAGCCGCCGCACCTTGTCGTCGACCGCCTCCGCGGGGACCAGCCCCCGCTCCAGGGCGGCGAGCAGGCCGGCCGCCCAGGGGCCGTCGGGTCCGGGCATCGCCAGGTCCTGTGCGGAGCGGGCGGTGTCCAGGAGGGTGCGCACGCCTCCCCAGTCGGACACGACAGCCCCGTCGAACCCCCAGCCGCTCTTGAGGGGGCTCTCCAGCAGCGGGGACGCGGACATCGTCACGCCGTCGACCTTGTTGTACGCCGACATCACGGCCCAGACCCCGGCCTCCACCGCTGCCTCGAAGGGGGCGAGGTAGACCTCGTGCAGGGTCTGCTCGTCCATCCGCACGTCGACGGTCAGCCGGTCCGTCTCGGCGTCGTTGGCGACGAAGTGCTTGGCGGTGGCGGCGACCCCGCCGGACTGGATGCCCCTGATGAGCGCGGCCCCGGTCCGCCCGGTGAGCAGCGGGTCCTCGGAGAAGCACTCGAAGTGCCGGCCGCCCAGCGGGGAGCGGTGCAGGTTCAGGGTCGGGGCGAGGACCACGTCCACCCCCTTGCGGCGGGCCTCCGCGGCGAGCAGCGCGCCGAGATCCGTGAGCAGCCGCTCGTCCCAGGAGGCCGCCATCGCAGTCGGGGAGGGGAGGACGAGCGAGGTCTCGCGCTCGTCCCACGTCTCGCCGCGCACGCCGGCGGGACCGTCGGAGAGGGTGAGGGCACGCAGTCCGACAGCCGGTTCGGGGTGGGTGCGCCAGGTGCTCCCACCGGTCAGCAGGCGCACCTTCTGTGTGGCGTCGAGCTTCTCCAGCAGCGGATCGATCTCTTCGTCCGTCATGGCGGCCATGTCCCTTCACCCCAGCGCCCTCCGTAGCTGGAGAGCGCTCTCCCGTCGTGCCTGGGTCAGCGTCGCTGGCCGACGTCGACCGTGTCAATGGGGAACGCTTGCGCGGGCGTTGACACGGGTTACCGGTCGCGCTCTTGTCATCACCCGTTGTCAGCACATAAGTTGACCGCTTGCGACGTGTCCTACTGTCAGTGGGGGAGCCAAGTCATGGCCGCGAACGGACGGCACCGCCGATATCAGCCGAGCCGCATCAACCGTGCCTCGGTACTGGTCACGGCGGGTGGTGCGGGACTAGCACTCCCGCTGATCACGGCCGCGTCGGCGGGTGCGGCGTCGGGCGACGTCTGGGAGAAGGTGGCCGCGTGCGAGTCCACCAGTAACTGGCACATCAACAGCGGTAACGGCTATTTCGGTGGGCTGCAGTTCACCCGCTCCACCTGGGCGGCTTACGGCGGCGCGGAGTACGCGCCACGCGCCGACCTGGCCAGCAGGGATCAGCAGATCGCCATCGCGGAGAAGGTCCTGAAGGGTCAGGGGCCGGGTGCCTGGCCGGTCTGCTCCTCGCGGGCGGGACTGGCGCGGGGCGGCGACTCTCCCGACATCAGCCCGCAGACCGAGCGGACGACCAAGGTCGCGGCGCCGAAGCGGGCGGCCACCGAAGCCAGGAGCTCGACGCCCGCGAAGACCCGGACGACACAGACCCCGGCGGCCGGCACGCCGACGTCGGTGCCGGGCAAGCGCGACTCGTACACCGTGGCGAGCGGCGACTCGCTCTCCGGGATCGCGGCCGACCGCGACCTCGGCGGCTGGCAGCGGCTGTACTCGGCGAACCGCAAGGTCGTCGGTGACGACCCGGACCTGATCTTCCCCGGCCAGCGGTTGAACCTCGACCTGGCCGGGGCCCCGAAGGCGGCCACGAAGAGCGCCCCGAAGGCCGATCCGAAGCCGGCGGCCCGGTCCGCCGCGCCGAAGCGCACGGCGCAGCCCGCACCGAAGCAGGCGCACCCGAAGCAGACGGCCAAGCCGGTGGCTCAGCCCAAGCAGCAGGCCCGGCCCGCACCGAAGAAGACCGAGGTCCACAAGACCGAGGCCCACAAGAAGACCGAGACCCATAAGACCGAGACCCACAAGACCCAGACCCACAAGACCCAGGCCCACAAGAGCGGGCACAACGCGAAGCACGCCGGGATCACCGCCCCGGTCGAAGCCAGTACCGGCACCCAGTACCGGCAGGCCGGTGCCTGGTCGAGCGGCTACCACACGGGCGTCGACTTCCCCGTGCCCACCGGCACCTCGGTCAAGGCGATGTCTTCGGGCACGGTCGTCACGGCCGGCTGGGGAGGGGCGTACGGCTACCAGGTCGTCATCCGGCACAGCGACGGCAAGTACAGCCAGTACGCGCACCTGTCGGCGCTCCATGTGCGCGCCGGACAGCGGGTCGGTGAGGGCCAGCGCATCGCCCGCTCCGGCGCCACCGGCAACGTGACGGGTCCGCACCTGCACTTCGAGGTCCGCACCGGGCCGGAGTACGGCTCCGACATCGACCCGCTCGCCTACCTCAGGGCGGGCGGCGTCAAGGTCTGAACGGTCCCGCCGCGACCGGCGTCATCGGCCTTCACGGCTGTGGCGCCGGCAGCGGCGGGCGAGACGGTCGACCCGGCGGGCGATCCGCCGTGCCCCGCGCTGCCGGTGTGCGGCGGCCGAGGGCCCGGACTGAACTCGACCTGCACCGACCGAAGCTCCGGCGGGGTCCGTACAGGCAGCGACAGCCGGCTGGGAAACGTTTCCGGATTCGCGGGCCCCGGCCCCGCGGGCGCGGGGAACGCCCTCGCGCTCTGTGGTGGCCCGGTCGCCCGCCGTGTTGCGTCCGCCGGGTCCGGGGAGCCGGCGGGCCCGCCGAAATCCCCGGCCTCCGCGCCGGGGGCGGGGGATGCCCCGGATCCGGGGCCGGTGGGTGAGCCGGGGGCGCCCGGAACCTCGTCCGCGCTCTTCCCGGCCTGCCGTCCCCCGACTTCCGCCGACTCCTGGGCCCGCCGGCGCTCCGCGCCCATCCGTTCCGTGGTGAGCAGGATCAGCCCGCCGGCCGCGACGACCCCGCAGGTCAGGGCGAGCATGGCGCCCGCGGTGCCGTGCCGGAACGTCTCGCCGAACAGCGTGAGGCCGACGACCGCCGCGACGACGGGGTTCACCACGGTGACCGTGGCGAGCGGGGCGGTCAGACCCGCGCCCCGGTACGCGGACTGCGACAGCAGCAGCCCGGTGGCGGCGAGGGCCGCGATCACCAGCAGGGCCGGCAGGCCGGTCCCCACCGAGCCCGAGGTCCACTCCATGGCCACGGTCTTCGTGAACACCGAGGCGATACCGAACGCCACACCCGCGGCCCCGGCCAGGACCACGCTCCGCATCACCGGCCGGCGCATCGCCTTCGAGACCAGGACGAGCAGCGCCACCGCGCCGAACGTCACCGTGCCGAGCATCAGCTGCTGGGGGCCGCCCAGGGTGTGGGCGTCGGAGCTCCCGGTGAGGGCGAGCAGACCCGCCAGCCCGACGGTCGCCATGACCGCGCCGCGCCAGGCCGTCGCCCCGGCCCTGCGGCGGACGAAGAGGGCGGCCATCGGCAGGGCGAAAACAATGGTCAGGGCGCCCAGCGGCTGCACGAGGCTGAGCGGGCCGTAGGCCAGCGCCACCACGTGCAGAAGCGCTCCCACCCCGTTCAGCGCGACCGCGGCCCACCAGACCCGGTTGCGCAGCGGAGCGAGCGAGCGGCCGTCAGAGGCCGTGGCGACGCGCTCCTGGACGATCGCGCCGGCCGCGTAGGCGACCGCGGAGACCAGTGACAGCAGCACGGACAGCACGAGGGAACTCATGTACACCACGATGGCCCTTCAAAGCCGCCGCGTCGTCGTCCCTGAGACGGCGATCCGGCGTACTGCTTTGGTAGTACGGCGGTGGTTACGGTGTCCTCCTCCCGACGGTAGTCCCCCTTGCGACCGACGTCAGAACGATCATCCCGTACGGATACGGTGGACCGCGAGCCGTGGCACTCCTGGTGTCCGCGGCGTCACGACAGGTGGCCGGGGAGCGGAGGGCGACAGCACGATGGACGAGCCGCAAGCGTCCTCTGTGAGTGTGTTCTTCGCGCTCGGGGCGACCCCGTCGCCGGACGACGGACACCGTGCGCTGGCCCGGCTGTACGACGGCGACATCGCGCCGCTCACCTCCCGGATCGACACCGTCGCCGAGCGGCTCGGCGCGACCGAGCGCCGGGTGGCCGCCTCCGTCGCGCACCTGGGTCTGGCCGCACGGCTGTGGTCCTGCGCGCTGGGCCCCGCCGCACTCTCGGGCCGCTTTCCCGACCTGCGGGCGGAGAACCTGCACTGGGACCCCCGCCGTCCGGCGCCCGAGGATCTGTGGACGGACTCGGTCGAGCTGCTGGCGGGCACCGCGGCCCGGATCAGGGATGTCGTCCAGTACGGCCATCTCGAACCGCTCGCGGCGGCGATCCGCCGCGACACGGCTGTCTCGGCCCGGCTGCTGCGGGGCAACGCCGGATCCGCACTGGCCGGAACCGTACGCCAGCTGACCGGCTGGGCCCGTACGCACGGCAGGCCGGACGTCGCCGCCCGCACCAGAACCCTGGCGGCCGAGCTCTTCGACCACCACCGGCTGCACGACACCGGTGCCCCGCACGGCCCCGGATTCCGCCGGAGCACCTGCTGCCTCTACTACCGCGTTCCGGGCGGCGGCCTGTGCGGTGACTGCGTCTTCGACAGCGCGCCCGGAGCAGCGGTGCGCACATAGACCGTGTCCTGCAAGGCTGTTCGTTGGTTCTGCCGGGCAGACCTGCCGGGCAGACGGAGTGGCTGCCGGTGGGGGCGCTCATCCAGCCGCAGACCGATGATCTTGCCCGTTGCCGTGCCACGGGCGGTCGGTGCCGGACCGCATCGGAGGCGCTGGGAGGGCTTCAGCACGCCACGTCGCCACGGCACCGGCTGACACGATCAGGCCCGCGCCGGTCGTCCGGGCACGGCCCGGCGCCGCGTGCCCCGAGGGTGCTTCCCGGCCCACCGGGTCCCTGGTCACGGGCGTGCCGAAGGGCGGCGTGGCGGGGGTGCGTCCCGCCTCCGTTCCACGCCTATGTGCCGCCGGTTCTCCCGGTGTTGCTCCCTCCGGAGAGTCGCATGTCATGCACCTGGACAGGGCCGTATCGGTCGTGCTGTCATGCCAACTGCCATTCCTTCCAACGTTGTACATCCTGTTGCAACGAGCCGCCACCCTTCCTCACAAGGAGGATCCGTGCGCATCAGAAAGAAGCTTGTCCTGCTGCTCGCCGCCGTCGTCGGCGCCGCGGGACTGTCCGCCGTACCCGCCGCCTCCGCGGCGGACCAGGACCCCGGGGGCACGGCCGACGTGCATGGGCTCAAGGGGGAGTACTACACCCAGTCCGCCCCGGGGGCCTTCGACTTCGGTGAGCTCAAGGCCACCGGATTCGATCCGGGCATCGACTTCCAGAGCCTGGAGTCGCGGCTGTCCTCGGCCACCGGGCAGGCGGACGACGCCAGCATCCGGTGGACCGGGAAGATCGTGCCGGAGAAGTCCGGCGCCCACACCTTCTCCATGATCGGCGACAACGGTTTCCGTCTCTGGATCGACGGGAAACCGGTCATCGACCACTGGGTCGACGACTGGGAGAAGGAGCAGACCTCGGAGCCGGTCGAGTTGACCGCGGGGAAGGCCTACGACTTCAAGGTCGAGTACTTCGAGCACGAGGGCGGCTCGAACCTCCACCTCAAGTGGACCGAGCCCGGCGGCACGGAGGTGCCGGTGCCGCAGTCCGCCTTCCGGCTGCCCGACGACTTCGCGTACGACGGGGCGATCGCCGCGACCGTGCTCGCGGACGGCCGCACCCTCAAGCTGGACTTCGCGCAGAAGCTCGGAAAGCTCCCGGCCGGCCTGGTGAACCACCTCGACGCCGTGATCGGCGGCGCCGAGTGGCCGCTCGGCGCGGTCAAGGCCGACCCGAAGGACCCGCGCAGCCTGACCGTCGCCCTCAAGGAACCGGTCGTCGGCAACAAGGCCGGGAACGCCACCGGCCTGGCCGACATCCGCTACGACGGCGACGGCACACTGGCCGGTGAGGACGGCAAGCGGGTCGGCGCCTTCTGGTCCAGCGGGCCGAACCACTCCACGCACGAGCTGAGCACGAAGTGGGCCGGGGAGGTGGGGCCGAAGAACGCGCTCCCCGAGTACCCGCGCCCCCAGCTCACCCGCGACAACTGGCAGAACCTCAACGGCTCCTGGGAGTTCGCCGCGGCGAAGGCGGGGGAGCGGCCTCCGGTCGGCAGGAAGCTTGGTGAGAAGGTCCTCGTCCCGTATCCGGTCGAGTCGCAGCTCTCCGGGATCGAGCGCCATGAGGACCGCATGTGGTACCGCCGTACCTTCACCGTTCCCGAGAACTGGAAGGTCGGCTCGGGCAAGCGGCTCCAGCTCAACTTCGGCGCCGTCGACTGGCAGGCCGAGGTGTACGTCAACGGGCACCAGGTCACCGAACACAAGGGCGGCTACGACAAGTTCAGCGCCGATGTCACCGACGCGCTGAAGCCCGGCCGCACCCAGGAGCTGATCGTCGGCGTCTACGACCCGACCGACGCCAAGGACGGCGAGAACCCGCCGATGGGCAAGCAGCGCCTCGACCCCAGCGGCATCTGGTACACCCCGTCCTCCGGTATCTGGCAGACCGTCTGGATGGAGCCGGTCGCCACCGACCACGCGGACTCGCTGAAGATCACCCCGGACGTCCCGGGCCGCAGCGTCGCCGTCGAGGTACGCGGCGTACGCGACGGCGTCCCCGTCACCGCGACCGCCTACGACGGCAGGCGGAAGGTCGGCACGGCCACCGGGCGGACCGGATCGGCCCTGAAGCTGCGGATCCCGGACCCGCACCTCTGGTCCGCCGACGATCCGCACCTCTACCAGCTCAAGGTCACCGTCGGCTCCGACCGGGTCGGCAGCTACTTCGGAATGCGGTCCATCTCCGTCGAGAAGGTGAACGGCACCCCACGGACCGTTCTCAACGGCAAGCCGGTCTTCCTGATGGCCACCCTCGACCAGGGGTTCTGGCCGGACGGGCTGCACACCGCGCCCACCGACGAGGCACTCGCGTACGACCTCAAGATGCACAAGGCGATGGGCTTCAACTCGGTGCGCAAGCACATCAAGGTCGAGCCCGACCGCTGGTTCTACTGGGCGGACAAACTGGGCCTGATGGTCTGGCAGGACATCTGGG
>CBRG010000466.1 GCA_000470535.1 Streptomyces sp. AW19M42
CCCCCGCCGGTCGCGCGGCGGCTCCGGCGGCTGCGGCGGGCCGAAGGGTGCGCCGGGCGCCGAGGGCGCGTACGGGTTGCCCGGCGTCGGCCCGAACGACGCCGTGTGCCGCCCTCCTGACGGGTGGCCGGCTCTGTCCGGGCCGGTGGGTCCCGCGGTCAGCAGGCCCTCCGACCGATGAGAGCAGACGTCCGTGGCGAAGGCCCGGTCCACCGACCTGCGCAGTTCGTGCGCCAGCAGCACATGTGCCAGTTTGCCGTCGGTGAACTCCGCGTCGCGCAGTGCCAGCCGTACGCCGCGCAGCGCGTCGTCGCACAGCCGGCGGGCCTCGGCGCGTGAGGTGCCGGTCGCGGTGAGCGGGTTCCAGGCACCCGACGCGGCGTCAGCTTCCTGGTCCTCCACGGCATCCAGCAGATGTGCGAGGCGTCCGAAGAGGCGGCCCGCCTCGGCCAGCGGCTCGGCGTTCTGCGGCTTGCCCGCGAGTACGGCGGTGTGCGCGAAGGCCGCCGCGGTGGCCGTCTCGGTGGGCTCCGTGACCGTCAGCAAGGGGGTGCCGGGGCCCGCGAGCAGCTCGATGCCGGTCTGCCGGTCGACGGCGTCGACGAGCAACGCCGTATCGAAACCGAGCTGCGCGCCGGTCCGCGCGCCGGCGCGGTCCCAGCCCGCCGCCACCCTGCGCGCCGCCGCTGCCACCGGGCGCCGCTTCAACAGCCCGTCCCGGTCCGCGACGTGGTCCCGCACCTTGGCCGACGCCAGCACCAGCGAGACGGCGGCCGCCAGCCTGGCCCCCTCGCCCCGCGCGACCGGGGCGGTCCGCATGGCGCGCAGCGGGCAGGGGCCCGCCGTGCGGCGCTGTGCGGAGGTGCGTTCGGCCTGAGCCTCCGTCAGGACCGAGACGATCAGGCCGTCATAGTTCGTGACGATCCGGGCGAACTGTCCGTGATCGGACCGAAGTGCCAGACAGAGCCCGCAGAGATGGGCCATCCACTCGGCCCTGAGCCCGTCCGACAGCCGATGGACGCAGGGCCTGACTATTCCGAACACGACGATCCCCCGGGTGTGGTTCAGCTGTGCGCCGCGCTCGGACGAGGGCGCGCCGTGCATCGTATCGAGCGCCCCGTTCACCCGTACGTCCCCCATGTCACCCGTACGGCCCGGAGCATCATATTTTCTTTCTCCAGGGCCCTTTAGCAGGAGGAACCTTGACGAATCGCCACATCCTCTGCACCAGTACCGTCACGAATGGCCTGCGCGCCGCCTATCCCCTTGGCGCACGATCCGCATCATGGACGACCATAGGGATACGAAAGAGATGCGGAACGCCAAGGAACCGCGGTGAGAGGAGGCGTCCATGGGATCGGTGCGCAAGGCGAGTGCCTGGCTGGGCCTCGTAGAGGACAACGACGAGCGGTACTACGACGACGACGAGTACTCCGAGGGTGCACGGACCGGGACCGGACAGGCCTGGGTGACCGATCCGCGGGTGCGGGTGGCGTCCGAGGCGGCCGAGGAGACGGGCCGCCGGATCGCCACCGTGACCCCGGAGAGCTTCCGGGACGCCCGGAGCATCGGTGAGCTCTTCCGGGACGGCGTCCCGGTGATCATGAACCTCACCTCCATGGACTCCGCCGACGCCAAGCGCGTGGTGGATTTCGCCGCAGGGCTGATCTTCGGACTGCGCGGGTCCATCGACCGCGTCGCCACCCGGGTCTTCCTGCTGACCCCCGCGGACACCCAGGTGGTCAACGGCGAAGCCGCCGGCCGGCCGGCCGACGGCTTCTTCAACCAGAGCTGAGCGGGGCGCTCACCGAATCGGTCGGGCCGTTGTTCCGGACTACCGGAACGCGTCCAGACCGGTGAGCGCCTTGCCCAGCACCAGCTGGTGCATCTCCACGGTTCCCTCGTAGGTGAGCACCGATTCCAGATTCGTCGCGTGCCGCATCACCGGGTACTCCAGCGAGATCCCGTTGGCGCCGAGGACCGTGCGCGAGGTGCGGCAGATCTCGATGGCCTCCCGCACGTTGTTCAGCTTTCCGAAGCTGACCTGTTCCGGACGGAGCCTGCCCGCGTCCATCCGGCGGCCCAGGTGGTGGGCGAGCAGGATGCCCTTGTGGAGTTCGACGGCCATGTCCGCGAGCTTGGCCTGGGTGAGCTGGAAGCCGCCGATCGGCTTGCCGAACTGCTCCCGGGTCCGCGCGTAGTCGACGGCCGCCTCGAAGCTGGCCCGTGCGGCACCCATGGCTCCCCAGACGATGCCGTAGCGGGCGTGGCTGAGGCAGCTGAGCGGCCCGCGCAGGCCGGTGGCTGCGGGCAGCACCGCGTCGGCGGGCAGCCGTACCTCGTCGAGGATCAGCTCGCTGGTGACCGAGGCGCGCAGAGACCACTTGTGCTTGATCTCGGGTGCGGAGAAGCCGGGGGCGTCGGTGGGCACCACGAATCCCCGGATGCCGGTGCCCGCGGCGCCCTCGCCGGTCTGCGCCCAGACGACGGCGACCCCGGCGACCGAGCCGTTGGTGATCCACATCTTGCGGCCGCTGAGCAGCCAGTCCTCGCCGTCGCGCTTGGCGTACGTGCGCATGCCGGCCGGGTCGGAGCCGTGGTCGGGCTCGGTGAGGCCGAAGCAGCCGATGATCTCGCCTGCCGCCATGCCCGGCAGCCACTGCCGCTTCTGCTCCTCCGAGCCGAAGCGGTGGATGGCGTACATGGCGAGGGAGCCCTGCACGGAGACGAGCGAGCGGATGCCGGAGTCGGCCGCTTCGAGCTCCAGGCAGGCCAGCCCGTACTGCACGGCGGTGGCGCCCGCGCAGCCGTAGCCCTCCAGGGACATGCCGAGGGCCCCGAGCGAGCCGAGTTCGCGGGCCAGCTCGCGGATGCCGGGCAGTTCGCCGTCCTCGTACCACTGCGCGATGTGCGGCAGGACGCGGTCGGCGGCCCAGGCCCGGACGGTGTCGCGGATCGCGAGGTCCTCCGGGCTCAGGAGGTCATCGATGCCGAGGGGGTCGCGGGGGTCGAAGGGCGGGAGCTTCGAGGACGGAGCGGTGGACATGAGGATGTGCCTCCGGCGGCTCGCAACGGTACTGAGGGGTCGGTACGGGACGCCGGAAACTAGCAGTGTTAGTTACGGGCGCCGTGCCGACGTTACGGCTCAGTGTGCCGTGCGTCCAGAGCCGGTCGCCTCTGCGGGCCGCCGCGCGCCGGGCACCGGGAGCAGGGCCCCCGGCCGGTCCGCCGCCGGCGCTTCGTGGCCCCGGTGACCGCGGGAATCCCCGGCCTCCCGGGGCTCGGCGGCCCGGCGGCCGTCCGGGGACTCGCCGGGCTCGTGGCGCAGCGGCGGGCACTCCATCACCCGGGGCAGCCAGAGCGCGGCGAGCGCCCCGAGCAGCAGCAGGGCGGCGCTGACCAGGAGGGTGATGTGCAGCCCGTGGATGAAGGCGTGCCGGGCCGTCGAGCGCAGCACCCCGCCGAGCGGACCCCCCAGCTGCGCGGACACCTGATAGGCCTCACCGAGCGAGTGGGAGGCGGCGGCACCGGCAGAGGCGGGGACGCCCGCTTCGGGGAGCCGCGCGAGGCCCGGGGTGTACGCGGCGTTCATGACACTGCCGAGCAGCGCGATCCCCATGCCCGCGCCCAGCTGGTACGAGGTCTCACCGATCGCGGCCGCTCCGCCGGCCCGGTCCGCGGGGGCCTCGCTGAGCATCGACTCGTACGCGCCGAAGAGCGTGGACTGGAGGCCGAAGCCAAGGACGACGAAGGACGCCGTGAGCAGACCGGGCCGGTCGTGCTGCCCCATCACGGTCAGCATCAGCACCGCGACGGCCGTCAGGACGAAGCCCAGGCCGACCATCCTGCGCGGCCCGACCCGGCGCAGGGTGTACGAACCGGTGGCGCCCGCCGCCATCGCGGCGAAGGTGAGCGGCAGCAGTCGCAGACCGGTCTCCAGCGGGCTGAGCCCCAGGACGAGCTGGAGGTACTGGACGGCGATCAGCTCCAGGCCGACCAGGGCCAGCATGGCGAGGACGATGCAGCCCACCGCGGTGGAGAAGGCCGGCCTGGCGAACATCCCCATGTCGATCAGCGGGTGCGTGCGCCGCTTCTGGCGGCGGACGAACGCGACGAGCAGCGCGGCCCCGATCAGCAGAGGCGCGAGGGTGGCCGGTCCGAGGAGGCCCTCGCCGGTACCCGCCCGCTTGACGCCCAGCACCACTCCGAGCACACCGGCCGCGGCCATCAGGGCGCCGAGCACGTCCCAGGGGCCGTCGTCGCTGCCCCTGGACTCCGGGAGCAGCAGCCGGCCGACCGGCAGGAGCAGCGCCATCAGCGGGATGTGATCAGAGACCGAGCCCCACCAGAAGTGCTCGACGAGGAAGCCGCCGATGACCGGTCCGGTGGCGGCGCCGACCGCGGCGACCGCGGACCACACGCCGATCGCCACGGCCCGCTCGCGCCGGTCCGGAAAGACCTGGCGGAGGATCGACAGGGTGGCCGGCATGATCATCGCGCCGCCGACGCCGAGCAGGGCCCGCGCCGCGATGAGCACGCCCGCGCTGTCGGCCATCGCGGCGACGGCGGAGGCGACCCCGAAGAGCCCGTAGCCGAGCAGGAGGACGCGCCGCCGCCCGACCCGGTCACCGAGTGTGCCGAAGAGGATCAGCAGCGAGGCGCAGACCAGCGGGTACGCGTCCACGATCCACAGCAGGCCGACGGCGCTGGGCCGCAGGTCCTCCGTGACGGCCGGGACGGCGACATGCAGAACCGTCGCATCGAGCGCCACGAGCAGCAGACTGAGGCAGAGGACGACCAGGACGACCCATCGGTTGGCACCGTCGGCGGCTGCGCGCAGGCGGGCTCGGGCTGTGGTCGTCCCGGACATGCATCTACCTCCCAGAAGGTCCCTCGCGCTCGGCAGGCCCGCTGGGGATCCAGCGTCCGCTGTCCCTCCGGGCCCGGCATCGACGGGCGAGTGATGCGTCAGCGTACGCGAGTTCGACAGGGCTACACGTGGCCCATCTCATACCGTCAGCGGCCTCCGACTGTGGTGTACACCACTCCTCCGGGCCCGACCGACCCGCCGGGAGACCTCCGACCTGCGCGGACCGGCTGTCCGGCGGCGCGCGGTACGGGCCCCGGAAGGGGTGCGGAGCGCTCATCGAGCGGCGGATGAAGGCGTCGAGTAACCGGACCGACACCGTCCGTTCCACCCCTCCGTGGCTCCCGGTAAATGCACTTCGATATCCCATGCGCTTTTACGTCAATATCCAAAAACCTCTTCGCCGCGAGTACCGAAGCAATGGAACGGAGAGAAATCCAGGATTCTCCGGAGGGTCGGGAAAACCGGCCGCACTGAGACATAGTCCACATCACATCGTCATCACAAAGCGGCCGGATCGACCAGGTCACCCACTCACTCGCTGTAACGTCGATTGGGTGCGTACCGACATCTTCGCCCGCCTGGACCGGGAGCCGGAACCGCCGAAGATAGAGACACCGCGGATGAGCCGTCACCGCATCGCTCTCTTCGGCGGGACGTTGGCGTTCTATCTCGCCATCGTCATTGCCGTGCTCATGTCGTCCTGGCTGGTGACCCTGGACTGGAAGGTCATGCTCTTCCGGCCCTACCAGCAGTGGCCCGAGATCCATGCCTTCCTCGACTACTACGTCGTACTCGGTCAGCGCGGCCCCACCGCCGTCATGGTCGCCTGCTGGCTCGGCTGGCGCTCCTGGCGGCAGCACACCCTGCGCCCCCTGCTGACGCTGGGCGCCTCACTGCTGCTGCTCAACGTGACGGTGGGAGCGGTCAAGTACGGCCTCGGCCGGCTCGGCCCGCACTACGCGACCCAGATCGGATCGGCCGAGCTCTTCGCCGGCGGCGATATATTTCCGTCCGGGCACACCGCCAACGCGGTCGTGACCTGGGGAATCCTCGCCTATCTGGCCGCCACCCCGCGGACCAGGCGCTATCTCTCCGCGATGTCCGCGGTCGTGTCACTCGGGGTCGGCCTGACGACCGTCTACCTCGGTACGCACTGGCTCAGCGACGTGGTGCTCGGCTGGGCGGCGGGGCTGCTGATCCTGCTCGGCCTGCCGTGGTGCGAGCCGATGATCACCCGGGCGGAGAGCTGGATCTTCGCGGCCCGCGAGCGGCTCAGCGCCCGCAGCAGGCTCGTACCGGCCCCGCCCGTCGCGGCGGGCGACCCCCAGCCGGTTCCGGCCGGGCAGCCGGCCGCGGCGGAGGCCTCGGCACAG
>CBRG010000467.1 GCA_000470535.1 Streptomyces sp. AW19M42
CCGCCGGCGCCCGGGGCGGGGCGGCGGCGGGGGGCTCCGGTGCGGCAGGGGCGGGGGTGTCGGTTCCGGCGACCTCGGCTGCCAGGAAGGTGGCGAGCGCCTGCCCGTTGGGGTACTCGAACGCCAGCGTCGCCGGCAGTGGGCAGCCGAACCTGCGCTCCAGCCTGACCTTCATCTCCAAAGCGGTGATGGAGTTCAGGCCCAGTTCGAAGAAGCCCTGGCGCGCCTCCAGTTCGTCCTGTCCGTCCAGGCCGAGGACCACCGCGACCTCTTCCAGGACGCAGTCGAGCACCAGGTCGGCGCGGGCGTCGGCGGGCAGGGAGCGCAACTTGTCCAGCAGCGCGTCGGTGTCCGCGGGGGCGGACTTCTCCCGCTCGGCCAGGACGTCGAACAGGGCAAACGGCAGCGCCTGGCGGTAGAGCGGCAGCAGGAGTCCCCAGTCGACGTCGGCGACCTCGACCGCAGGGGCGCCGGACGCGGTGATCCTGTCGAGGAGTTGCCAGGCGGTGGGGGCCGTGAACGGGGTCATGCCGCTGCGGGTCAGCCGCTGGGCGCTGTCCCGGTCGAGGAGGCCGACGTCGCGCCAGGGGGCCCAGGCCACCGATGTGGCGGGCAGCCCCCGTGACCTGCGGTGGGCGACGAGCGAGGTCAGTACGGCGTCCACCGGGGCCTGGGCTCCGGCGCCGATGGCGCCCCAGCTTCCGGCCACGGTGCTCCACACCTGAAACAGCGCGGGTTCGGTGCCGGTCCGCCGGCACGCTTCGTGCAGCAGCCACGCGCCGCTCGCACGGGCGGTGAGCGCCTCCTCCAGGTCGCGGGCGGTGGGCGCGGCGCCGGACGGCAGGTTCCAGTCGACTCCCAGCCATACGATGCCGCCGACCGGGCTGCCCGCGGCCGCCTGGTCCTCCAGCAGTTGCTCGGCGTGCGCCGCTCCCTCGATCCGAGGGACGCTCAGCACCTGCCCCGCACCGCGTTCGGCGAGCCATCCGGCCACCTGTTCGGCGAGCGGTCCGGCGTTGCCCGCCACGAGGTAGGTGCGGCCGGCGTCCAGCCGTACCGGTGCGGACGGCGCGGACGGGGTGGGGGCGGGCAGAACCCGTGCGGCCAGCCTCCCTCCGCGGCGCAGCGCGAGCCGGTCCTCCGCGGGTCCCCCCGGGGCGGGGTGCCGGCCGAGCTCGGCGAGCACGGCGCCGACGTCGGAGCGGGGGCCGGCGGAGAGCGGGTCCAGGTCGAGCACGGCGCCCCAGGCGGCGGGCTGCTCCACACCGGCGACCACCGCGGCGTGGCGCAGTGCGGCCTGGGCGGGGAAGGGCTCCTCCAGGTCGTCGACGGCCACGGCGCCCCGGGTCACCCACCACAGCCGGGCGCCGGCTCCGACCGCCGCCACGGCGGCGGTGACATCCGCCGCCGAAGCGCACGCCCCCGCGACGACGGCCGCGTCGGGCACGGCACCGGGAGGCAGGTCGAGTCCGGACAGGTGCACCACGGCGGCGCAGCCGGGTCGGGCGGTCAGCTCCCGAAGCGCGGCGCCGAGCCGTTCGCGCAGCCCGTCGGCCGGGCCGGGGGTCAGCAGCCGTACCGGTGTGCCGCGTTCCGTCAGCGCGGTGGCGAGCGCGTCGGCGACGCCGGAGGCGTCCGCGACGAGCAGGACCGTGCCGGCGGCGGCCGGCTCGCCGGGCGGGCCTGCCACAGGCTCCGCCCCGGGCTGGGTTTCGGGGAGCTCCTGCCAGCCGGGGACGTGTACGTACGCGGCGTGGCGGCGTTCGTTGTCCGGGTCCGGGCGGTTCTCGGCGGGGGCGGCCGGGCGGATGCCGGTCAGCTCCACCAGGGGGCGGCCGTCCGGGGTGGCGATCAGCACGTCTGCCGCCGGGCCGTGCGCGGCGCCCGAGCGCTCTCCCGGGGCGACGGGAGCCCCGGCGGGGACGATGTGGAGCACGATGTGCTCGCCGGGTGCCTCGTGCACGGTGACCGAGTCCACCGAGCCGACCGGAGCGGGGCTGCGCGCGAGGGCGCCGGGGGTGAGCAGGGCAGGGGCCCGCAGGGCGACCTCGACCAGCTCGGGGTCCAGGTGCCACCGCAGGGCGGTCGGGCCCCGGCGCAGCTCGCACCGGATGCGGTCGCCGTCGGTGCGGAGCGAGACGATTTCGGCCCCGGTCCCGGCGAGCGTGGCGGCGGCGGCACGCAGCCCGGCGCCGGCCTCGGTGCCGGTGTCCGCGGGGGCGGCTTCGCGCGGACCGGCCGGGGAGGCGGTCCCTGAGGCCAGGAGGAGCGAGCGGGCGCCGTCCGGGGCGGTGATCTCGAAACGGTGGGCCCCGGGGGCGTCCGGGGATCGGGTCAGGGTCAGGGCGGCGGTGCGGGTGCCGTCGGCGGGCGCGGGCAGGCTCGCGCCGAGGGCGACCCCGGAGAGCCGGACGGTGCGGTCGGCACCGAGAGCCGTGCGCGTGGCGGCGACCGCCAGCTCCAGCCAGGTGGCGGCGGGCACCTGCGGCGGGCCCGCGTCGGATCCGCCGCCGAGCGCGGTGACCAGCTCCGCGTCCAGGTCGGCCTCGACCACGGTCCTCTCGCCGGTACGCACGGTGCGGGCGGTCAGCGGGTGACCGGTGCCGGCGGCGGCCGGAGCTCCCTCCACCCAGTAACGGCGGTGCTCCCAGGCGTATCCGGGGGTGGTGACGGGCGTCCTGGGGCGGGGGTGCAGCCTGCGCCAGTCGACGGCGGCGCCGCCCGCGTGCAGGGCGCCGAAGGCGCTCAGCAGGGCGCTCTCGCCGTCCTCGCCGCGCCTCAGTGAGGGGACGAGCAGACCCTCGGTCCCGTCCGCCCGCAGTTCCTGCTCGATCGGGGTGAGCTGGATCGGGTGTGCGGACAGTTCCACGAAGGTGTCGTGGCCGTCGCGGGCGGCGGCGCGCACGGCGTCGGCGAACCGGACGGGCATGCGCAGGTTGTCGCCCCAGTAGTGGGCGTCAAGCGGGCGGTCGGTGAGGACGGCGCCGTCCACCGAGGAGTACAGGGGCACGCGTCCGGGCGCCGGGGTGAGCCGTCCGGTGAGCGCCTCGACCAGCTCGGCGCGCAGGGGCTCGACCCAGGGGCTGTGCGCGGGGCCCCCGACGTCCACCATGCGGGCGAAGACGTTGCGCCCCTTGAGCACGGCGACCAGTTCGGCGAGGGCGGCGCTCTCCCCCGAGATGACGGTCGAGGCGCGGCTGTTGACGATGGCGACGCACAGCCGGTCGCCGTAGGGGGCGATCTCGTGGGCGGTGGCCTCGGCATCGAGACCGACGACGGCCATGCCGCCCGAGCCGACCAGGGAGCGCAGCAGACAGGTGCGGCGGACCATCACCTCGGCGGCGCCGGGCAGGTCCAGGGCGCCCGCGCACAGTGCTGCGGAGACCTCGCCCATGCTGTGGCCGATGACGGCGGCCGGCTCCACACCGAGCTCGCGCCAGGCGGCGACGAGGGCGTGCTGGACGGCGAACAGCAGGATCTGGCGGTCCAGTTCGTCGGAGGGTTCGGCGCCGGACGCGATCATCGCGGCCGGCGACCAGTCGACGAAGGCGGAGAGGGCGCGGTCGGCCTCGTCGAGCGCGGCGCGGAAGGCCGGGTTGCGCAGGGCGAGCGGGCGTGCCATGCCGGGCCAGTACGAGCCGTGGCCGGAGAAGACGAAGACCGGGCCGCGGTCCCGCTCGGCGGCGCGGGCGACGACGGTGCCGGGGGCGTCGCGGCCCTCGGCGAAGGCGTCGAGCCGATCGGCGAGTTCGGCGCGGTCTCGGCCGAGGACGGCCAGGCGGTGATCCAGGTGGGAGCGGCGCAGGGCGAGGGTGGCGGAGAGGTCCGCGGAGTCCGGCGCGGACGGCGCGCGGAGCAGGTCGCAGAGGGCGGCGGCGCGGCTCCGCAGGGCGCGGGCGGACGCCGCGGACAGGGTGAGGAGCTGGGGGGCCCCGGTGCCGGACGCCTGCGGGTCCGCCGCGCCGGGGGCCCCGGCGGCTTCCGGAGCAGGCGGCTCGGCGGGGGCTTCGGCGAGGACGACGTGGGCGTTGGTGCCGCTGAACCCGAAGGCGCTGACACCCGCGACGCGGCGGCGGGCGCCGCGCGGCCAGGGTTGGGTGGCGGTGGGCACCCGCAGAGGCAGTTCGTCCCAGGGAACGGCGGGGCTCGGCCGGGGGAAGTGCAGGTGGGCGGGGAGGGCCCCGTGGTGCAGGGCGAGGACCGTCTTGATGAGTCCGGCGATGCCGGAGGCGGCCTCCAGGTGGCCGATGTTCGTCTTCACCGAGCCGACCAGGCATGGGCCGAGGGCGGTGGGCCGTCCGGCCAGGGCGGCGCCGAGGGCGCTCAGCTCGATGGGGTCGCCGAGCGGGGTGCCGGTGCCGTGGGCCTCGACGTAGTCCAGGTCGGTGGGTTCCACCCGGGCGTCGGCGAGGGCGGTACGCAGCAGCTCCTCCTGGGCGGGGCCGTTGGGGGCGGTGAAGCCGCTGCTGGCACCGTCCTGGTTGACGGCCGAGCCGAGCACGAGTGCCAGGACGCGGTCGCCGTCGCGCCGGGCCGCGGAGAGCCGTTTGAGGACGACGGCGCCGCAGCCCTCGCCGCGGGTGTAGCCGTCGGCCGCGGCGTCGAAGGTCTTGCAGCGGCCGTCGGCCGCCAGGGCACCGGCCGCACTGCTGGCGCGGTGGATGGTGGTGTCGAGGATGAGGTTGACGCCGGCGGCGACGGCCAGATCGCTCTCTCCCGTGCGCAGGCTGGCCGCGGCCAGGTGGATGGCGACGAGGGAGGAGGAGCAGGCGGTGTCGACGGCCAGGCTGGGACCGCGCAGACCGAGGAGGTAGGACAGTCGGCCCGGGGCGGCGCTGAAGGAGGTGCCGGTGCCGTAGAAGGCGTCGACGCTGCGGGCGGCCACGCGCTGGGCGTAGTCGGTGGAGTTCATGCCGAGGAACACACCGGTACGGGTGCCGTCGAGGGAGGCCGGCGCGATGCCGCCGTGTTCCAGCGCCTCCCAGGCGACCTCCAGGAACATCCGCTGCTGCGGGTCCATGACCCGGGCCTCGCGCGGAGGGATACGGAAGAAGGGTGCGTCGAAGCCCGCGGGGTCGTCCAGGAATCCGCCCCACCACGTCCGGGCGTCGTCGAAGCGGCCCTCGGGCGCTTGGCGTACGGCGTCCACGCCGTCGGTGAGCAGCCGCCAGTAGGCGTCGGGTCCGTCGGCGCCGCCGGGGAAGCGGCAGCCGACGCCGACCACGGCGATCGGCTCGGGCACCGGCGGCGCGGCGGCCGGGGCGGCGGCTACCGGCAGGGCGGCGGGGACCGCCGGGACGGAGGGTGTCCGGCGGTCGAGCAGGTCGGTGAGGTGGTCGGCCAGGCGCCGCACCGTGGGGTGGTCGAAGGCCGCGGTCTTCGACATCCGCACGCCCAGCGAGGTTTCCAGGGACTTGCACAGTTCGACGGCGCCGAGGCTGTCCATGCCCAGGTCGGCGAAGCCGCGTGCGCGGCCCACCGCGGCCGCCGAGCGCAGGCCCAGGACCCG
>CBRG010000468.1 GCA_000470535.1 Streptomyces sp. AW19M42
TGCCCGCCCAGCACCGCTGGCTGAGCGACGGCGACCTGCCGGCCCGCGACCACTTCTGCCTGAACGCGCTGTTCACCACCGACTCCGGCATGTCCGCACGCCGCCTCGCCCGGGTGGCCGGGGCCCTGCGACGGCGCCACCCCGCGCTGCGCACGGCGCTGCGCGGGGACGGCACGGCCGAGCTGCGGAAGGCCGCCCCCGCGGACGCCGTCCGCGTCATCGACCTGTCCCCCGTCCCGCCGCCCGAGCGGGCCGCCCGCCTGCAGGAGGCGCTGGCCGCGGCGCAGACCTCGATGTCGCTCGCCGAGGGCCGGGTCCTTCAGCTGCTCTACGTCGACGGCGCGGAGGGCGGGGCCCGACTGCTGCTGACGGTCCACCACCTCGTCCTCGACGGGGTGTCGATGGGCCTGCTCGTCGACGACCTCGAACTGCTGCTGGGCGACGGCCGGCCAGGAGCCGCCGCGACGGGGCCCCGGGCCGTCGGCACCGCGCTGCGGGACTGGGTGCGCACCGGGCAGGCCCGGCAGGACGCCACCGAATGGGCCCGGAAGACACGGGAGTTCGCCGTGCTCCAGCCCGACGCGGAAGGCTCCGCGCCGCTGCCCACGCTGCGCACCCACCGCTTCCGGCTGCCCCGGGACTTCACGGGCCAGGTGCTCCACCGCCTCCCCGCCGCCGGCGTCGCCCCGCACGACTTCGCCCTCGGCTGCCTCGTGGGCGGCCTGGCGGCCTGGACCGGGGAGCCCGTGCACGGGGTGGACGTCTACGCGCACAGCCGCGACGTGTCCCCCGGGGACCTCGACCTGTCCCGCACGGTCGGCTACGTGCAGAGCACCTACCCGGCCGTCCTGCGGTGGGAGGGCGAGGGCCTCCGCGCCCTGGTCGCCGCGCTCGGCGGGCCGGCCACCCTGCCCGAACGCCGTTACGGGTTCGACGCGTTGCGCTTCCTCTCGCCCGATCCCGCGGAGCGTGCGGCCCTGGCGGCCTGCCCCCGCCCCCGGGTCCGGCTCAACTTCCGCGGGCATCTGCTGCGGCTGGAACAGCGCGCGCCGGGTGCGGTGCTGCGGCCCGCGGACGAGAGCTTCGGCGCTCACCGCTCGCCGCTCCAGCAGGAGCGCTATCTGCTGATGGCCGAGGGGGACATCGTCGACGGGGAGCTGGAGATGAGCCTGAAGTACTCCACGGTCCACTGGAGCGCGGACCGGATCGAGGAGCTGGCCCGCCACGTCGACCGCGTGATGCGGCAGACCCTGGACTCCCCCGACGGGCCCAGAGCCCCGGCGGACGCCGCCCGTCCGGTGAGCGGCGGTGCGCGATGACACCGCTCCCGCCCGTGGTCCCCGGCGTCCCGGCCGAGCACCAGCCCGCCCGGGGCAGTGCCCCGCAGTGGCCTCTGGTGCTGTACTTCCACCACGTGCACCCGGACGTGCGGCACTACACCGCCCTGTCCCCGGACGCGTTCGAGCGAGGGCTTGAGCAGGTGCTCGAACGGTTCGCCCCGTACGACCCCGCGGACCTGCTGGCGGACGGCGGCCCGCGCCGGCCCGACCGCCCCACGGTGCTCGTCACCTTCGACGACGGCTACCGCGACAACACGACCCACGCACGGGAGATCCTGGACCGTCTCGGCGTCCGTGCGCTGTTCTTCGTCTGCACCGGACTGCTCGGCCGGCGCAGCCCCCGTCCACGCGAGGACCACCTGACGTACGAGGAGTGCGACCGGCTGGCGCGGGAGGGGCACCTGATCGGCGCCCACACCCGTACCCACCCGCACCTCGACCGGATCCCGCCGGCCGAGGGCCGCGCCCAGACCCTGGGATCGCTCGACGACATCCGCGAGCGGTACGGAGCGGGCCCCGCCCGGTTGTTCGCCTACCCCTACGGCGGCGTGCCCCACGAACCGCTGCTGCCCGACGGCGTGCTGGGCTTCGGAACGGTCCGCTCGCCCGCCACGCCGTGGACCGCCGACCCCCAGCGGATCCGCAGGACCTATCTGCCCTCAGGGGCGGCCGACACCTGGGCCGGACTGGTCCGCCACTGGCGCGCCGAGTGGGACGGACCGTCGGACCCGTCCGCCGACGGCCCCGCCCCGACCGCTTCCGAGAGGGAAGAGAGATGACCGAACAGAAGACGTGGCGCACCCGGTTGACCGGGTCCCTGCCCGCCACCAGGGAGTCCCGGATCATCGCGGTCAACGCGCTGATCGGGTCCATGGGAACCGGCATGTTCCTGGCGAGCTCCGCCCTCTACTTCACGCGCTTCGCCGGAATCAACGAGACACAGCTCGGCGTGGGCCTGGGGATCGCGGGAGTGGTCGGGCTCGCCACCACCGTGCCGATGGGCATGCTCGCCGACCGCTTCGGCCCCAGGAACATCATCCTGGTGGTCTGCCTGTGGCGTGCCATCGGCTACCTCGCCTACCTGAGGGTCGACGGATTCAGCCAGTTCGTGGTGACGGCCAGCCTGCTCTACATCATGGACCGGGCGGGACAGCCCCTGAACCAGGCCCTGGTGGGCCGCCTGATCACCGGATCCGAACGCAACCGCACGATGGGGTTCATCCGGTCCCTGCGCAACCTCGGCTTCACCGTCGGGTTCTCGCTCGCCGGGATCGCCCTGACCACCAACTCGAAGACGGCGTTCCACTGGCTGTTCATCGGCAACGCGGTCAGCTTCCTGGTGGTGTTCTCCCTCGTCTGGATGCTGCCCCGGGTCGGCCCGGCGGTGGCCAAGGACAAGGGGGACGGAGAGAGCGCGAAGAAGGTGGTCCCGCCGATCCGCGACTGGCGGTTCGTGGCCGCCACGGCGGCCAACGGTGTGATGTTCCTGCACGACGCGATCCTGATCACCGTGCTGCCGCTCTGGGTGGCCGAGCACACCGAGTCGCCGATCTGGATGATCACCGTCCTCGTCACCACCAACACGGTCCTCACGGTGCTGGCCCAGGTCAGGGTGACACGCCACATCGCCGACCTGGCCACCGCGACCCGGGCCACCACCATGTCGTCGGTCCTGTTGCTGTTCGCCTGCGTCGCCTTCGCGGCGAGCGGCTGGTCGGACACGACCGGCTGGGCGGTCGTGACCCTCGTGGCCGCGCTGCTCCTGCTGACCTTCGGGGAACTGCTGCACTCGGCGTCGTCCTGGGAGATCTCCTTCGCGATGTCGCCCGAGGCGGCCCAGGGCCGGTACCTCGCCTTCTTCAACGTGGGCTTCTCGGCGGCGGAGATCGCCGGGCCGGCCGTGGTGCTGTGGCTCCTGGCCCGGACGGGACCGAGCGGCTGGCTGATCATCGCGGTCTGCTTCCCGCTGTCCGCGGCCCTGAGCTGGCTCGGCACCCGGCAGAAGCCCGGACCGGCCACCGCCGGGCCCACGCCGCACGCGGAGCCCGTACCCGCGACAGACGGCTCCTGACCGACCGCACCCACCCATTCCCACCCCTCGGTGGAATGCGCACTGACGGAGGAAAGCATGTCCGACACACCCCCGCCCCAGCACCTCCTGATCGTCAGCGGCGGGCGCGATCTGCCCGACCGCGCCCGCGACGCCTGGCCGGGACTGCGCACGACCGTCATCTGCCGGCCGGAGGTGGTGCCCCGGCTGCGCAGCCGGGAGAAGATCCAGCGCCTGATCGTGCTCCGCGAGGACGCCCCCGTCGAGGAGTGGGTGGCCGCGGCGCGGTTCGTGCACGCGATCGACCCGGTCGACCGGCTGACCAACTTCACCGAGAAGGACACCGAGAAGACCGCGGCCATCGGGCTCGACCTCGGTCTCGACTGGCACAGCGCCGACACGGTCCGGGCCGTGGCCGACAAGTACGCGATGCGCCGGGTGCTGGCAGAGGCGGGGATCGGCAGGGTCGTCGCCGAGACCGTCCACGACGTCGAGGGTGTCCTCAAGGTCGCGGAGCGGACCGGCTACCCGCTGATCTGCAAGCCCGTGCGCGGGGTCGCCAGCAAGGGCGTCACCCGTATCGACGGGCCGGCCGACATCCCCCGCGCCCTTGAGTGGGGTGCCGCGGGAGCCGGTGACCTGGATGCGCCGGACCTGCTCGTCGAACAGTTCCTGAGCGGCGAGGAGTACAGCGTGGAGTGCGTCAGCGAGGACGGTGAGCACCTGGCCGTGGGCGTCACCCGCAAGATCTCCGAGCACGACCACTTCGTCGAGGTCGGCCACGTCGTCCCGGCCCCCCTTCCGGACGCCGAGGAACAGCGGATCCGTACCGCCGTGACCGACATGCTGGCGGCCCTCGGTGTCCGGCGGGGCGTCACGCACACCGAGGTCATCGTGGCCGAGGACGCGGTCCACATCGTGGAGACGCACCTGCGTCCGGCGGGCGACGAGATCCCCGAGCTGTGGGCGCGGGTCAGCGGGGTCGACCTGATCGACGTCGTCGCCCGCCAGGCCGTGGGCATCAAAGTCCTCGACGGTCTCCGCGCGACCCTCGCCGCCCCGCACGACGGGCCCGGTGCGGCGGCCATCTGGTACGCCTGCCCGGACGCGGTGGGCGAGATCGTGGAGGTGGCGGGCGAGGAGGAGGCCCGCGCGCTGGAGGGGGTCGTCGACGTCGAGGTACTGCGCGAACCGGGCAAGCGGCTCAAGGGAGTCACCGGTTCCTTCGCCCGGGGTGCACACGTCTGCGCGGTGGGCACGTCACAGGAAGAGGCGCTGCGGCGTGCCCAGGAGGGCGTACGGAAGCTGTCGTTCACCGTACGCAGTGACGGCATGGCCGCGCGCCACGAGGCACTCACCTCGACCGACTGACACCGCGTCAGCCGATCCGGACGGTACCGGTCCGGCGCCCCCGGCGCCGGACGGGTACCCGCACAACAGAGAGAAGAGAGACGAGACATGACCGATCAGAACAACGAAGCGACCGGCGCCGGCTACGCGTTCGGGGGCCTGCACCACGTCCAGCTGGCCATCCCGCCGGGCGGCGAGGACCAGTGCCGGGCGTTCTGGGGCGAGGTGCTCGGGATGACGGAGCTGGAGAAGCCCCCGGTCCTCGCCGCCCGCGGCGGGTGCTGGTTCCGCGGCGGCGGCCTGGAGGTCCACCTCGGCGTCGAGCAGGACTTCTCGCCCGCGCGCAAGGCGCACCCCGGGATCCTCGTCGAGTCGCTGCGCGGCCTGGCCAAGCGCCTGGAGGAGGGCGGCCACGAGGTGACGTGGGACGACAACTTCCCCGGCCACGACCGCTTCTACGCGTTCGACAAGTTCGGCAACCGGCTGGAGTTCCTGGAGCCGACGGCCCAGTAGGGCGTGGTTCGAAAGTAGCGCCGTCCGCCCGAAGGGCGGGCTCGGCGGCGTCTGGTGCGTGCGATCGCAGGCGGAGGGTAGCCCCGATACCGGGCGTATCAGGGTGATCCCGACAACGCGGCG
>CBRG010000469.1 GCA_000470535.1 Streptomyces sp. AW19M42
TCGGGCGAGGAGGCGGGGGTGGGTGTGGGTGTGGGTGTCGGGGCGGAGTCTGCGGTCGGGGCAGGGCCTGAGGCCGTCGCGGTGGCCGGTTCGGGGGCCGTCCCGGTGGGGCGGCCGGCGGTCTCCGGCGCCGGGTCCGCCATGGGTGCGGCGCAGGCGGCGGCCGCGCGGTGGACGCAGGCCGGGGCGAGGAGGCAGCCGCAGGTGATGGCGTCCGCGGTCGCCACCACACCGCCCGGGGCGTGCAGGCGCAACTCGGTCTCGTCATCGACCGCGATCGTCACCGTGTCCCCGTCGCGGTGCGTCGGCCGGGCGCCGAGCTTGGTGACCGCCGCGTCCAGCCGCTTGCGCAGCCGGGGCGAGAGGTCCTCCACCAGCGTGGCCGTGACCTCCGGCGCGACAGGTGGCAACTGAGCGGCGGTCATGCGGTCTTCTCCCCTATCCAGCGGGCCAGTTCGAGTGGGCTGAGGGCGGCCACGGGCATGCCGGCGGCCACGAGCTGACCGGCGACACCCGTCGAGTAGCGGGGCCGGCCGGCGTCGTCGAGGCTGGCGCACCCGAGGACGTGGCAGCCGGTGGTCACCAGGGCGCGCACCTCGGCCAGCAGTCCGCCGAGCGGCGCGCCCTCCTCGAAGTCGCTGATCACGACGACGAGGGTGCGGGAGGGCACCTCGATCAGACCGCGGGCGTGGCGCAGCCCGGCGGCGATGTGCGTGCCCCCGCCCACTCTCACCTCCAACAGGAGGGAGAGGGGATCGCGCACATGGCCGGTGAGGTCGACGACCTCCGTGGAGAAGGCCAGGAAATGAGTGCTCAGGGTCGGCACCCCGGCGAGCACGGAGGCGGTCAGCGCGGACCAGATCGTGGACGCCTCCATGGATCCGGAGACATCGGTGACCAGGATCAGGCGCCAGTCGGCCGACCGGCGGGCGCGGCTGCGGAACACCGGCTTCTCGGGGATCACCCGGACCGTTCCGTCGGCCGTCCGGCGGGCGGTGGCCAGGTTGGCGCGCAGCGTGCGCGGCAGGTCCAGCCGGCCACCGGGACGGCGGGTGGGCCGGGCCGTCATCGCGCCCGTGAGGGCGGGACGCAGCCGGGTGGCGAGCTGCCGGGTCAGTTCGTCGACCAGGCGGCGGACCAGGGGCCGGAGCGCTGCGAGGCGGGCCTCGGGGAGACCGCCGGCGTACCGCAGGATCGTCCGGAGCAGTTCCACGGAGGGGGTGGCGGCCGCCGGGTCGAGTTCGGCGAGGACGTCCTGCCGTCCTGTCCCGGCCGCGGCGGCGAGGACCTCCTCGCGGATGCCGGGGCCGAACAGTGCGGCCAGTTCCTCGGACCACTCGCGGACGCCGGGGAACGACGGTTCCCGGCCGCCGCGCGAGCCAACCCCGTGACCGGGGCCGGGCAGGCCGCCGCGGGATCCCTCGCCGTGTCCCGCGCCGTAGAGCTCGTCCAGAGCGGTCGCCAGGCGGGTGGCGCCGGACGGCAGCCGGTCGGAGCGCCGCCCGAGCACGAGCCGCCACCGGTCGGCGGGCGCGAGGGTCCGCGCGGGGGCGGTCCCGGTGGCCGCTCCGGTGGTGGGGCGGCCGACGGACGGCGGTGGGAACCGGTCCTCGTACGCGGGTGGCGGGACGGGCAGGCCGAGGCCGGTCAGGAGCTCGCGGGCCGCGAGGTCGGCGGCCGTTCGGCGGGCCAGCTCGGCCGGATCGTCCGCGTCGAGGTCCTCCACCCGTTCGCCCAGCCGTTCCTCGACGGTGTCCAGCAGCCGGTCACGGGCGGCCGGGCTCAGGGTGTCGAAGCCACCGCGCAGGGCCGGCAGCCGAGCCAGGAACGCGGTGTCGTCCAGCTCGACGACCCGGTGCAGCAACGGGTCCAGGGCGCCGACGCCGACGGTCAGGAGCGGGCCCGCCACCGTCAGGACGCCGGTGAGACGGGCGGCGAGCGCGGCCCGGGACGCGCTGTCCACGGCTCCGTCCACCCAGGAGGCGACGCGCCCCCCGAAGCTCTCGGCCTCCTCGTGGCCCGTGAGCACCCTGACCGCACCGGCGGCCGCGGCGATCAACGGCGTCCCCTCTGCGGCCAGCCGGGCGAGGGCGTCGGTGAGCCGGATGCCGCCCAACCGGTCGGCCCGCTGGGAAAGTTCGAGCAGCGCCCGCGCGTCCCCGGGGTCCTCGGAGCCGGTCAGGCCGTCGACCTGGCGGACCGCGGCAGAGGTCAGGAGTTCGGCCGCGTGCGCGGTGTGGGCCGCACGGGCGGTGGCGTCCGGGGCCGCGTGGTCGTCGGGTGCGGCCGGGCCCGTCAGGTGGCCGGCGTCGATGCGGTCCAGCAGGTCGAGCCCGCCGAGGAGTTCGGGAAGGGTGCCGCTCGCGGGGAGTACGGCCGCCAGTTCCGTGAGCCGTTCGTCGGCCAGGGCGGGGAGCCCGCACTCGGCGGCCTCCGTGAGGCCGCGGACGACCTGCGCGGCCGTCGGACCGTCTGCCGCGTGCTCGGCCGCGCGCCGCTGCCGCAGCACGCCCTCGGCCGCCTGGACCGGGGTGACGCCGCGGGCCCCGGCCGCGGTGAGCATCGCGGCCGTCGCCGGGGTCCACCGCGCCTGCCAGCGCGTCGTGAGTCCTTCGGTGCCCGCCGCGCCGGTCACCTCCTGCTCCTGCGCGTAAGGGATGCCGCACACCGTCAGCCTGCGCAGCAGCAGTTCACGGCGTCGGTCCAGGGTGGAGCGCGCCGGGTCGAGCCGGAGGTCGCGGGGTGCCTTCTCGTGTGCGTCCTCCGGGCCGGGAAGGGCGAGCGCCGCGGTCTCCGCCTCGACGGCGGGGCCCAGCCCGCTGCGCGGAGCGGCGGGCGCGGGGCGTCCGGGGCGGGCTCCTACGAGTACGCGTTCGAGGGCCTGGGCGACGGCGCGGCCCGTGCCATAGGTCTCGCCGCGCCCCAGCACCGTCTGCACGGCTTCCAGGAGTTCACCGCGGCCGGGGGCGGGCAGATCGCGCAGTCGGGCCAGGTCACCGGCGACCCGGACGATCTCCCGGCCGTCCGCCGGGCCGTAGGGATGGCCCTGTTCGCGCAGGGCGGCGCAGATACGGACCGCCGTGCGGATCAGCGCCTCGTGCAGCACGGCCGGGTCCCCGGCGGCGTCCAGGACGGTGTGCTGCCACTCCGGGTCCCGGATGCCGGCCGGGTAGCCGGACCGTGAGTCGAGCAGCGGGTACGTGTACGGGATCAGGGAGACCGTGCAGTCCGCCGTCCCGGCGGCGCCGCTCGCACGGCCGTCCGCGCCGGACGCGTCCGGCTCGTCCGCCGGTACGGGACCCTCGGTGGCCGCGGCGACGGGCGGCAGCAGCGCCGGGGCGTGGAAGGCCCCCACCACCACGGCGGGCCGTTGTCCGCTCGCCAGGGCCTGCGCGACGTGTCCGCGCATACACGCCTCGCGCACCAGGTCCGTGCCGTGCACCCCGCCCCGCGCCGCGGCCTCGTGGCGCAGCGCCCAGCCGGTGAGCAGGGCGGCACGGCGGAGCGCCTCGGGTGTCGAGCCGGGCGCGAGGGCCTCCACCAGCCGGTCCCACAGGTCGTCCCCCTCACGGCCGGTGAGCCGGGACCGGAGCGCGTCGGACAGCCCGTGCCCGTCCGCCGGCCCGGGCGCGGAGTCTGCACCCGGGACCGGGGCGGGGGCGGGGGTGTCCGGGCCGCCCACCGCCCATGCCCGGTCGGCCAGCGGCAGGTCGCAGGCCACCGCCGGGACCCCGTTCCTTGCCGCCCAGCGCAGCGCGGCCAGTTCGGGCGAGAAGTCCGCGAACGGGTAGAAGGCGGGCCCCCGTTCGCCCGGCGAGCCCGCCCCGGGCCCGTCGGCGGGCACGGCGGCCAGCGCC
>CBRG010000470.1 GCA_000470535.1 Streptomyces sp. AW19M42
CGGAGGGCGGAGGCGGCCTCGGTGAGGGTGGCGAAAGGCTGCTGCACGGGGCGCCTCCGGGACGAGGAACTGGCTGGATCTGTTGAGGTAGGGCGATGCTAATCTCCGATCATGAGGTGACATCGAATTGCTTATCCCTGTCATGAACCATGATTCAATGCAGTTTTTTCCCATAGTGCTTCCCGATGCGGATCTCAGATGACTGAAAACCTGCCCCCGCTCAGCGAGCTCGATCTGGCCTTGGTCAACGCGCTGCAGATCAGCCCACGGGCGCCCTGGACGGAGCTGGCGAAGGCGCTGGACATCGACGCCGCGACCGTCGCCCGGCGCTGGGAGCGGCTGCGGACGGCGGGCCACGCCTGGGTGACCGCCTATCCCTACGGCGGCTCCGGAGCCGGTGCGCTGATCGAGATCGACTGCGCGCCGGGACAGGCGGGTGCGGTGGCCGAGCAGCTCTCCGCGGACCCGCACGCGGTGACCGTGGAGCACGCGGCGGGCGGCCGCGATCTGCTGATCACGGCCATGGCCACCGGCTTCGGCGCCCTCTCGCGCTACATCGTGGACCGGCTCGGCACGATCCCCGGCATCACGGCGACCCGGGCCCATCTGGTCACCCGCAGTTACACGGAGGGGAGTGTCTGGCGGCTGACGAGCCTGAACCGCTCCCAGCAGGAGACGCTGGCCGCGTCCCGGCGCTCGGCACTGGGCGGCTCCCAGCAGTCGCCCGAGTACGCGGAACTGGTCACGGCGATCGGCGAGAACGGGCGGATGTCGCTGAGCGAACTCGCCGAGACCCTGGGCGTCTCGGTGAACACCGCGAGCCGGCGGCTGAACCGGCTACTGGAGTCCGGCCGGCTGGTGCTGCGCTGCGACCTGACCCGCTCGCTGTCCGGCTCACCGGTCGCCGTGACCTTCTTCGGCACTGTCTCGCCCGAGCATCTGGACTCCACGGCAAGGGAGTTGGCGAGGCTTCCGGAGATCCGGCAGTGCCTCGGCCTGGCCGGCCCGCAGAATCTGATCGCGACCGTCTGGGTCTCCTCGCTGGTGGATGCCCAGGACCTGGAGGTACGTCTCGCCGCGGCCCTCCCCCATCTGCGGATCGCCGACCGGGCGGTCGCGCTGCGCGCGGTCAAGCTGATGGGCAGGCTGCTGGATCCGGACGGCCGTGCGATCGGCTTCGTCCCGATGAACCTGTGGGCATAAGTGGGGGCCTGCGGGCGTAAGAATGGCTGTGAAAGCCACTTACTAGGAGATCCTCATGACGCTTTACGACATTCCTCTCCACACCCTGACCGGCGAGCCGACCACCCTGGGCGCCTACCGGGGCCAGGCCGTCCTGCTGGTGAACGTCGCCTCCAAGTGCGGGCTGACCCCGCAGTACGCAGGTCTGGAGCGGCTCCAGAAGACTTACGGGGACCGGGGGTTCACCGTGCTCGGCGTGCCGTGCAACCAGTTCGCCGGCCAGGAGCCCGGGAGCTCGGAGGAGATCCAGGCGTTCTGCTCAGCCACCTACGGGGTGAGTTTCCCGCTGCTGGCCAAGACGGAAGTCAACGGAGCGGGCCGGCACCCGCTCTACGTGGAGCTGACGAAGCTCGCGGACGCCGACGGCGAGGCCGGAGACGTGAAGTGGAACTTCGAGAAGTTCCTGCTCTCCCCCGCGGGCGAGCCGGTCGCCCGGCTCCGTCCCGCCACCGAGCCGGAGGCCCCGGAGCTCGTCGCGGCCATCGAGGCCCAGCTCCCCGCCTGAAGTGAGGCTGCCGGGTGGCCTGCGGCCGGATTCGCCGCCCGCCACCCGGTGGCACTCGGGCATGCCGCTCAGGCGTGGCTGAGCAGGAGCGAGCCCTTGGGGTAGGTAACGCCGCCGTTCACGTTCGCCACCTGGATGCTCACGGGCGTGCCTTCCTTGATGTTGCCGCTCTTCCACGGGCTGCAGTAGGGGGAGTTGTGACCGCGGGTGCTCGCGACCCGGTCCCAGGTCCCGTCGCGGCCGATGTCGAGCTTCACCTCGATGCCCCAGCCGTCCGCGCCCGTGTCGCAGGCGCGGATCGAGTCGCCGGGGATGCTGCCGTAGGGGTCGGGGTTCCATTCGCCGTACCCGCCGAAGGTCGCCTCGACCGACTTCGGCGCGGCCGCGGCCGTGCCCTGTGCGGCGATGACGAGGCCGAACGCCGCCACGGCGGCGGCCACGACCCGCCCCCCGGTGAACCTCAGCATGGTGCGTTCCCCTCCATCTGCCAGTCACGATCTTCACGGGGAATCTACAGGGACATGGCAGGTGCACACCATCCGCCCACGACGAAGGACCGCCCCC
>CBRG010000471.1 GCA_000470535.1 Streptomyces sp. AW19M42
GGCCGCGACCCCCGGGTGCTGGAGCTGAACCGGCAGGCGAAGTCGGCGCTGCGCTGCAAGAACCGGCTGGACGTCGTCGCCGGTGCGACGCACCTGTTCGAGGAGCCGGGCGCACTGGACGAGGTCGCCGGGCTGGCCCGGGAGTGGTTCGCGGAGCACCTGGCGGACCCGTCCGGCTGACCTGGCGAACGCCGTGGAGCGAATGTCTGTACGGATTGACGGAACTCGAAGCAACCCTGAGCGCGCAACAGCCGTCTTGATCCACAACAAGGCGGTACGCCGCACACCACAGACCTCTTCCGTCCCCCCATGAGCGCACAGGTCGGACCACCGAGCAACTATGCACTTCGTGTATACATGATGCGTATAGTTGACGCGGCCGACCCGTTCGCGCGCGAAAGGCTCCCATGCAGAGCAAAGCACTGGCGCCCGAGTACCAGGGCGCCCTCACCAAGATGTCCGTGAACGCCTCCCTCACCGACGTACTGGCCGAGGGGGAACGCCACTTGAGGGCGGCCGAACTCGCCGGCTCCCAGCAGGAGGTGGCCCGCACCGGGCTCGCGGTGGCCGAGGCGCACCGCAGGCTGGGCCATGTGCAGGACGCCGACCGTGCCTGGAAGGCCAGCTACCGCGCGGCCCGGTCGGCCCAGGACACCGGGGCGATGGCCTGGGCGCTGTGGAGCGGCGGCACCCTCGCCCGCCAGCGGGGCGCACTGCGTCTCGCCTTCCGGCTGCTGGGCCTGGCGGCGGATCTGGGCAAGAAGGGCGGCGATGTGGTCGCCCGGGGCTACTCGCTCGCCGGGCTCGCGGAGACCGGCCGCATCCAGGGCGACTACCGGACCGTCGCGGCGCTGCATGAGCAGCTCCTCGCGGAGGCGCGGGCCCGGGGCGAGGCGCGGCACACCGTCTGGGCCCTGGAGGGCATCGCGCAGATCCACCGCAACACCGGCTCGTTCGACACCGCCCTGGAGATGTTCGAGGAGGCTGCGCAGCTGGCCGGGAACGCGGACGACCGGCGCGGCCGGGCCTGGGCCCTGCGCGGCATGGCCGACATCATCTCCGTACGGGACAACGACCCCGAGCGGGCACTCTCCCTGCTGTCCGAGGCCGAACTGACCTGCCGCGAAATGAACCTGTCCAGCGCCCTCGCCTACAACCACAAGATGCGCGCCAACGTGCTCTACCGAGCCGGACGGTACGAGGAGGCCCGGCAGGTCTACGAAGAGGCGCTGGGTGAATTCCGGGCGATGACCGAACCCCGGGGCGAGGCGCTGGCCCGCCTCGGTCTGGTCAAGTCGCGCGCCCGGCTGGGCCGGGACCGCACGCAGACCGCCACGGAGCTGGACGGGCTGCGGGTCACGCTGGACCGGATCGGACTGCTCAACGCCCGCGACATGGTCGACAAGGCCTACGCGGAACTCGGCGTGACACCGGCCGGTGACACGGTGGCCGGGGAAGCCGGCCGCCGATGACACCGCCGGTGACCCAGCAGGCCACGGCGCCGGAGATACTCGCCCGCTGCCGCGCTCTCGTCCGGCCCGGTCTGGAGCGGGCCGTGCGGCAGCTGCATCCGTGGCACGCCGAGATCACCGCGTTCTCGCTCGGCTGGGACGGGCCCGGTGGCCTGGCCGTCCCCGGCGCACAGGGCAAGGGGATCCGGCAGGCCCTCGCGGTGCTCGGTGCGGAGACCGTCGGCGCGCACGCGCGGAGTGCGGTAAGGGGTGCCGTCGCGGTCGAGCTGATCCACACCTTCTCCCTGCTCCACGACGACATCATGGACGGCGACGAGACCCGCAGGCAGCGCGCCACCGCCTGGAAGGCCTACGGGACCGGGCCCGCCGTCCTCGCGGGCGACGCGCTCTTCGCGCTGGCCGTGCAGACCCTGGCGGACGCCCCCGGCGCGCACTGTGTGCAGGCGGTGCGGCTGCTGTCCGGGACGCTGAACGACCTGGTCCGCGGTCAGGCCGACGACCTGCTCTTCGAGTCCCGGCCCTGGACCGGACCCGATGCCGTGCGGCCGCACGAGTACCGGCTGATGGCCGAGCACAAGACGGGCTCGCTGCTCGGCTGCGCCGCCGGTCTGGGCGCCGTGCTCGGCGGGGCAGGACGGACGGCTGCCGACGCCCTCACCTCGGCGGGACGCCATCTCGGGGTCGCCTTCCAGGCCATGGACGACGTGCTCGGCATCTGGGGCGACCCGGAGGTCACGGGCAAGCCGGTGCACAGCGATCTGCGTCGGCGGAAGAAGACGTACCCCGTCCTGACCGCCCTCGCGGCCGGCGACCGGGCGGCGCTGGAACTCGGCGCGCTGCTGCGTACCGGCGAGCCGCTCGACGACGCGGCGGCCCGGCGGGCGGCCGG
>CBRG010000472.1 GCA_000470535.1 Streptomyces sp. AW19M42
CGCGGGAGCGCCGCTCGGCGGGTACGGGGCGCTGAGGTACGGCCTCGCCGCGCTGGCCGCTCTCGCGGTGGCCCAGTTGCTCCTGCGGCACTGCGTGCGGCGCTTCGGCGGGGTGACCGGCGATGTGTTCGGGGCGCTGGCGGAGACGGCGGCGACCGTGGCGCTGATGGGCCTGGCGCTCGGCTGAGCGGGCCCCGGGCGTGTTCCGGAAGTCCGGTCAGGCGCGCGCCGCCGGGCACCGCTCGCGCCAGACGCCGAGCTCGTACTTCTTGAGCAGCGAGCTCAGCCCCAGCCGCCGGGAGTCCGCGCAGAACCGTGCGACGGGCAGCTCGTACTCCACGTGGAAGACCGCCTTGCCGGCCTTCACGAACGGGCTGAGCTCCTCGCACTCCTCGTACTGGGCGCACTGCTCGTTCACCGCGAAGTCGAAGTCCCCCACCAGCTCCGGGATCTGCGGGAGGTCGTTCTTCAGGCCGACGGCCATGCCGTGGCGGTGGGCGGCGCGGGCGACGATCCGGTTGTAGCGGAGCTGGTGGGCGGCGGTCAGCGGGAAGCCGGAGCGGTTGCGGTAGCCGTCCATGTTGTCGGGTTCCACCGCGTCGTAGCCCTTCTTGGCGCACATCGCGATCCGGGCCTCCATCAGCGGCTCCAGCACATCGGTGCGGCGGATGTCGAGCCACCGCTCCCCCGCCCAGCCGTTGCTCTTCCCGAGGACCGCGGCCGGGAAGTCGTCCGCGTCCGGTCGGAACTCCTCCCAGGCACCGGTGGAGAGGTAGCAGATGACCTTGCGCCCCTTGCGGTGCAGCCCGGCCACCTGGGACGCGTCGTGATCGAAGCCGTCGATGTCGTACACCGGGGCGTCCACGGTGGTGTCCAGCCGGCCGGAGAGCTGCCACTGCCAGTCGGTGCCCGGTTCGGGCTGCCAGCGGCCCCCGGCGGGCCGGCCCGACCCGGCGGATTCCGGCGCCGAGGTACAGCCCGCCAGCACGGCCAGCAGAATCAGTACGGCGACGGGCAGCACGGCCGGTCCTCCGGTCACCCTTGCGGTCGGCCGCTCGCGCATCGTTCTCCCAGCTCACCGGCGTGCCGCCACCATGGTTGCGGTCGTGCCCCGTTTCCCCCGGGAAGATCATCCCGGCAGGACAACCGTACGACGGCCCGGACGCGCACTCGGCCCGCCGCCGTGATCCGGTACCAAGGGCGCGCGTAGGCTCATTCCAGGCACATTGCGGCGGCGTCTACGATGCGCCGGGCGCGGTCGGCCCGCCCCCTCGACCAATACAGACCGGCAAAGAACTCTACGGAAGCGAGATTCCACCACCGTGACTGCTCTCACTCTCAGCACCTCCGGTGCGGCGACACTGCGCGCCGACGCACTCGTCGTCGGTGTCGCCAAGGGCGGCAAGGGCCTGGTCCTCGCACCGGGCGCCGAGGCCGTCGACAAGGCGTTCGGCGGAAAGCTCGCCGCCGTCCTGGAGACCCTGGGCGCCAGTGGTGCCGAGGGCGAACTGACCAAGCTCCCCGCGCCCGACGGCCTGAAGGCCCCGGTCGTCATCGCGGCCGGACTCGGCCCGGTCCCGGACAAGGACGGCGGCTACGACGCCGAGGCGCTGCGCCGGGCCGCGGGCTCCGCCGCCCGCTCGCTCGCCGGCTCCAAGAAGGCCGGTTTCGCGCTGCCCGTCGGCACCGTCGAGGACGCCGAGGCCGTCGCGGAGGGCGCCCTGCTGGGCGCGTACGCCTTCACCGCCTACCAGCGCGGCGAGAACAAGCTGGACCCCAAGGCCTCCAGTGGCGCCAAGCTGCCGCTCGCCGAGGTGGCCATGCTCGGCACCAAGCCCCGCGACAAGGCGTTCAAGGCCGCCGCGGAGCGTTCCGTGGCGCTGGTCGAGGAGATCAACCGCGCCCGCGACCTGATCAACACCCCGCCGAACGACCTGTACCCCGAGTCCTTCGCCGCCGTGGCCACCGCCGCCGGCAAGGAGCACGGTGTCAAGGTGCAGGTGCTCGACGAGAAGGCGCTCGTCAAGGGCGGTTACGGCGGCATCCTCGGTGTCGGCCAGGGCGCGGCCCGCGGCCCGCGCCTGGTGAAGCTCGCCTACACGCACCCGAAGGCGGAGAAGACCCTGGCCCTTGTGGGCAAGGGCATCACCTACGACTCGGGCGGCATCTCGCTGAAGCCGGCCGGCCACAACGAGACGATGAAGTGCGACATGGCCGGCGCCGCCGCCGTGTTCGCCGCCGTCGTCGCGGCCGCCCGCCTGGGCCTGCGCGTCAACGTCACCGGCTGGCTGGCGCTGGCCGAGAACATGCCGTCGGGCAACGCCACCCGCCCCGGTGACGTGCTCAACATGTACAGCGGCAAGACCGTCGAGGTGCTCAACACGGACGCCGAGGGCCGTCTGGTCCTGGCCGACGCGCTGACCCGCGCCTCCGAGGAGAAGCCGGACGCGATCGTCGACGTGGCGACCCTGACCGGCGCGATGGTGCTGGCCCTGGGCAACCGCACGTTCGGCATCATGGCCAACGACGACGCCTTCCGCACCTCGGTCCACGAGATCGCGGAGGAGGTCGGTGAGGCCTCCTGGCCGATGCCGCTCCCCGCCGACCTGCGCAAGGGCATGGACTCCCCGACCGCCGACATCGCCAACATGGGCGAGCGGATGGGCGGCGGCCTGGTGGCCGGCCTGTTCCTGAAGGAGTTCGTGGGCGAGGGCATCGCCTGGGCGCACCTGGACATCGCGGGCCCCGCCTTCCACGAGGGCGCCCCGTACGGCTACACGCCGAAGGGCGGCACCGGATCCGCGGTCCGCACCCTGGTGAAGCTGGCGGAGCGCACCGCGGCCGGAGACCTCGGCTGACATCGCGGCTGATGGACGGCCCCGGGCATACGTCCGGGGCCGTCCGTGTTGCACCCACGGCACCGCTGCCGGGTCCGGGCAGGTTTCGCTCTCAACGAAATCAGCCCCTCCCTACTCAGCGGTAACCCGCTGGGACGGACGATCGTCCGTCCCAGACCCGGGCCCCGCGTCCCGCCCACCGTCAACAAGTGCGAAGATGGGTTCTCGGCAGGACAGGGCCCCCACCACAGGGCCGAATGACCAAAGCGGCCGCACACCAGCCGACCGGCCGGTCACACCCCGATGACGGGGGCCCGGCGTACGGCGCACATGCATGGAGGACGTGACGTGGCGAACGACGCCAGCACCGTTTTCGACCTAGTGATCCTCGGCGGTGGCAGTGGCGGTTACGCCGCGGCCCTGCGCGGAGCGCAGCTGGGCCTGGACGTCGCTCTGATCGAGAAGGGCAAGGTCGGCGGCACCTGCCTGCACAACGGCTGCATCCCCACGAAGGCCCTGCTGCACGCCGGTGAGATCGCGGACCAGGCGCGCGAGGCCGACCAGTTCGGTGTCAAGGCCACCTTCGAGGGCATCGACATGGAGGCCGTCCACAAGTACAAGGACGATGTGATCTCTGGCCTGTACAAGGGTCTGCAGGGTCTCATCGCCTCCCGCAAGGTGCACTACATCGAGGGTGAGGGTCGGCTCTCCTCCCCCACCTCGGTGGATGTGAACGGCCAGCGCGTCCAGGGCCGCCACGTGCTCCTGGCGACCGGCTCCGTGCCGAAGTCGCTGCCGGGCCTGGAGATCGACGGCAACCGCGTCATCTCCTCGGACCACGCGCTGAAGCTGGACCGGGTCCCGAAGTCCGCGATCGTGCTGGGCGGCGGCGTCATCGGCGTCGAGTTCGCCTCGGCGTGGAAGTCCTTCGGCACCGAGGTCACCATCGTCGAGGGCCTGAAGCACCTGGTCCCGGTCGAGGACGAGAACAGCTCGAAGCTTCTTGAGCGCGCGTTCCGCAAGCGCGGCATCAAGTTCAACCTCGGTACGTTCTTCCAGGGTGTCGAGTACACCCAGGACGGCGTCCGGGTGACCCTCGCCGACGGCAAGACCTTCGACGCCGAGGTGCTGCTGGTCGCCATCGGCCGCGGCCCCGTCTCGCAGGGCCTCGGTTACGAGGAGGCCGGTGTCGCGATGGACCGCGGCTACGTCCTCGTCGACGAGTACATGCGGACGAACGTCGAGACCATCTCGGCCGTGGGCGACCTGGCCCCGACCCTCCAGCTCGCGCACGTCGGCTTCGCCGAGGGCATCCTCGTCGCGGAGCGGCTGGCCGGTCTGAAGACCGTTCCGATCGACTACGACGGCGTCCCGAAGGTGACGTACTGCCACCCCGAGGTCGCCTCCGTCGGCATCACCGAGGCCAAGGCCAAGGAGCTCTACGGAGCGGACAAGGTCGTCGCCCTCAAGTACAGCCTCGCGGGCAACGGCAAGAGCAAGATCCTCAAGACCGCGGGCGAGATCAAGCTCGTCCAGGTCAAGGACGGTGCCGTGGTCGGCGTCCACATGGTCGGTGACCGTATGGGCGAGCAGGTCGGCGAAGCCCAGCTGATCTACAACTGGGAGGCGCTGCCGGCCGAGGTCGCGCAGCTCATCCACGCCCACCCCACGCAGAACGAGGCGATGGGCGAAGCCCACCTGGCCCTGGCCGGCAAGCCTCTGCACTCCCACGACTGATCAGTCGACGGGCGCGACAACCGACCTACTTCCGCACATTCGTAAGGAGCAACCGAAACCATGTCGGTTTCCGTAACCCTTCCGGCGCTCGGCGAGAGCGTCACCGAGGGCACTGTCACCCGTTGGCTGAAGGCCGAGGGCGAGCGCGTCGAGGCCGACGAGCCGCTGCTTGAGGTATCGACCGACAAGGTCGACACCGAGATCCCGGCTCCCGCCTCCGGCATCCTGGCCTCCATCAAGGTCGCCGAGGACGAGACCGTCGAGGTCGGCGCCGAGCTGGCCACCATCGACGACGGCACCGGTGCGCCGGCCGCCGAGGCGGCTCCGGCCGCCGAGCCCGAGGCCGCCCCGGCCCCGGAACCGGCCGCCGAGGCCCCCGCCGCC
>CBRG010000473.1 GCA_000470535.1 Streptomyces sp. AW19M42
GCACCACGGGGCCGGCAGCCGGTCCGCGTCGCCGGTCAGGGCGATCCGGCCGACGGGCAGTCCTTCGGTCAGCCCGGACAGCAGGACCAGCAGCCCGGACAGCAGAGCGTCGACCGCGGCCTGGTCCTTGGACCGGGCGTCGACCTCGAAGCCGAGGAGCAGCCCACCGTCACGGGTCGGCAGGACGCTCAGCCCCATATCCTCCGGCGGTCCGCCCGCGACATTGCGCATCACACCGGCGGCCCCGGCGAAGTCGATCGCCAGGTCGAACGCCTTGAGGTTGATCCCGCGTCCGTGCAGCAGGGCGCCGGCGCCGGGTGCTCCGAGGTCCCTGGGGAGGTCCTCGCCCCGGTAGCGCTGGTGCTCACGCATCTCGCGCATGGCGGAGGCGACCCGCCGGCTCAGCTCCCCCAGTCCGTCCCCGCCGCGCACGCTGACCCGCAGCGGCAGCACGTTGACGGCCATGGCAGGGGTGCGCAGCTCGGCGGAGCCGACCCGGCACATCAGCGGCAGTGCGAACACCAGGTCGGTGCGGCCGAGCAGGCGGTGCAGGAACGCGGCGTAGCAGGCGATCAGCGCCTCGCCCCACGCGACGCCCTCCCGGTCGGCGAAGGCGCGCAGCCCGGCCGTCTCCTCGGGGGTGACGGCGGCGCGGGCGGTCAGCGTCCGGTCAGGAGCGCCGGCGCCGGGCCCGGAGACAGCGGTCCCGTAGCCGAAGGGCTCGGCCGCGTCGTCGAGTTCGGGCAGCGGCGTGAACCGCTCGACCCAGTACGCGCGGTCCTCGGTGAACCGGTCGCTCTCCCGGTAGGCCCGGTCGGCGGCGACGAGGTCGGCGAACCCGCCGAACCTCGAACCGGGCGGCTCCGTCCCGCGCACCAGGGCGGTGTACCGGGCGGCGGTGCGGCGGGCGAGCATCGCGGCGGTGTAGCCGTCGAAGACCAGGTGGTGGCCGAGCTGGGTGTACCAGACCTCGCGTTCGGACAGCCTGATGACGGTGCGTGCGTACAGCACCCGGTCCACCATCCCCCGGCATGCCTCACCCGTCCGGGCCCGCTCGGCGTCGATCAGGGCCTGCGCCGCGGCGGCGGGGTCGGCCGCACCACTGACGTCGACCACCTCGGGCAGTCCGACCGGTTCCCCGCTCACCGCCTGGCGCGGACCGTCCGGGGTGTCGTACACCCGCAGCCGCAGGGTCTCTGCCTCCTCCGTGGTCGCCCGGACGGCCTCGGCCAGCGCGTCCGGGTCGACCGGCTCCGTGCCGGATATCTCCACCACGTCGCCGACCAGGTAGTACGGCGATTCGGGTTCCAGGCGCTGCGCGTTCCAGATTCCCAACTGGGCACCAGTCAGGGCGAGAAGGCCGTCCGAGGGCGCGCTTGCGGTGCTCAACTTACTCTCCTTGAAGTGTGGGTACGACCATCGGCGTGCCGGTCACCGGGTCGGGGACGATGACGCTCGGCAGGTCGAACACGTCCTTGATCAGCGCGGCGTCCACGATGTCCCCGGGGACGCCCTCGGCGATCACCCGGCCGTCCTTCATGGCGATCAGGTGGTCCGCGAAGCGGCAGGCCTGGTTGATGTCGTGCAGGACGGCGACCACCGTGCGGCCCTCGTTGCGCAGCCTGGCCAGCAGCCCGAGCAGCTGGTACTGGTGGGTGATGTCGAGGAACGATGTCGGCTCGTCGAGCAGCAGGTAGGGCGTCTGCTGGGCGAGCACCATGGCCATCCAGACCCGTTGGCGCTGTCCGCCGGACAGTTCCCCCACCGGCCGGCTGTGCAGGTCCTCGACGCCCGCGGCGGCCATGGCCTCGGCGACGGCCTCATCGTCCTGTGCGGACCACAGGGCCAGCATCGACTGGTGCGGGAACCTGCCCCGGCCCACGAGCTGGCGGACCTTGATCTCGTCGGGGGCCAGGGGGTCCTGCGGCAGGAAACCGAGCTGTCTGGCCAGTGCCTTCGTCGCGTAGCCGCCGACGTCGCGGCCGTCGAGTTCCACCCGGCCCACGTCGGGGCGCAGCAGCCGGACCAGTGCGCTCAACAGGGTTGATTTTCCGCAGGCGTTGGGGCCCACCACGGCGGTGAACGCGCCGTCGGGGATGTCGAGGCTCAGCCGTGTGGACACGACGCGGTCTCCGTAGCGCAGGGTGATCTCCCGCGCCGTCAGGCGTGCGGTCACGCGCGCCTCACCTCCTTGGTCAGCAGCCAGATCAGATAGCAGCCGCCGATCGCGGTGCTCACCACGCCGACGGGCAGTGCGACGGGTGCCAGCAGCATCTGGGCGACCAGGTCGGCGCCCTGGAGCAGCACCGCCCCGGTCAGCGCGGCCGGGAGCAACGGCACTCCGGCGGCGCCCGCGAGCCTGCGGCCGATCTGCGGGGCGGCCAGGGCGATGAACGCGATCGGCCCGGCCACGGCGGTCACCGTGGCCGTGCAGCCGACGCCGACCAGCACCATCAGCAGCCGCAGCCGGCCGAGACCGACCCCGGTGGTCACCGCGATCGCGTCACCGAGCGATGCCTGGTGCATGGAGTGCGAGCTCGCGGTCATCAGGGCCAGCAGCACGGCGATCACCGTGAACGGAATCCCCAGGTCGGACCAGCCCACACCGTTGAGCGAGCCGGCGCTCCAGCCGACGGCGGCGATCGCCACTTCGAGTTCGGCGCGCAGCACGATCCACGAGTTGATCGCGGTCACCATCGCGTTGAACGCGATTCCGATGACCACCAGCCGCAGCCCGGAGAAACCGCTGCGCAGCGAGAGCAGGTAGATGGCGGCCGCGACGAGCAGCCCGCCGAGCACCGAGCCGGTGGCCAGTTGCACGGATGTGCCGGACAGTACGGTCATGGCGACCAGGGCACCGGTGTAGGCGCCGGCGTCGAGACCGATGACGTCCGGGCTGCCCATCGGGTTGCGGGTGAGGTTCTGGAAGATCGCCCCCGCGACACCGAGCGCGGCGCCGAACACCAGCCCGGCCAGCACTCTCGGCAGCCGCCAGTCCCGGATCACGACGGAATGGTCCGCGCCGCTCAGCACGGCGAACACCTTGCCCGGGGGAGACCATGACACCCCGTAGCAGAGCCCGAGCAGGCTCAGGGCGAGCATCAGGGCCACCATCACGGCGACGAGCAGCACCGTGCGGCATTCGGCCCTCAGTCCGAACGCGTTCACAGTGACCCCGCCCCGTAGCGGCGAACGGCCCAGATCAGCATGGGGCCGCCGAGGAAGGCGGTCACGATGGCCACCGGCACCTCGCCGGTGGGCAGCAGGACCCGTGAGCAGATGTCGGCGACGAGCAGCAGGATCGGGCCCAGCACCATCGTGTAGAGAATCAGCCATGGCACCGAGCCGCCCGCCGGTCTGCGGACCAGGTGCGGCACGATGAGTCCGACGAAGAGGATGGGACCGGCCACCGCGGTGGCCGCCCCGCTGAGCACGGTGATCAGCACCAGGGCCACGGCCCGTACCCGTCCCACACCGGCGCCCAGGGTGTGCGCCACGCTCTCCCCGAGCGTCAGGGCGTTGAGCGCCCGGCTCAGCAGCAGCGCGCCGAGCAGGCACGCTCCGATCGCGGTCAACGGCAGTGCCAAGGGCACCTGTTCGCGTCCGGCCAGCGAACCGACCGACCAGAACCGGTAGGTGTCGAAGGTGTTCGGGAGCATCAGCCGCATGCCCAGCGCGACACCGCCCAGCACCGCGGTCAGGGCGACGCCGGTGAGCACCAGGCGCAGCGGTGAGCGCTGCCCGACCGCGGCGACGAGGAGGGCCGCGAGGACGGAGCCGGTGATCGCGAAGCCGAGTTCGCCCGCCTGGCCGGTGGCCAG
>CBRG010000474.1 GCA_000470535.1 Streptomyces sp. AW19M42
GTCATCGCGACGCTGTGGCGGGTGGAGGACGAGGTCAGCTCCGTGTTCGCCGAGAACGTCTACGCGGAGCTGGCGGAGGCGGCGCGGTCCGGCGCACCGGTCGACGCGGCGGCCGCGGTGCGGCGCGCCACCCTGGCAGTCCGTGAGCTGTGCCCCAACCTGCCGCAGTTCTGGGCGAGTTATCTGCACGTGGGGTGCTGAGGAGCAGTGCCCGGCGTCTCAGGACCCGGCGGGCGGCGGACCGGCCGGCCCGGGGGGAACGGACGGCTCCGGGGACTCGGCGTCCTGCGGCAGCCGCGCGGTCGTGTCCTCGGACCGCGCCGGAAAGGAGACCCCGGCGCGGTCCGAGGGGCCCCGGGTCGGTTCGGGGATGCTGAGGGCCGGTGTGTGCCCCCGGAAGTCCCCACCGCCCTTCAGTCGCAACTTCTTCTCGAACGCAGTCGGTTCGGGCTCTCCGGCGCGGGATGCGGTCATGCCGGCTCCTCTGTGGTCCGGGCGGCGGGGAGGGCCGCCGCAGGGGGGTCCGGGGGTGCGGCGGACGGCGGGGTGAGGAGTTCCAGCACATCGGTGTCCGCCGCTCTGACGTGGATCCCGGCGCTGTCCCGGACGGGACGGACGAAGCTGCCGTCCGGCTTCATCAGCCACGCCGTCTCCAAATAGATCTCGGGGACCTGCGGATACGAGGTGGCGTACGACCGTCCGCCGTACCAGCCGCCCACCCAGGCGCCGTCCCGCAGCCGCATGCGGACGAAGCAGGGGCCGGACCGGCTGAACAGGTGGTCCCAGGCGGTGGGCGTCGAGCGGTAGCGCGCGGGCCGCCGCCGTCGCTGCCACCAGGTGACACAGCCCGCGGCCATCGCCGGCACGACGATGAAGAGCACCAGGGCAAGCACCCCGGCCGACCGGGGCTGTTGCGCGACGGCCTCGCGACCGCCCGCTCCGGCGTGCCGGGCGAAGCGCACCAACCGGGGTCCTGCCGCGACGAGATAGAGGGTGTCGAGCACCACGGACGCCGCCACGGCGCGCAGTACCCGCTCCCCCAGGTCGCGTTCGCCGGGGACCGGGCCCCGCCAGCGCTCCCGCAGGAACTGGTAGGTGACGCCCGGCAAGACGAACAGCACCAGCATGGCGATCTGGAGCGGGGTGGATGGGGACTGCCCCATCACATGCCCCGCAGGCCGTCGGACGGATCGTGCGCGATCAGCCTGGCCCGCCGCGCGCGCAGCGCCAGCACGGCCGCCGCCACCAGCGTCGAGATCGCCACCCAGGGTCTCGCGTGCACGACCAGCGCGGCGGTCTCCGACTGCCGGGCGGCGGCCAGCGCGACCAGCAGCCCGCCGACCATCCACAGGACCCCCGACAGCCGCCTCAGCGCGGACATCTCCGCGAGCAGCAGCAGCGCCCCGAGCAGTGCGGTGACCGCCACCACCAGCGTGAACGGGTCACTCGCCACGAGCACCCGGTACTCACCGATGTTCAGCAGGCTCAGCACCGCCAGCCACTTGGTCCGGCCGAAGCCGATGAGGGGTGACAGGACCACGATGCCCAGCACCAACCCGTACACCACGGACTCCGGTACCTGCATGAACCGCCCCCCCACCCTGCTGTACGCCCATGAGCGTCCTGCCTCAAATGCTAGTCATCCCCGGGGAATATCGCGGTCCCTCGTCCGGGTGATTCTGCTGCCGGGAGGTTTTCGGTCCACCACGCTTCACGCCCGCCACTTCTTACGCAGAGCTGTACATTTTTTGCACGGAGCCGCGATCACTGCGACAGCGACTGTCGCAGCCGCGACTCACGCGACACTCGGGCGCCCCAAGATGCGTCCGAAGCCCCGCACACCCTCTCGCATCAAGTGACCAAGTACCACACAGCACGCCTTATTCGCAGGTTTGAGTCATAAAATTAAGCATCTCAAGCAGAATTTTGCGCACCAGCATGGACTTCCTTGCGGCAGCACTCCTAGCCTGTGGGCGTCCGAAGAGCCCCCACGAGCCGCAAGGACGACTGATACGTGACCCCGACTCCCAGACGCCAGTTGCTCAGACGCTCCATATCCGCCTCTCTCTCGCTGGCACTCGCCGCGGTCGGCACCGCCGCCGCCGTGGTCCTGTCCAGCGCTCCGGCCGCCCAGGCGGCGGGGGTCCCCGCCCCCTCCCCCGTCGCGGTACCCGGTCGCGGTGCGACCGTTCCGTTCAAGGAGCAGGAAGCCGAGTACGCGGCCACCAACGGCACGCTGATCGGCCCGAACCGGCTGTACGGCACGCTGCCGTCCGAGGCCTCCGGCCGACAGGCCGTGACGCTGGACGCGGTCGGTGAGTACGTGGAGTTCACGCTCACCGCACCGGCCAACGCGATGTCCTTCCGCTACTCGCTGCCGGACAGTGCCGCCGGATCGGGCCGGGATGCCTCGATCAACGTGCTGGTGAACGGCGCATCACCGAAGTCGGTGCCCGTCACCTCCAAGTACGGCTGGTACTACGGCGGTTACCCCTTCAACAACAACCCGGGCGACACCAACCCGCACCACTTCTACGACGAGGCCCGGACGATGTTCGGGTCGACCCTCGCCGCCGGTACGAAGGTCCGGCTGCAGGTCTCCTCCACCTCCGCTTCGCCGTCGTTCACCATCGACCTGGCGGACTTCGAGCAGGTGGCCGCGCCGACCGCCAAGCCCTCCGGCGCACTCGACGTCGTCTCCGACTTCGGCGCCGACCCGACCGGGTCGGCGGACTCGACCGCCAAGATCCAGGCGGCCGTGGACGCGGGGAAGGCGCAGGGCAAGGAGGTCTACATCCCGCAGGGCACCTTCCAGGTCCGCGACCACATCGTCGTGGACAAGGTGACGCTGCGCGGCGCAGGTCCCTGGTACTCCGTGCTGACGGGACGCGATCCCTCCAACCGGAGCAAGGCCGTCGGCGTCTACGGGAAGTACGCCCGGGACGGCGGCAGCAGCAACGTCACGCTCAAGGACTTCGCCATCATCGGTGACATCCAGGAGCGGGTGGACGACGACCAGGTCAACGCCATCGGCGGGGCCCTGTCGAACTCCACCGTGGACAACATCTGGATGCAGCACACCAAGTGCGGTGCCTGGATGGACGGCCCGATGGACAACCTCACCATCAAGAACAGCCGCATCCTGGACCAGACCGCCGACGGCGTGAACTTCCACTACGGCGTCACCAACTCCACCGTCACCAACACCTTCGTCCGCAACTCCGGCGACGACGGACTGGCGATGTGGGCGGAGAACGTCCCGAACGTGAAGAACAAGTTCACGTTCAACACCGTGGTCCTGCCGATCCTCGCCAACAACATCGTGACGTACGGCGGCAAGGACATCACGATCTCCGACAACGTCATGTCGGACACCATCACCAACGGCGGCGGCCTGCACATCGCCAACCGCTATCCAGGGGTCAACTCGGGTCAGGGCACCGCTGTCTCAGGCACCACCACGGCGGCCCGCAACACCCTGATCCGGACCGGCAACAACGACTACAACTGGCAGTTCGGCGTCGGCGCGATCTGGTTCAGCGGGCTCAACGAGCCCATCAACGCCACCGTCAACATCTCCGACACGGAGATACTCGACAGCTCCTACGCCGCGATCCACCTCATCGAGGGCGCGACCAACGGGCTGCACTTCAACAACATCAAGATCGACGGCGCCGGTACCTACGCGCTCCAGATCCAGTCGCCCGGCACGGCCACCTTCACCAACGTGGTGGCCACTCACATCGCGCAGTCCAACCCGACCCACAACTGCGTCGGCAGCGGCTTCCAGATCACCCGGGGCGCCGGCAACTCCGGCTGGTACTCCGACCCGCCGGCCTGCACCGGCAACTGGCCGGCCCCGGTGTGGACCAACGGCGGTGTGCCGCAGGGCGGCAGCGGCCCGACGGATCCCACGGATCCCACGGACCCCACGGACCCGACCGATCCGACCGACCCGACCGATCCGCCCACCGACACGGGCAACCTCGCCCAGGGCCGCAGCGTGACCGAGTCCGGCCACGCGGACGTGTACGGCGCGTCCAGGGCCGTGGACGGTGACGCGAACACCTACTGGGAGAGCACCAACAACGCCTTCCCGCAGACCATCACGGTCGACCTGGGCGCGGCCAAGGCGGTCAAGCGGCTGGTCCTGAAGCTGCCGCCGGCAGCGGCCTGGGCGACCCGCACGCAGACCCTGAGCGTGTCGGGCAGCACCGACAACAACACGTTCAGCTCGCTGAAGGGCTCCGCGGGTTACACCTTCGATCCGTCGAGCGGCAACAAGGCGACCGTCACCCTGCCCGGCACGTCGGCCCGGTATCTGCGGCTGACGTTCACCGGCAACACCGGGTGGCCGGCGGCGCAGCTCTCCGAATTGGAGGCCTACACCACCAGCTGACCCGTGACAGGCCGGCCGCCGGACGGACACGTGAGACGTCCGTCCGGCGGCCGGCCCCGCCACTGCGAGGGTCCCG
>CBRG010000475.1 GCA_000470535.1 Streptomyces sp. AW19M42
GCGGGCCGGCACTGCGCGGCCGGCCTCTCGCCCGGACCACGGGCCGGGTCGGAACCGAAGGAGTCGGTGGGGTGATCGAGACGAAGCCGTTGGCCGACGCCTTCGGCGCCGAGGTACTGGACGTCGACCTGGGCACGGCCGCCATCGCCGGGCAGGCAGCCGAACTGCGCACCGCGCTGCACCGGCACCAGGTCCTGCTCTTCCGCGGCGGGTGTGCGGGGCCGGCCGACCAGCTGCGGATCACCGAGCTGTTCGGCCGGGCGGCCGAGTCCTGGACCTCCAGCCACGCCCACCCGGACGACCCGCGGCTGGAGGTCTTCGAGGAGTCGCCGCCGCGCGCCCACCGACGGCCCTCCGAGCACTGGCACTCCGACGCGTCCTTCCTCGAACTCCCCACCGACGTCACGGTGCTGCACGCGCTCACCGTGCCAGAGGAGGGCGGGCAGACCGCGTTCACCGACACCCGGGCGGCGCTGGCGGGGCTGCCGGCCCCCCTGCGGGCCCGGATCCAACAGCTCACGGCGGTGCACGACTTCGGCAGGCGATTCTCCGCGCTGCGCGAGAAGACGGCCCGGGTGAGTGCCGAGAGGGCCGTCCGGGAGCGCGCCGAGTTCCCGCCCGTACGCCATCCGCTGGTGCGGGAGCACCCGGTGACCGGGGCCCCGGCGCTGTACCTCAACGAACTGTGCCTGTACCACGTCGAGGGCCTGACGCCGGCCGAGAGCGAGCAACTGCTCGCCGAGCTGTACGAGCGGACCCTGCGCCCGCAGTGGCAGTACGAGCACCGCTGGCAGGTCGGCGACGTCCTGGTGTGGGACAACCCCTCGCTGCTGCACCGCGGTTACCCGGTGCCGGTCGGGCAGCGGCGGATGCTGCACCGCAGCACGGCGGCCTACCGGGAGCGGCGGCCGTGAGCGGACAGGAGTGGCGGCTGCCGCTGACCCCGCACGGACTACCGGGGCGGCTGATCGCCTTCGACGGGGTGGACGGCAGCGGCAAGACCACCACGACCAGGCTGACCAGGTCGTTTCTGCGCTCCCGGGGCGCGTCGGTGCGCGGGTTCAAGCTGCCCTCGCGGGAGCTCAAGCAGGCCGCGTGGTTCGGGCGTTACAGCGCGGACCCGCTGGAGGCCGGCCGCAGCGGGGACGTGGACCCGGTGGCGATGTGCAGCATGGTGCTGGGTGACCGGCTGCTGACGATCCGCCGGACCATCCTGCCGTTGCTGCGGTCCGGGCACACCGTGGTGGCCGACAGGTACCTGTTCACCCCGCTGGGCGAGCTGCTGGTGCACGAGCTGACCCCGCAGGAGCGCTCGGTGGTGGAGCCGCTGGTCAGCTGCTTTCCGCGGCCGGACCTGGCGGTGTTCACCGACGTGACGGCGGACCAGGCGATGGCCCGGGTGCGCAGCCGGCCGGCCGAGGCGGACGACTCGCTGCCCTCGGAGGTGTACGTGCGCAGGGTGGCCGCCTTCCGCGCGCTCGCGCAGGCCAACGCCGGTGTCGTGCTCGACACTTCGCTCGGGATCCGCGAGACCTTCCGGCTCCTCACGCCCCGGCTGACCGGCGAACTGCCATAACGGCACACAGATGTAGGGGCGGAAATCCCGTCCTCCCGACCCATTACGGGAGGTGAATCCAGATGAAGTTCGACATCAAGAAGTCCGCGAAGGTCAACGGTTCGAAGGCCATATGACCGCGGCCTAATCCCGAAGAGGCGCTCTGGCGCCTTGCCACCGATCAGGAGGCGATTCAGATGAAGTTCGACATCAAGAAGTCCGAGAAGGCCAACAACTCGAA
>CBRG010000476.1 GCA_000470535.1 Streptomyces sp. AW19M42
TCGGCAGCGCCGGCCGCCGCTTCGAGCGCGGCGGCGCGGGCCGCGACGGCCTGCTTCGCCTGGAGCGCGACGACGGCCTTCTCGCGCGCGGTCTGCGCGGCCTTCGCCTTCTCGGTGGCGAGCTTGCGCTTCGCCGTCGCGTCGGTGGTCGCGGTCCCGGCGGCCGTATCGGCGCTACTGGCCGTCGTCTGCTGGGTCGTGGCCCGCTGCTCGGCCTCCTGCGCCTTGGCCCGCTCGGTGGCGGCCGTCGCGCGGAAGGCGGCCGCGTTGGCCTTCTCCGTCTGCGCCTTGGCGCGCTCGGAAGCGGCGGTGGCGGCGGCGGTCTCGGCCTTGTCGCGCTTCTGCTCCGCTGTGGTGCGGGCGTCCTTCGCCGTCTTCGCGCTGTCGGCGGCGGCCCCGGCGTTGGTCTCGGCGCTGTCGGCGGCGGCCTTCGCCTGGGCGGCGGCCTCCTCGGCTGCGACGCGGCGGAACTCGGTGCTGATGGCGTGCGAGTCGGTCTGTGCCTTGGCGAGCAGGGCATCCGCGTCCGCGATCGTCGCGTTGGCGGCGGAGAGCGCGGTCTCGGTCGCCTTCGAGGCGGCCGTGGCGGCGGCCGCGGAGGCGCGGGCCACCTGGACCGACTGCTGGGCGTACATCAGGCCCCGGCCGCGCGGAACATGGGCGCTGTCCGCGACGGCCCAGGCCGCCTGCTGCGCGGTCGCGGCCTTCTGCGCGGCCGTAGCGGCCTTGCCGGCCTGTGCCTTGGCCGAGACGACCAGGGCGGCCACCTTGGTACGGGCAGCGCTCAGGTCGGCCGTGGCCTTGTCGTAGAACGCCTGGTCGGGCTTCTCGAAGATCGTGTCGGGATCGTTGGCGAGCTCGTCCTGCCAGTACTTGCGCCAGATCAGGATCTGCTCGACGATCCAGGCCTGCCGGATGGCCTCGACCATGTCATTGGTCGCGGCCTGGGTCGCCGCGGCGGCGTCGGCCTCCGCCTGGATGACCGCGGCCCGCTGGGGCGCCTGTCCCGCGTACTCGGACTCCCACTCGACCATCCCGGTCATGAGCGGGGCGTTGAGCACGCGCCGCGGGTCGATCGGGTTCTGGTAGTCGCAGGCCGCCCAGGCCTGCTTGAGGTCCTCGACCTCGACGCGGTACTCGGGCGAGTCCTCGGCCGGTGCCTCGGTCGCGTACCCGCCACGTCGCAGGTAGGAGGCGATGTCGCTGGAGGTGGTACCGCCCGAGTACTCGTATCCGACGTTCCGCAGCATGTCGCTCGCCGCGGCGTCGTGCCAGCTGTCCTTGCCCTCGTTCTCGTCGGTGATGACCTGGGCCCGAGCGATCGCCTCGTCGCTGGCCTCGCTGTGGCCGTCCCACCCGAGCGGCGAGACGAGCTGCACCTGGTTGATCGCGGTGAAGTAGTTCACGTCCGCGCCGAACGCGGGCGCGTGCCACTCCATGTCGTCGCTGGCCCACGCGGACTCGCGGTAGGGCTTGTTGTCCTCGTCGAGCTCTTCGGTACGCCGGTCACCGGCGTCCCGGTAGGCCTTGCCGTCGTCCTCGTCGGCGGTTCCGGCCGTGCCCAGGGGGCCGAAGCCGATCCAGCCGATGTCGCCGATGGCCTCGCGGAGTTGCGCGTCGGTGCCGGTCAGGGCCTCGATGGCCTTGGCCTTCATCTGAGGTCCGCCGACGTGCAGCGCCACACCGGCGAGGCAGCGGTCACGCCGGGGGGACTCACCGACGCTGCTGCGCGTGTATCCGGTGTCCTCCTCGGGTGCCGGGGCGGCCAGTGCCTGTGGCGCCTGGATCACACCCAACAGCACGGCCGCGGCGGTGACGAGCGCCGTCGCACTGGTGGCTCTGGTCAGTGTGGAACGTATGCGACGCCGGCGTCTGCCGACGTCTCTGAGCATTGACATGTCTGCCTTGCAATCTCTAGACCGTTCGGCAGCCACCTACGCATGAGCATGACAGGCGGCCCGCTGTCCGGGTCAGCCTCCCCGCGGCGCGACAACTGCCGGCGTGCTCGCCTCTTCCACACGCCGACGCTGCCGCTTGCTCCGTGAGCGTGCCATGGAAGGGTCTTCACGTGAAGGTCGAATGATCTTCACCAACCGGGCACAGGATCCACTAGGGGGCAAAGTGATCCACTTATTGATCATCTTGTTATCCGGCGTAACCGGTCTCCGGCGACGTCCGGGCTCGGCGGG
>CBRG010000477.1 GCA_000470535.1 Streptomyces sp. AW19M42
GCCGGGCGTTCGGCGTCGGCGCCTCGCTGGTGCGGGCCAGCCGCCTCGACCTGCGCGGAGCGACGGCGCTCAGCGCCAGCTCCAGCGGCACCCGGCGGCTGGCCACCGCCGATCTGGACCTCGACGCCGTGCAGCGCATCCGCCGGGCGGCGGGCGGCACGGCCAACGACGTGCTGCTCGCCGTCGTCGCCGGAGCGCTGCGCCGCTGGATGCTGGAGCGCGGCGAGCCGCTGCCCGGTGCCGATCCGCGCGCCCTGGTCCCCGTCTCCCGGCGCCGCCCGGGAGGCGCCGCCAGCGGGAACCGGCTGTCCGCGTACCTGCTCGGCCTCCCCGTCTCGGAACCCGACCCCTGGGAACGGCTGCGGGCGGTACGCGGCGCCATGGACCGCAACAAGTCGGCCGGGCCGCTGCGCGGGGCCGGCGCGGTCGCCGTACTCGCCGATCAGCTTCCTTCGCTGGCCCACCGCTTCGGCGCCCCGCTCGCCGGCGGCGCGGCCAGGATGCTCTTCGACGTCCTGGTCACCAGCGTGCCGCTGCCGCGCTCCGCGCTCTCCCTCGCCGGCTGCCCGCTGCGCGCGCTGTACCCGATGGCGCCGCTGGCCCGAGGCCAGTCGCTGGCCGTGGCGCTCACGACGTACGGCGGCCGGGTGCAGGTCGGGCTGGTGGCCGACGGCAAGGCGCTGCCCGATCTGGAGCGGCTGGGGCGCTGCGCGGAGGAAGAGGTGGCAGACCTGCTCGCGACGCTGCCCGTCCACTGACCGGCCCGGGGCGGGCTCGGGGCAGGTTCGGGGCGGGCTCGGACGCCGGGCCGAGTGCGACGCCATAGATCGGACAGATCCACGAGAAATCGCCGTACTTGATCGCCTCCGGGGTGTTGACGCATCCGAGTGATCCGATGAATATGTGCTGAGAGGACAGAGCGATCATCGGGGAGGGCGGCACAGCAATGCGGCGCAACAGGCTGGGAAACAGCGCGGTCGAGGTCACCGAGCTGTCCTTCGGGGCAGCCGCCATCGGTAATCTCTTCACCGCCGTCGAACCGGCGCAGGCCGCGGCCGCCGTCGACGCCGCCTGGGACGAGGGCATCCGCTACTTCGACACCGCCCCGCACTACGGACTGGGCCTCTCGGAGCGACGGCTCGGTGAGGCCCTGCGCGCCCGCCCCCGCGACTCGTACGTGCTGTCCACCAAGGTCGGCCGGGTACTCGACCCGCTGCCCGATGCCGGGCCCGCTCCGTCGGAAGAGCTCTCCGAGGGCTTCGCCGTGCGAGCTACCCACCGCCGCCGCTGGGACTTCAGCGCCGCCGGTGTCCGCCGCAGCATCGAGGACAGCCTGGAGCGGCTCGGCCTCGACCGCATCGACATCGCCTACCTCCACGACCCGGACGACCATGCGGAAGCCGCCTTCCAGGAGGCCTATCCGGAGCTGGAGAAGCTGCGCGCGGAGGGCGTGATCGGCGCCATCGGGGCCGGCATGAACCAGGCCGAGATGCTCACCCGCTTCGTCCGCGACACCGACGCCGACGTGGTGCTCTGCGCCGGCCGCTACACCCTCCTCGACCAGTCCGCCCTGAGCGCTCTGCTGCCGGAGGCCTCCGCTCGCGGCCGCAGCGTCGTCGTCGGCGGGGTCTTCAACTCCGGCCTCCTGGCCGACCCGCGCCCCGGCGCGACGTACGACTACGCCGCCGTCCCCCTGAACCTCCTGGACCGGGCCCTGCGCCTGAAGGCGGTCACCGAGGGCCACGGCGTACCACTGCGCGCCGCCGCCCTGCACTACCCGCTCACCCACCCCGCCGTCGCGGGTGTGCTCGTCGGCACCCGCTCCCCGGACGAGGTGCGGGACGCGGCCGCCCTGCTGCGCGAGCCGGTCCCGGACGAGCTCTGGGACGAGCTGCGCGAAGAGGGCCTGCTGACCGAGAACGGAAACTGACATGCGCATCGCCCTGCACACCAAGGTCCGCGCGGACCGCATAGCCCAGTACGAGGCCGCCCACCGCGAGGTCCCGGCCGAGCTGACCCGGGCGATCCGCACGGCGGGCGCCACCTCCTGGACGATCTGGCGCAGCGGCACCGAACTGTTCCACGTCATCGAGTGCGAGGACTACGCCCGACTCCTCGCCGAACTGGAGGAACTCCCCGTCAACGTCGCCTGGCAGGCCAGGATGGACGAGCTCCTCGACGTCGCGCACGACTACTCCTCGGGCGGTGCCGAAGCCGGACTCCCCGTCGCCTGGGAGCTGTGAGATGACCGCCGCCCCACGGATCGTCGACGCCCACCACCACGTCTGGGACCTCTCGGTACGCGACCAGGAGTGGATCACCGGCGAGGAACTCGCGCCCCTGCGGCGGGACTTCTCCCTCACCGACCTGGAACCGGAGGCCCGCGCCAACGGCGTGGCCGCCACCGTGCTCGTGCAGACCGTCACCGTCCCCGAGGAGACCCCCGAGTTCCTCGCACTCGCGGACGGCAGCGATCTGGTCGCCGGCGTCGTGGGCTGGAGCGACCTCACCGCGCCGGACATCACCGACACCCTCGCCGCCCTGCGCGAGCTGCCCGGCGGGGACCGGCTCGTCTCGCTGCGCCACCAGGTCCAGAGCGAACCCGACCCCGAATGGCTGCTGCGCGCCGACGTCCGGCGAGGCCTGGCCGCGGTGGCCGGCGCGGGGCTCGTCTACGACCTGGTGGTCCAGCCGCACCAGCTGCCCGCCGCCGTCCGGGCCGCCGAACTGCTGCCCGGCCTGACCTTCGTCCTCGACCACGCGGGGAAACCGCCCATCGCCACCGGCGGCCTGCGCCCCTGGGCGGATGACGTGCGGGCCCTCGCCGCCCTCCCCAACACCGTGTGCAAACTCTCCGGCCTGGTCACCGAGGCCGATCCGCACAACTGGACCGTCAAGGACCTGCGCCCCTACGCGGAGACCGTCATCGACGCCTTCGGGCCGTCCCGGCTGATGTTCGGCTCCGACTGGCCGGTGTGCCGGCTCGCGGCCACGTACACCGAGGTCGTCGAGGCCGCCCGCACCCTGGTCAGCGGCCTCGGACCCGACGAGCGGGCCGCCGTCCTCGCCACCACCGCCGAGCGGGTGTACGGCCTCCGGTAGGCACCCCGGCGCCGCCTGCGGCAGGCTGGGACCATGCCAGAACTGCCGGAAGTCGAAGCCCTGCGGGTCTTCCTCGACGACCACCTCGTCGGCAGGGAGATCGACCGGGTCCTCCCGCTCGCCATCAGCGTCCTGAAGACGTACGACCCGCCGCTCACCGCCCTGCACGGCGGCACGGTCACCGGCGTCCGGCGGCACGGCAAGTTCCTGGACATCGCCGTCGGCCCCCTGCACCTGCTCACCCACCTCGCACGGGCCGGCTGGCTCCAGTGGAAGGACAGCTTCCCCGCCACCCCGCCGCGCCCCGGCAAGGGGCCACTGGCGCTGCGCACCGTACTCACCGACGGCGACGGCTTCGACCTCACGGAGGCCGGCACCACCAAGCGCCTCGCCGTCCACCTCGTCCACGACCCGGCCGAGGTGCCCGGCGTGGCCCGCCTC
>CBRG010000478.1 GCA_000470535.1 Streptomyces sp. AW19M42
GTTGACGTTGTCTCCGGTCTCGATCTGCCATCTGGCGCCGTTGACCGCCGAGCCGGCAGAACCGTCGAACTCCTCGTCGAACGTCATGGTGGCGGAGGCCGCCGTGTCCGAGAGGGCGGGTGACCGCTCGTGGGCGCCACCGCCCACGAGGGCGGTCGTGACCAGGGCAAGGGTCAGGGCCGAGAGTGCGGAGCGCAGCAGACGCCGCGACAGGCGTGGGGAGTCCATGACTCTCCCTTCCGGTGCATGAGGGGGAAGGGGGCCTGTCTTGTCATGCAAATGACAGGACAGGCGCAGGGCGCGTTGGGGCATGCCGAAGCTGCGCCGACCGGGGCGGGGTGCCGTTCAGGGGTGGGGCGAATTGCAGGTGCGGGTGGGGGCGGCAGGCACGTGCTGTGGAACTGATGTGGGGGCACTGTGGGGCTGCTGTGCACGGGACTTAATTCACTACGTGATTTAAGAAGTGAACCAATGGGCTGTCAAGACCCTGGTCTGTACCAGTGCACGTCCGCGCGCTCACCCCGTCCGGCTTGGGCGGACATGCCTCTGGCGTCCATGCCGTCACTCACGGCGATGCGGCGCATGGTGTCGCGCGAACAAGAGTCAAACGCGCCAGGCCGATCCGGAACCGCGGACGTCGGCCTCATGACGCCGGAATCCTCGCGGCCGATGCGCCCCGCACCCGGGATCAGACCGGACCGCCGACCTGCCGTACGTGCAGGTGGCCGGGGTTGGGGAAGGAGGGCGGCAGAGCCGGGAGGACCTGACGGAACCCGTAGCGGGCCTTCTCCGCGACGCGGCACGAGGCCGGATTGTCCACCTGGTGGAGCAGGTGGATGCTCTCCAGGCCGTCGGCCGCGAAGGTCTCGAAAGCCCAGCGGGTGACGGCCTCCAGGGCGCGGGGGGCCACACCACGGCCTCGGGCGTGCGCCGCCGTCCAGTAGCCGGCCTCTGCGGGACCCTGGCCGGAAACACCCCTCTTGATGACCACGCTGCCCGCCAACCGGCCCTCACCGGGGCCCGGGTGGCCCTCAAGTACGGCGAAGGCGAGCCGCTCCCCGGTGATCCAGCCGCGCCCCTGGAGCTCCAGCCAAGCCCGCACATCCTCGGCACTCCCCATGGGGCCGCTCGCGCCGCGGCGCAACGCGGGGTCCCGGAACGCATCGACCAGCGGCCCGACGTCCGCCTCACCCCAGGGACGCAGCAGGAGTGCGGGGGCGGACGGCGTCACGTCCACCCGCAAGGTGATGTTCATCGGAGCCCTCCCCGGCCGGTTCACCCGATCGTCCCTCATCCGGCGAACGGTAGCGCGGAGGGGCACCCGGTCGCGAGGCCCGCCGCAGACGGCCCGGCGGAACACGAGACCCGCCCGCGCGATCCGAATCCGCCCACACGGCCAGAGGATCAGGTTAGGCTTACCTAACTTAAATCCGTTTCACCGGGAGCCCCCTTGAACACCGATGCAGACGCAGACACCGTCCCGGCCGGGCCGACCGACGCCGAGCAGGTCCGCACCGTGCTGTCCCGCGCGACCTCGCTCTCCCTCACCACGACCGCACAGGTCTACGACCTGATCGGACTCCACTCGGTCGGCGCCGCCGGGCAGGTCACCCTCCACCCCCGCCCGGAGAGCCCCTTGGCGCGGGAGGCCGCCGACGCCCCCACGGGCAGCCTCGCCGCCCTGCTGCAGTTCACCGACATCGCCCCTACCCCGCTGCGCGACCGGGTCCGGGCGAGGGTGACGGTCTCCGGCTGGCTGGCACCGGAGGCCGACGGGGCGCTCCGGCTGGATTCGGCACGGGTCTCGCTGCGGACCCCGGCGGGCGCGACGGACGTCGGGCTGGACGAGATCGCGCTTGCCGAGCCCGACCCGCTGGCCGCGGAGGAGGCCGCCATGCTGACCCATCTGACCGACTCGCACGAGGAGTTGATGGCCGATCTGCTCGGGCTCGCGGGCTCCCGGCTGCCGCGCGGCATGATCCGCTCACTCCCCCTCGCCCTTGACCGGCACGGCATCACCCTGCGCTGCGAATACGAATCCGGCCACTGCGACCTTCAGTTGCTCTTCCCGGCACTCGCGCGCGATGCCACTGATGCCGGTGAACAGATCCGACGCCTCCTCACCGCGCCCCGGAGCTGCTCGCACCAGCAGCACCACTCCCGCCCCTGACACCCCCACCGCAAGGAACTTAGGTTAGGCTTCGCTAAGTCAGAATGAATCCTCACGCCACGGCCTGACCGCCGGATCACCAGGGGAGGGGGGGCCGGTCATGGGCCTGTCAGTCATCGAGTCCTACGACATGCCCGACGGCGCGGCCCTCCCCCACTCCTGGCCCTCCTGGACCATCGACCCCGGCCGGCCGCACTGCTCGTCCACGACATGCAGAACCGCTTCGTCCGGGCGTTCCCTCCGGGGCGCTCCCCGGTCGTGCAACTGGTCGAGCACATCGCCGCGTTGCGGGAACTCGCCGGAACGCTCGGCACACCGGTCGTCTTCAGCGCCGAACCGGCCGCCCAGTCACCGGGCAGGCGGCGGCTCACCGCGGACGTCCGGGGCCCCGGCGTCGGTGCCGGGCCGGGCGACTCCTCGATCATCGAGGCCCTGACGCCCCGGCCGGGCGAGCACGTGCTGCCCAAATGCGCGCCCCAACGCCTCTCTGCACAGCCATCCAGGCCGGCTGCCGCGCTCGACGGGGCGCGATCAGCTGATCGTGTGCGGCGTGCACGCCCACCTGGGAGTGCAGCTGACCGCCGCGGACGCCTTCATGAACGATATTCAGCCTTTTGTCGCCGTCGACGCCGTGGCCCACTTCACCGCGGAGGAGCATGCGATGGCGCTGCGCCGGGCGGCTCGCAGCGCGGTCGTCCGCACGACGGACGGCCTGCTGCGCGATCTGCCGCTCGGCCGGGTCCGCCACGACGCGTGACGGCGCCCCACCTCAGGAGAGACGGAAGAAGATGACCGTACGGGTCACGTCGGCCGGAGCCGGCGTCCATGAGCAGTCACCGCAGCACAAGAGACGGATACGGCCGGAGCCCCGCTCCGGTCCGGCCCTGCCCACGGAGACGCGGGGCCGGGTGGTGGTGGTCAAGTTCGGCGGCAACGCCATGGTGGACGGATCGCTCCAGGAGATGTTCGCGCGCGACGTCGTGGAGTTGTGGCACTCCGGCTTCCACCCCGTGGTGGTCCACGGCGGGGGCCCGCAGATCAGCGCGATGCTCGACCGCCTCGGCCTGGAGGTCCGCTTCGAGTCGGGTCTGCGGGTGACCACCGAGGAGACCCTCGACGTGGTGCGGATGGTGCTGACCGGGCGGGTGCAGCGGGAACTGGTCGGCGCGATCAACGCACACGGTCCGTTCGCCGTGGGGCTGTCCGGCGAGGACGCCCACACCATGACGGCCGTGCGCCGGTCCGGCCGGGTGAACGGGCTACCGGTGGACATCGGCCTGGTCGGTGACATCGTGAACGTGGCCCCTGACACCGTCCGATCCCTGCTGGAGCTGGGCCGTATCCCGGTGGTGTCGCCCCTCGCGCGCGGCACGGGGGGAGAGGTCTACAACGTCAACGCCGATCTCGCGGCCTCCGCCCTGGCGGTCGCCCTCGGCGCCGAGCGGCTGGTGATGCTGACCGATGTCGAGGGGCTGTACGGGGACTGGCCGCGCAGCACGGAGGTCATCGAGCGCCTGACGGCTGCCGAGCTGGCCCGCCTGCTGCCGGGGCTGGCGAGCGGGATGCTGCCGAAGATGGAGGGCTGCCTGCGGGCGGTCCGGGCCGGGGTGGGGCGGGCGCAGGTGCTGGACGGCCGGGTCCCGCACGCCGTGCTGCGCGGCGTACTTGACGAGCGGAGCCCCGGAACCACGGTCCTCCCGGACCCGTGAGGCGTGACGCATGGGCGGTGGCGTGCCCCGGCATCCGGGCACGCCACCGTCGTCACAGCGGGCGGGCCAGGACGCGCGCACCCCGCCGGGGATCCAGCGTGCGCGCCCAGGCGCGCGGCGCGAGCCCCGGAGGGACCGGCGCGAATCCGTGCCGGAGGAAGAGCCGCCCGCTGCCGGTCGTCGCGGTGAACAGGGCGGCCAGCGGCTGTGCCCGCGCCCCGGCGAGCGCCGCGCCCAGCAGCCGTGCGCCCAGCCCGCTGCCCTGCCGCTGCCGGGCGACGCAGAAGTTGTAGAGGACGCCCGCGCCCTCGGCCGTCGTGCCGGGTTCCGCGCCGGGGTGGGCCCGCAGCGCGAGGCAGCCGTGCAGCTCGCCACCCGGCTCCTCCGCCACCAGGAAGTCGGCCGCTCGGGCGGCGTAGACGTCGAAGGGCCGGCGGCGCAGCGCCCCCGAGCGGACGAACGGCTCGGAGAG
>CBRG010000479.1 GCA_000470535.1 Streptomyces sp. AW19M42
CACGCCCCCGAACCCGGCCGCCCCGCGTCTGCGACAGCAGTGGTGCCGGTGTGCAGACGCGACTGATGCCGGGGTGGGGACGTGCAGGGGGTCCCCGCAGGAAATGGCGTACGACCCGGGTCCCTCTCGTTGCCGGGTGAACACGCCATTTCCGAGGAGACGCCCCGGAGGGGCACCACCCCCCACCCACCGGGGCAGGCGCACCCCACGGACGAGCCGCGCCCGCACCCCGGACCCGGACGATCCATCTTGACCCGCGCCGAGCCGCTGCCTTAGCGTAGGGGCGTTCATAAATATGGACGCCGATCAGAATTGTGTACGCCTGAACCTGCTCAGGGAGCGCCCGTGACCTCAGCCCCTCTTGCCGCCCGACTCACCGCTGTCGCCGGGCCGCTCTTCTTCCCCGTCACCCCTTATGGACCCGACGGTTCCGTCGACCTCGACGTCTTCCGCGCACATGTGCGCATGGGGATCGACGCCGGCGCGGCCGCCGTCTTCGCGTGCTGCGGGACCGGTGAGTTCCACGCCCTGACGCCAGAGGAGTTCCACCTCGTCGTCGCCGCGGCCGTCAAGGAGACGGCCGGTCAGGTGCCCGTCGTGGCGGGCGCCGGATACGGCACCGCGCTCGCGGTCCAGTTCGCGAAGCTCGCGGAGGAGGCGGGCGCGGACGGGCTTCTCGCCATGCCTCCGTACCTGGTCGTGGCCGACCAAGAGGGGCTGCTGGCCCACTACACGGCGCTCGCCGCCGCCACCGGCCTGGAGACGATCGTCTACCAGCGCGACAACGCCGTCTTCACCCCGCAGACGGTTCTCGCCCTGGCGCAGACACCGGGCATCATCGGTCTCAAGGACGGCTACGGCGACCTCGACCTGATGCAGCGCATCGTCAGCGCCGTCCGCACCGGACTGCCCGGCCGGGACTTCCTGTACTTCAACGGGCTGCCCACCGCCGAGCTCACCGGCCTCGCCTACCGGGGCATCGGCGTCACGCTGTACTCCTCCGCCGTCTTCGCCTTCGCACCCGATATCGCGCTGGCCTTCTACCGGGCCCTCGAAGCGGGCGACGACGAGCTCGTCAACGCACTGCTCGACCACTTCTACCGGCCGCTCGTCGAACTGCGGTCCAAGGGCCGGGGATACGCGGTGTCGCTGGTCAAGGCGGCCGTCCGGCTCCAGGGCCTGGACGTCGGGGAGGTGCGCAGCCCGCTCACCGAGCCGCCGGCCGCGCACATCGAGGAGCTGACCGGGATCATCGCGAGCGGCCGCGCACTGCTGGAGCGGAGCGCCGCCGACGGCATCGGGGAGCGCGGGTGAGGACCTCCGCCTTCCTGTACCCCTGGGACGTCGTGGGGGATCCGGACGCGGCCGCCCGCGTCGCGGACCTTGGCGTCCAGCAGGTGACGCTCGCGGCCGCCTACCACTCCACCCGGGCGCTGACCCCGCGTCACCCCGGCCACCGCATCGTCACGGCCGAGCACGCGGCGGCGCTCTACCCGCCGAAGTCCGGACGCTGGGAGGGGCATCGGCTGCGGCCCCACGCGCAGTCCTGGGTGGCCTCGGACGATCCCTACGCCGAGGCCGCGGAGGCGCTGGCCGGTGCGGGGCTCCAGGTGCACAGCTGGGTGGTGCTGGCGCACAACTCCCGGCTGGGCGCGGAGCATCAGGACACCTCCGTGGTCAACGCCTACGGCGACCGCTACCCGTGGGCTCCGTGCATCGCACAGCCCGCCGTCCGCGGCTATCTGGTGGAGCTGGCGGCGGAGGCCGCGGTGCGCGGCGGTACGCACGGTACCGAGCTGGAGTCCTGCGGCTGGTACGGCTTCGCGCATCTGCACGCCCACGACAAGATCGCGGGCGTCGGCCTCGGTGACGCGGCGCAGTACCTGATGTCGCTCTGCTTCTGCCCCGACTGCCGGACCGGGTACGCGGGCCAGGGGCTGGACGCCGACGAGCTGGGCCGGGCGGTGCACCGGGCGCTGGAGCCGGCCTGGTCCGGTGCCGGCTCCCCGGAAGCCGGCTGGTCCGGCGTCGAGAAGCTCCTCGGCGCGGACCTCGCGGCGGCCACCCTCCGGTGGCGCACCGAGGTGGCCCGCGGGCTCCAGGAATCGGTCGTCGGCGCGGTACGGGCCGCGGCCGCCCCCGGCTTCCAGGTGCTGCTGCACGCCGACCCCGCGCCGTACCGCTCCGGCGCGAACGTGGGCGTGGATGCGGAGCACATCCTGTCGGTGGCGGACGGCGTGGTGCTGCCCTGCACCGGAGCCGACGCGGTGCGCGAGGCCGTGCTCGGTCCGTTCGGCGGACGTGCGGGTGTCCTCGCGGCCAACCTCACCGTGGTGCGGGGGATGGGCGGCAGCCCGGACACCCTGGAGCGCGACGTGCGGCACGCGCTCTCGCTCGGTGCGAACCAACTGCGGCTGTACCACGCGGGGCTGGCCTCCGATCCGGACCTGGAGGCCGTCGCCGGAGCGCTCTCACGCCTCGGCCGATGACGGGAGCGGGCCGGCGGGGGCGCCGGCCGGGCCCCCCCGCCGGCCCGTGAGCAGGACCACCGCGGCCGTCAGCGCCACCGCGCCCACCAGCGGCAGCAGCACCTGTACGTCCACCAGCGCGACCAGCCCCGCGCCGGCCGC
>CBRG010000480.1 GCA_000470535.1 Streptomyces sp. AW19M42
GGGAGGGGGGGGGGGGGGGGCGAGACGGCCCGGCCGGAGGTGCTGGAGCTGCGCGAGCGCCAGATGCGCAACTTCATCGCCACCCTCATGCTGTCGCAGGGTGTGCCGATGCTGAGCCACGGCGACGAGTTCGGCCGCACCCAGCTCGGCAACAACAACGGCTACTGCCAGGACAGCGAGCTGTCCTGGGTGCACTGGCCGGACCCGGCCCGGGCGAGGGCCGACGACGACGGCGAGGAGGCGGCGGACCCGGGCGGCGACGGGCTCGCCAGCAGCCTGCTGGAGTTCACCCGGGCGATGGTGTGGCTGCGCCGCGACCATCCGGTCTTCCGGCGCCGCCGGTTCTTCCACGGACGGCCGGTGGAGGGCACGCACGACGAGCTCTCCGACATCGCCTGGTTCACACCGGAGGGCCAGGAGATGACCCAGCGGGACTGGCAGGCCGCGCACGCCAAGGCCCTGACGGTCTTCCTGAACGGGCACGCCATCTCGGAGCCGGGGCCCCGCGGCGAGCGGATCTCCGACGACTCCTTCCTGCTGATGTTCAACGCGAGCGCCGAGACGCTGGAGTTCGCCGTCCCGGTGAACCACGGCCGTCAGTGGCATGTGGTCGTCGACACGGCACGCCCGGCCGGCGTGCTGACCGGCGCCGGGCCGAAGGTGGCGGCGGGCGATCGGGTGACGCTGGTGGGCCGGAGCATGGTGGTGCTCCAGCGGCCCGCGTAGGGAGAGGGGAGCGGGCTGCCGGTCGGGCCCGAGGGGCTGTCCGGCGGATCAGGGCCGGGGTCACGGTGCCTGGTACGGCACCTCGCCGCGTTGCCGAAACGCCCGAATCGCTCCGCTATGAGGAAGCTCCGGCGCCTTGCGATGCACCGCACCGGACACCGCGCCCTTTCCGACCCTGATCCGCTGGACAGCCCCTTGTCCGCGACCGGGTGACACAGACGGCCCGGATCTGGGTACGAACGTCTCCATGACGCCTTCCGCCACGTACCGGCTCCAGCTCCAGCCGGACTTCCCGTTCTCGGCCGCCGAGGACGCCGTGCCGTACCTCGCCACGCTCGGCGTCTCCCATCTGCACCTGTCGCCGGTCCTCGAAGCCGTGCCCGGCTCCACGCACGGCTACGACGTCGTCGACCACGGCCGGGTGCGCGCGGAGCTGGGCGGCGAGGAGGGGCTGCGGCAGCTCGCCCGCACCGCCCGGCGCCACGGGCTCGGGCTGGTCCTGGACATCGTGCCGAACCACATGGCCGCAGACCCGCGGCACAACCACGCGCTGCGGGAGGTCCTGCGGGAGGGGCCCGACTCCCCGTACGCCCGCTGGTTCGACATCGACTGGGCGGCGGGTGACGGGAAGATCCTGCTGCCCGTGCTCGGCGGGCGGCTCGGCGACGAGATGGACGGGTTCCGGGTCGACGGGGAGGTGCTGCGCCACGGCGAGCAGGAGTTCCCGCTCCGGGCCGGCACCTCCGGCCTCGACCTGCCCGAGCTGCTGGACGCCCAGCACTACCGGCTCGGCTGGTGGCGGCTGGCCCGCACCGAGCTGAACTACCGGAGGTTCTTCACCATCTCGGACCTCATCGGGGTGCGGGTGGAGGACCCGGAGGTCTTCGCCGCCACCCACGCCAAGATCCTCGAACTGGTCCGGGACGGGACTGTCGAGGGCCTGCGGATCGACCACCCCGACGGGCTCGCGGACCCGGCCGGATATCTGGAACGGCTCTCCGGGGCGAGCGGCGGCGCGTGGACCGTGGTGGAGAAGATCCTGACCGGCCCGGAGCCGCTGCCGGCCGGCTGGGCGGTGGCCGGGACGACCGGGTACGACGCGCTGCACCGGATCGACGGCCTCTTCGTCGACCCGGTGGGCGCGGCGGAACTGCTGGGCCACTACCGGGAGTCCGCCTCCCCGGCCGGCGACCGGGGAGGCTACTGGCAGGCGACCGTGCGCCGGGCCGCCTACCGGGTCGTCACCCATGAGCTGGCCGCGGAGACCGCGCTGCTGACCCGGCTGGCGTCGCGCGTCTGTGCCGAGGACCCCGCACTGCGCGACCACGCCCCGTGGGCGCTGCGCACCGCGGTGCGTGAACTGCTGGTCCGGGTGCCGGTCTACCGCCCGTACGTCACGGCCGGCGGCCCCTGTACGGAGGCGGCCGGGGCGACGCTGGACGCGACGGCGGTGAGCGACGCCAAGGCGGTGTTCGCGGTGCGGGAGGAGGCGTCGGCCGTCGATGTGGTGCGGGAGCTGGCACTGGGGCGGCTCGGTCGGGGTGGCGACCGGACGGCGTTCTGCGACCGGTTCGCGCAGACGGCGTCCGCGCTGCGGGCCAAGTCGGTCGAGGACACCGCCTACTACCGGTACGTGCCGCTGATCTCGGCGAACGAGGTGGGCGGCGATCCGGGCAGGCCGGCGGTGACCCCGGACGACTTCCACGCCTTCTGCACCCGCCTAGCCCGGGACTGGCCGGCCACCGGCACCGCGCTGACCACGCACGACACCAAGCGCAGTGCCGATGTCCGGGCCGCCGTCGCGGTGCTCTCCGAGTGTCCCGGTCGGTGGTCGCGGCTGGTGGCGGAGCTGGCCCGGACGGCCCCGGTGGCCCCCGATCCGCAGCTGGCCTGGCAGGCGTGGCAGACCGCGTTCGGCTGCGTGGGGTTCCCGGCCGGTGAGCAGGCGGCGCGGCTGGCGCCCGCGCTGCTGAAGGCGGTGCGGGAGTCGGGCCTCTTCACCAGCTGGACCGAACCCGATCCGGGGTACGAGCGGGCGATGTCCGATTTCGTGGCCGCCGGTCCCGCCGCCACGACCGGCCCGGCGCGGGAGCTGCTGGCGGAGTTCGCGGCCACGCTCGCCCCGCATGTCCGGGCCAATGTGCTCGGCGCGGCGCTGGTGCAGCTGACGATGCCGGGGGTGCCGGACCTCTACCAGGGCACCGAGCGCGAGTACCTGGCGCTGGTCGACCCGGACAACCGGCGGCCGTTCTCCCCGCCTTCCCCGGACGCGCCCGCGTCCGGGAAGGAGGCGCTGACGGCGGCGGCGCTGCGGCTGCGGCGCGAGCGGCCCGGGGTGTTCGGAGAGTCGGGGACGTACGCCCCGCTGGCGGCCTCCGGACCGGCGGCCGGGCACTGTCTGGCCTTCTGCCGCTCGGGCGAGGTCGTCACCGCGGTGACCCGGCTGTCGCTCCGGCTGGCGGAGTCGGGCGGCTGGCGCGGGACGGAGCTGGCGCTGCCGGACGACGGGGTGTGGCGGGATCTGCTGGCGCCTGGCCGGGAGTTCTCCGGCGGTACGGTCGCGGTGGCCGAGCTGTTCGACGGGGCGCCGGTGGCGCTGCTCAGCAGGGTCGCACCAGCAGGGACCTCGGACCCCGGGTGAGCAGGCCGGTGGCGGACGGCCTGAACCCGTCCGCCCAGCGGAGCCCCGGCATGGCGTCCAGCAGGGCGC
>CBRG010000481.1 GCA_000470535.1 Streptomyces sp. AW19M42
CTGGCCATGGACCCGCAGCAGCGGCTGCTGCTGGAGTGCGCCTGGGAGGCGTGCGAACGCGCGGGCATCGCCCCGACCTCGCTGAAGGGCAGCCGCACCGGGGTGTTCGCCGGCCTCATGGCGGGCGAGTACGGTGCCCGGCTGCTGGGCCGCCCGGCCCCGGAGGGCCTGGAGGGCTATCTCGGCAACGGCAGCGCGGGCAGCGTCGCCTCCGGCCGCCTCGCGTACACGCTCGGGCTGGAGGGCCCGGCGATCACGGTGGACACGGCCTGCTCGTCGTCGCTGGTGGCGCTGCATCTCGCGGCACGGTCGCTGCGGGAGGGCGAGTGCTCCATGGCGCTGGCCGGCGGGGCGACGGTGATGTCCACCCCCTCGCCGTTCATCGAGTTCGGCCGCCAGCGGGCACTGTCCCTCAGCGGCCGGTGCCGCCCCTTCTCGGCCGCGGCCGACGGGACCACGTTCGGTGAGGGTGTCGGACTGCTGCTGCTGGAGCGGCTGTCGGACGCGCGGCGCAACGGCCACCGGGTGTGGGCCGTACTGAAGGGCTCCGCCGTGAACCAGGACGGCGCCTCCAACGGCCTGACCGCGCCGAGCGGCCCCGCACAGCAGCGCGTGATCCGGCAGGCTCTGGCCGACGCCCGACTCTCGGCGGCGGACGTCGACGCGGTGGAGGCGCACGGTACGGGCACCGCACTGGGTGACCCGATCGAGGCGCAGGCGATCATCGCCGCCTACGGGCAGGACCGCCCCGGGCACCGTCCCCTGTGGCTCGGCACCGTCAAGTCGAACATCGGGCACGCACAGGCGGCGGCCGGGGTCGCGGGCGTCATCAAGACGGTGATGGCCATGCGCGAAGGCGTGCTGCCGAGGACTCTGTACGCGGACGAGGCATCGCCGCTCGTGGACTGGTCGGCGGGCACCGTAGAACTGCTGACGGACGCCCGCCCGTGGCCCGTGACGGACGGACGGCCCCGCCGGGCCGGCATCTCGGCGTTCGGCGCGAGTGGCACCAACGCGCACCTGATCCTGGAACAGGCGCCGCCCGAGGAGCCCGCCGCCGATCCGGCCGCCCGGAGGACCGGAACGGACTCGCCGGCGCCCGCGGTGCCGTGGGTGCTGTCGGGCCGCACCGCAGCGGCACTGCGCGACCAGGCGGCGGCGCTCTCGCCGCGGGCCGCCACCGGCGGGAGCGACGCGGCGGACGTGGGCTGGTCGCTGGTGACCGGCCGGGCGAGGTTCGAGCACCGGGCTGTGCTGATCGGGGACTTCGGTGCCGGTCTGACAGCACTGGACCGCGGTGAACGTGCGGACGGGGTCGTCACCGGAGCGGTGGCGGAGACCCTCAGGAACGGCAAGCCGGTGTTCCTCTTTCCGGGACAGGGCGCGCAATGGGCGGGCATGGGCGTGGAACTGGCCCAGGACTTCCCGGTGTTCGCGGCACGGCTGGCCGAGTGCGAGAGCGCGCTGTCGGAGTTCGTGGACTGGTCGCTGACCGACGTCCTCCACGGCGCCCACGGTGCGCCGCCGCTGGAGCGGGTCGACGTGGTCCAGCCGGCGTCGTTCGCGGTGATGGTGTCGCTGGCCGAGCTGTGGCGGTCCTTCGGAGTGGAGCCGGCCGCGGTCGTGGGCCACTCCCAGGGGGAGATCGCCGCCGCCTGTGTGGCCGGAGTGCTGTCGCTGCGTGACGCGGCCCGGGTGGTGTGCCTGCGCAGCCGGGCGATAGCGGAACTGGCCGGGCCCGGAGCCATGGCCTCGGTGACGCTGCCCGTCGAGCGGGTGGAGGAGCTGCTGGTGGAGGGCGTGTCGGTGGCCGCGGTCAACGGCCCGTCCCAGGTGGTCGTCTCCGGTGAGGTGGCCGCTGTGGAGGCGCTGCTCGCGCGGTGCGAAGAGCGGGGTGTACGGGCGCGGCGGATCGCGGTCGACTACGCCTCCCACTCCCCGGCGATGGACGTACTGGCAGAGCGGCTGACGGCCGACCTCGCCGGGATCGTGCCCGGGGCGGGCCGGGTCCCGGTGGTCTCGTCGGTGACCGGCCGGCCGGCAGACCCGCTGACCATGGACTCCGCGTACTGGCTGAGGAACCTGCGGCAGCCGGTGCGGTTCTCCGACGCCGTACGGACCCTGGCCGGCCAAGGGCACACCGCGTTCGTCGAGGTCTCCTCGCATCCGGTGCTGACGGCCGCCGTCACGGACGTGGCGCAGGACGCGGCTGTGGTGACCGGCTCGCTGCGGCGGGACAACGGGGGCCGGGACCGCTTCCTGACCAGCGTCGCGGAGGCCTGGGTCCGGGGCGTCGCCGTCGAGTGGACAGCCGCGTTCCAGGGGCTCCGGCCCCGGGCCGTGGACCTGCCCACCTATCCCTTCCAGCGGCGGCGGTACTGGCTGGACGCGGGCCCCTCGTCCGGCGACCCGGCCGCGTGGGGCCAGCGGACGGCGGCCCACCCGCTGCTCGGCGCCGTCGTGCGTCTCGCGGACAGCGACGGCGTGCTCCTGACCGGGATGCTCTCGACCCGGTCCCAGCCATGGCTCTCCGACCACGTGGTGGCGGGCGCCGTCCTGTTCCCCGGCACCGGATTCGTGGAACTGGCGCTGCGTGCCGGCGACGAGGCCGGCACGGACGTGCTGGACGAACTCGTCATCGAGACACCGCTCGTGCTCCCGGAGTCCGAGACCGGCGAGGTGCGGGTCCAGGTCCGGGTGGGAGAACCGGACGCGATAGGGCGCCGTCCGGTCGCCGTCCACTCCTGCGAGGCCGGGGCCGCCGACGACGGGGGGCACCAGGCGTGGACCCGGCACGCCACCGGGTTCCTCACCTCTGATGACGCCGCTCCCGCCACCGGTCCGTACGGACCGCAGGGCGCGGCCGCCTGGCCGCCCGCGGGCGCCGAACCCGTCGAACTGGACGGCGTCTATGAGCGGCTGGCGGACGGCGGTCTCGGCTACGGCCCGGCGTTCCAGGGGCTGCGCGCCCTGTGGAGGCGCGGGACCGAGGTGTTCGCCGAGGTCGGGCTGCCGGCCGGAACCGGCGGCGACAAGGGCTTCGGAATCCATCCGGCGCTGCTGGACGCCTGTCTCCACCCGGATGTCATCGAGGCGAGCACCGGGCAGCTGCGGCTGCCGTTCAGCTGGAGCGGGGTGCGGCTGCACATGGCAGGCGCCTCTATGCTCCGGGTACGGCTGAGCCGGGGCGCCGACGGCGAGGTGGCCCTCCGGGCGACCGACGAGTCCGGGCGGCCCGTGGTGACGATCGGAGCGCTCGAAACCCGCCCGGCGGAACCGCGCACCGCTCGGGCGGGCATCGCCCGCGAGGCCCTGCTGCGGGTTGCGTGGGCCCCGCTGCCGGTCGCGGACCCGGGCACGGGCCGCCACCGCTGGGCCGTGCTGGGGCGCGGGGACCGCGGCGGAACCCATCCGGACGTGGCGGCGCTGGCCGCGGCGGTGGCCGCGGGCGACGCCGTACCGGACCAGGTGCTGGTGCCGTACACGGACACGTCGCGGCTGCCGACGGCCGAGGCCGTGCACCGCGCCACCGGCGAGGCCCTGCGGCTGATCCAGGACTGGCTGGCGCAGGAGAGCCTGTCCTCGGCACGGCTGGTACTCGCCACCCGGGGCGCGGCGGTCGGCACGGGCGTCGGCCAGGTGACCGACGCGGTGCACGCGGCGGTGTGGGGGCTGGCCCGCTCGGCGCAGTCGGAGCACCCGGGCCGGATCGTGCTGGCCGACTTCGACACCGACCCCGCGCAGGAGTCGCGGGAATCGCGGGAGGCCCGGCGGATCCTGGCCGCGGCCATGGAATCGGCCGGGCCAGAAGAGGAGCAGTTCGCCGTGCGGGCGGGCACGGTGCTCACCCCCCGGCTGACCCGGGCCGTGGCGGGGGCCGCCACTCCGCCACCGCCGGCGCTCGACCCCGAGGGCGTGGTGCTGATCACCGGCGGCACGGGCATGATCGGCCAGGTCATCGCCCGGCACCTGGTCGCGGAACACGGCGTCCGGCACTTGGTGCTGGCCGGCCGCCGCGGCGACGCGGGCGAGCTGCCCGGGGAACTGGCCGCGCGGGGCGCCCAGGTGACGGCCGTCGCCTGTGATGTGGCCGACCGCGCCGCCCTCGCCGCACTGCTGGCGAACCTGGAACGGCCCCTGACGGCGGTGATCCACGCCGCGGGCGTGCTGGACGACGGTGTGATCACGTCGCTCACCCCGCACCAGCTGGCCACGGCGCTGGCTCCCAAGGCCGACGCCGCCGTGCACCTGGCCGAGCTGGTTCTCGCCCGGGGTGACGAGCCCGCCGCGTTTGTCACGTTCTCCTCCCTGGCCGGGGTCCTCGGCGGGGCCGGGCAGGCCAACTACGCGGCGGCCAACGCGTTCCTGGACGCACTGATGCAGCAGCGCCGCGAGCGGGGACTGCCGGGTGTGTCGGTGGCGTGGGGCCTGTGGGAGCAGCCGGACAACGGTCCGGGGCTGGCCGCCGACCTGGCCGCGGCCGACCGCCGCCGGCTCGCCGCCGACAGCGCGCGCCCGCTCACAGCGGCGCAGGGCGCGGCGCTGTTCGACGCGGCACTCGGCCTGGCCGACGCACACGAGGACGCCGCACTGGTGGCC
>CBRG010000482.1 GCA_000470535.1 Streptomyces sp. AW19M42
CTGCCGGGGCGGGGGGCCGCGGAGGCTGCCACGCCGTCCGGGGCCCGGGTGTTCAGGCTGAGCGGACGCGCGGCGAGCAGAGAGAGGGTACGGGGTGGCGCCGCCGGGGCGGCGTGTGCTCCGGCGCGGGTCACGGTGAAGGGGCGCGTGCCGACGGTGCTCATGGTCGGGGCGCCTGTGGTGCCTCTGGTGCCTCTGGTATGTGCGGCGCTCGCGATGCCTGACGTGCTTGTGGTGCTTGTGGTGCTTGTGGTTCTCACGATGCCGCCGGCATCTGTGCTGCCCGCAGTGCTTGCGGTACCTGACGCAGGGGCACGAGCGACGACGACCGGGCCCGGAGCGGCGGGGCCGCCGGAGCCCGACGTGCCGGAGCCGGAATCACCCGGGGGCGTTTCGGGGCGCCGCGTATCCCCTGCGGCTGCGGAGCCGGTGCCCACCATGCCCGCGGCTCCTTCGCGCCCGCCTTCTCTTGCGCCCAGCAGCGGCGCGTCCTGTGCGTGTGTCCGGTTCCCATCGGTCGTGGGCTGCGCGGGAGTTGCGCCGGACCGTCGCTCCTGGCGGGCCGGCGCACGCTGGATGTCGGGGCCTGGAGCTGTACGGGGAGTACGGGCACCGGGCCCGGTGGCGCCCGGCAGGCCCGCGGTGGGCGGCAGCTCGGACAACGGCGCGCCCAGTCCGCCACGCGCACGGGCCCCGGGGCGAGGGCCCGAAGGCGTCCGGTCCGGAGTCGTCCGGCCCGAAGTCGTCCGGTCCGGAGCCTCCGCGCTCTTCGCGGGGGCGCTCGGAGTGCCGGGGGCCGGTGAACCGGCCGTGGTCTCCATGTGGTGCTCGACCACGGGAAGCGCCGGACCGGGCGCGGATGCGGTACGTGCTGCCGGCAAGACAGCCTTGGCATCCGCCGCCAACGGCGTTGCCGTGGAGGGAAGTTCACTGATCGGTGCGCCGAGGGGCGCGCGACTGGCGGCTCGCTGTACGGGCGCCGCCGGGCGCGGCGCGGAGCCTGTCGGCGCGGGTGCGGTGGAGTCGGGCCCTGGTGCGTCTGTGGTGGCCCGGTCATCGGGGGCCCGAACGGTGGCGGGGCGCAGGGCCAAAAGCCGGCGCACGGGTCCGGCCGGACGCCGGGCGAGGATCGGCAACGGCCCGACGGGGCGGGCTCGTACGACCTCGCGGGGCACCTCGGCCCTAGGGGCGCGGGATGCCTCCGGGGCGCTGGATGCCTCCGGCTGTCCGCCTCCCCGCTCGGGCTGTGGCCCCGGCGCCCCGGTCGTGGAGCGCTGGACGGCGGGTCCGGATGACGTACGGGCGCCGGAACCGGCGGTCGGCCGGGACGCGTGCGCCCGGGCCGGTTCGACGGCGCCGGACGGTGCCCGCGAGACACGTCCGCCTGTCGCGGGCCGGGCCGGGGCGGCATCGGTGGCTGTGCCCGGGACCACCGACACGCGCCGTACCAGCGGGATGTGCGGAGCGGACGCCACTCGGCGGGTGCCGGTGTCCGTCGGGGTCACGACCGGGCCGGTCGCCGGGTCCGCTGCCCGCTGGACAGAGGGGTGCGGCGGAAGGAGCGTGGCGGGGGAATCCGTGGACGTGATGCCACGGGTGCGGGATGTGTCGCCCGAACCCGAACGACGTTGACTCGTCCGGATGTTGCTGCCGGGACGGTCCGCAGCAGGCGACGGGCCGGAGCCCGTGCCCACCGTTGCCGTCCCGGTGCTCGATGCCACCCCCGGACGCGTCCGGCGCGAGACCTGTGGTGTCCGGCCGGTCGGCACTCGCGTTCCGACGTCCGCGCTTCCCGGGTTCGGGGCAGCGGCTTGGGGCGTGACTCTTTCCGGGCCGTTCGGCTCCTGCGTGCGCAGGGCGCGGAGGAGCAATGGGCCCCGGCCGGTGCGGGTGGGCTGCGGGGCGGCGGGTGGCGTGACGCCGTGCACCAGGCCTGTCGGGGCGGTGGGCAGCAGGGCGTGGCCGAGTCCGGCGTCGAACGACGGGTTCTGCCAGGCCGCGAGGCCCGCACGGAAGGCGAGGCCGTCGCTGACGCCGAGCGGGGTGCGGGCCACGGTCAGCTGCGGCGGTGCGGTGCGGCGCCAGCCGCCGTCCCAGTCGCCGGGCACGGAGGGAGCCGGACCGCCGGATGCGCTCAGGTCCCGGCCGTCGCCGGACGGGCCGGCGCGCCCCGTACGCCTGGGGCGGTCCGCGGTGTCGGGTCCGGCACTCCGGCGGCGCAGCCTGTCCCGCCATGCCATGCGCTCAACCGCCTTCGTTCACACGGGTGTTGATACGGGCTATCTCGGATACCCACTCCTGGCGCTCGCCGTGCGTCAGGTCGAGGATCTCCTCGCGTTGCCAGTGGAAGTGGTAGGCGATGTACGCGATCTCCTCCCGGAGCCGGGGAAGGGCGTACGTCACGATTCCCCCAGGCGCCCACCCGAGAGGTCGACCTCGAAGCCGCCCTCGCAGTGCGGGCACGTCACCGCCGCCCGCGTGTGGCCCTCGCTGTTCACGCGCCGGTAGAAGTCCTGGAGAAACGCCACGTCGGTGGCGTACATCCGCTCCACCACCCCGGCGTGCACATCGGTGATCGCGCCGAGCCGGGTGATCACCTGGCTGAGCAGCACCACGCTCAGGTACGCCGGGTTCTCCTTGACCCGCAGGTCGATCTGGGGCCGCAGCTCGTCACGGGCGGTCGCCAGGCGCATCGAGCCGTGCCGGTGCACCGTGCCCGCCTCGTCCACGTACCCGCGTGGGAGCTCGAACTCGAACTCGGTGCGCAGTCTGTGGTCCTCCCGGGGCGCCGGGGCGGGGGCGGGGGCGGCCGCCGCCTGCTCCGGCACCTGGGCGGGCTCCGTCGCCTGGAGGATCTCCTCCAGGTTGCCCGCGGACACCGTACGACGCCTCATTCGACGACGATCTCCTCGAAGACGATCGTGACGGACTCGGTGGCCGCGGCGGACTCGCCCGCCTTGAGCGACGGGCCCTCCCACTTCGAGGCCCAGCCCTGCATCAGCTGGATGCGCCGGACCGTGCTGCCCTCGGAGTCCTTGATCTCGATGGTGAGGTTCTGCCGTGCGGCGTCCACGGCACCCTTGTTCAGGGTCTCCTTGATCCACGAGGTGAACTCACTGCTCTGGTCGAGTCCACGGGTGATCGTGACCTCGCCGGCCTGCCGGGCGCCGGGCTGCTTGCGGATGATCTGCTTGCCCTCCGCACTGACCTGACGGACCTCGACGACCTCCTCCTCGACGGTCAGCCCGCTGATCTCCTGAATCGACTCGACCAGATAGCCGCCGAGCTGCACGCCGAAGACGTGGGTGGAAAGAGCATCGCCCTCTGCCATGACTGTCTGTCACCTTTCTTTGCTGACCCGCGGGTCATTCGTCGATGAGGCTGGTGGTGTCGGAGAACTGGGCCAGCCGGAACACCACGAACTCCGCGGGCTTGACCGGCGAGACGCCGATCTCACAGATGACCCGGCCCTGGTCGATGGACTCCTGCGGGTTGTTGTCGCGGTCGCACCGCACATAGAACGCCTCTTCGGCGGTGCGGCCGAACAGCGCGCCCCTTCGCCACTCCTCGGTGAGGAACGCGGTGACGTTGCGCCGGATGCTCGACCACAACCGGTCGTCGTTCGGCTCGAAGACCACCCACTGGGTGCCCAGGAGGATTGACTCCTCCAGGTAGTTGAACAGTCGGCGCACGTTCAGGTAGCGCCATGCCGGGTCGGAGGAGAGGGTGCGGGCGCCCCACACCCGGACGCCCCGGCCGGAGAAGGCGCGCACGCAGTTCACGCCGATCGGGTTCAGCAGGTCCTGCTCGCCCTTGCTGAGCCGGAGCTCCAGATCCACGGCGCCGCGGATCACCTCGTTGGCGGGCGCCTTGTGCACGCCGCGCTCGGCGTCGCTGCGCGCCCACACACCGGCGATGTGACCGCTGGGCGGGACGGTGGTGTTGCGACCGGCGGCCGGGTCGAAGACCCGCACCCACGGGTAGTAGAGGGTCGCGTACCGGGAGTCGTAGCCCGCCTCGTCGTTGCGCCAGGTGCGCACCTGCTGGGCGGAGAGTCCGGGCGGGGTGTCCAGGATGGCCACCCGGTCGCCCATCTGCTCGCAGTGCGCGATCACGGCGAGCTGTACCGTCCGTACGCCCTCCGCGTCGATGTCGCCGCGCTGGTGGGCGCTCATCAGGTCGGGCACCGAGACCATGGTGATCTCGTCGATGGCCTCCAGGCCACCGAAGCCGGTACGGGCGGCGGCGTCACCGACGTACTCGGACGCGTCGAGGCGCGCCACCTCGCCGGAGCCGGCCGCGGCGGGCGCGGCCGGGGCGTCGGGCACGGCCACGGTCTGCCCTGCGGGCCTGCTCTGGGTGGCGTTGCGCTGCTCGGTGACCGCGATCAGGGTGGAGGAACGCGTCTGGGTGACGAGGTATCCCTTGACGTTCTTGCGGGTCGAGGCCTCGTACGTCTCCACGACCTTGTCGCCCTGGCGTACCAGGACCTTGAAGCGGTCCTCCGGCGGGTTCTCGCCGTCCGCGTCGGCGATCTCCACCGACACTCCGGTGACGCCGGGCCTGGCCGCGATCAGGAAGCCGCCGAGCTCGACCGGCTCCGCGGCCTTGGCCTGCGCCCCCTGGTCACCGTCGGCCGGCGAGGCGCCCTCGGCGGGGCCGCCGATCCGGACCACGTACGCGGCGCCACCGCCGTTGGCGAAGTACCCGTAGACCGCGTGGGGCAGGTAGGTGCCCTCGGCGAATCCGCCGAACAGCTGGGTGTACTGGTCCCAGGAGGTAACCAGTGTGGGTGCGTGGAACGGTCCGTTCCGGGCAAACCCCACGAACGCGGCGACGGCGGTGCCGACCCCTTCGATCGGTCGGGCACCGGACTGCACCTCCTCCACGTACACACCCGGGGTGAGGTACGTCGGCATACTCGCTCCTTCGCGTCCTTACGGGTCACCTGTGTCCAGGCCGAGTCTTCGCTGCTGGGCCGCCACAGCGACAGGGACTCGCGGACCTGGCCGGGGGCAAGGCCGCTGCCTTTCCGGGACGCTCCGCGCCGACCGTCCGGGCCAGGCGGTACGCGCCTCAGGCGCCGGCGGCCTCCGTCATGTACGGGCCGAACTCGCCCTCCAGGACGAGCCGTCCGAGCTTGCGGTACTCCTGCACGACCGCGGTCACCACCTGGCGCATGGTGAGGGGGCTGCCGGACTCCGCCGCCAGGTACGCCGCGGTCACCGCGCAGGCCCGGATCGAGCCGCCGGCCAGTTCGAAGCGGTCCGCGCAGAACCCGAGGTCCAGGTCGTCGGCCCGGGGCAGCCGGTCGCCCAGGCACCGGTCCCAGAGGGCGAGGCGCTGGCCGGAGTCGGGCACCGGGAAGTCCGCGACCACGTCGAGGCGGCGGGTGAACGCCTCGTCCAGGTTGGCGCGCAGATTGGTGGTCAGCACGGCGATCCCGTCGAACGACTCCATGCGCTGGAGCAGGTACGCCGACTCGATGTTGGCGTGCCGGTCGTGGGCGTCCTTCACCTCGGAGCGCTTGCCGAAGATGGCGTCGGCCTCGTCGAAGAGCAGGACGGCGTTGACCGCCGATGCCTCGGTGAAGATCCGCTCCAGGTTCTTCTCGGTCTCCCCGACGTACTTGTCGACGACCGTGGACAGGTCCACCACGTACAGGTCCATGCCCAGGTCGGCCGCGACGACCTCGGCGGACATGGTCTTGCCGGTGCCCGACTCGCCCGCGAACAGCGCGATCACGCCACGCCCCCGGCCGCCGCCGGGCCGCATCCCCCACTGCCCCAGCACCTGCTCCCGGTGGCGGGCGCGCAGCGCGAGTTCGCGCAGCCGCCGGTGGGTGAGCGGGGGGAGAACCAGGTCGTCCCAGCCGACGCCCGGCTCGACCCGGCGGGCGAGCCGGTCGAGCCCCGCGCCGTTCTGCGCCCGCACGGCGCTCTGCAGGTCCTCGGGGCGGACCGGGCCGTCGGCCAGGGCGGCGGTGCGCACCGCCGCGTCCGCGGCGCGGCGCAGCTGACCGGAGTCCAGGCGGCGCGCGGCGACCGCCCTGGCGAGCTCCC
>CBRG010000483.1 GCA_000470535.1 Streptomyces sp. AW19M42
CCCCCCGCCCCGGCCGGCCGGGCCCCGACGGGCTTCGCGCGCTTCCGCGAGACGCCTACTTCTGCTCCTTCTGCTCGTCCGCGATGGACTTGCGGACCTCGTCCATGTCCAGCTTCCGGGCCTGACCGATGACGTCCTCCAGCGCGGCCTCGGGCAGTGCGCCCGGCTGCGAGAAGACCGCCACGTTGTCACGGACGATCATGAGCGTCGGGATCGACCGGATCTCGAAGGCCGCGGCCAGCTCCTGCTGCGCCTCCGTGTCGACCTTGGCGAAGACCAGATCGGCGTGGCGCTCGGACGCCGAGTCGTAGACCGGGGCGAACTGCCGACACGGGCCGCACCAGGAAGCCCAGAAGTCGATCAGGACGAACTCGTTCTCGCTGACGATCTGATCGAAGTTTTCCTTGGTGAGCTCTACGGTGCTCATGCTCTGCTACCTCTTCCTGTGCCCGTGCGGACGTGTCCCCGGACAACGGTGCCTTCGCTTGCACTATTCCGCCTGCCCATGTGGCCGCCGCGCACACCCACGACCAAAATGGGCCTCATGACACATGCTGTGGAGCCTGTCGAGTACGACGTCGTGGTCATCGGGGCCGGTCCGGTGGGTGAGAACGTGGCGGACCGGGCCAGAGCCGCCGGTCTGAGCGCCGCGATCGTGGAGTCCGAGCTCATCGGCGGTGAGTGTTCGTACTGGGCCTGTATGCCGAGCAAGGCCCTGCTGCGCCCGGTCGTCGCCCGCGCGGAGGCCCGCCGCGTTCGCGGGCTCAGCGGATCCGTGCAGGGCCCGCTCGACGTCGCCGCCGTCCTCGCCCATCGTGACGACTACGCCTCCCACTGGAAGGACGACGGCCAGGTGGCCTGGCTGGAGGGCATCGGCGCGGACATCTTCCGGGGCATCGGCCGGCTGACCGGCACGAAGGCGGTCTCCGTCACGGCGCCCGACGGCACGGAGCACCGGCTCACCGCCCGGCACGCCGTCGCCGTCTGCACCGGCAGCCGGGCCGTGGTGCCCGACCTGCCCGGAATCGCGGATGCCCGCCCCTGGACGAGCCGAGAGGCGACGAGCGCCAAGGAGGTGCCCGGACGGCTCGTGGTCGTCGGCGGGGGCGTCGTCGGTGTGGAGATGGCCACGGTGTGGGGCGCCCTGGGCGCAGAGGTCACCATGCTCGTCCGCGGTGCGGGGCTGCTGCCCCGGATGGAGCCGTTCGCCGGTGAGCTCGTGGCAGAGGCGCTGACCGCTGCCGGGGCCGATGTCCGGTTCGGAGTCTCGGCCACCGCCGTACGGCGCCCGGCCCCGGACGGACCGGTCACCGTCGAGCTCGACAACGGTGAGAGCGTCGAGGCCGACGAGATCCTCTTCGCCACCGGCCGCGCCGCGCGCACCGACGACCTGGGGCTGGAGACGGTGCACCTGAAGCCCGGTTCCTGGCTCGGCGTGGACGACAGCTGCCGGGTGGAGGGCACCGGCTGGCTCTACGCCGTCGGTGACGTCAACCACCGCGCGCTCCTGACCCACCAGGGCAAGTACCAGGCCCGGATCGCCGGAGCGGCGATCGCAGCCCGCGCCCAGGGCGTCCCGCTGCTGGAGACCGACCGGTGGGGCGCCCACGCGGCCACCGCCGATCACGCCGCCGTTCCCCAGGTCGTCTTCACCGACCCGGAGGTCGCCTCGGTCGGCCTCACCCTGGCAGAGGCGGAGCAGGCGGGCCACCGGGTCAGGGCCGTCGATCACGACCTCGGCGCGGTGGCGGGCGCCGGGCTGTACGCGGACGGCTACCGGGGCCGCGCCCGCATGATCGTCGACCTCGACCGGGAGATCCTGCTCGGGGTCACCTTCGTGGGGCCGGGCACCGGCGAGCTGCTGCATTCGGCGACGGTCGCGGTCGCGGCGGAGGTCCCCATCGAGCGGCTCTGGCACGCGGTCCCGGCCTACCCGACGATCAGCGAGATCTGGCTGCGGCTCCTGGAGACGTACCGGGGGGCGTAGGGCCCGCGCGGCCCCGCCGGGCAGCCGCCCGGCGGGACCGTACCGAGGTCAGGCCGGGGGTTGGCTGTCGTTGGTGGTGACGCGGAC
>CBRG010000484.1 GCA_000470535.1 Streptomyces sp. AW19M42
CCGCGCCCCTCGTGGTGTGGAGCTGAACCGCTGCACGAACAGCTTCTCGGTGCGCGGCGGGTGGGGGGTGACGGGTGCTTCCATGCGGGTCAGCCTGCTCGGCGGGGGCCCCGGCGACCAGTTACGGAACCCGTACGCTCGGTCAGCGTACGGGTACGGAGCGTGGACAGTATGGGTCACGATGCGTGACCATGGGCGGGTTGCGGATCGGGGACAGCACGCGAAAGGCGGCCGCGCATGACCGACGAACCCGAGTACTCGGAGAGCCTCAAGTCGTTCGGGGAGGTACTCAAGGTCCTGCGCAGACGGGCCGGGCTCACCCAGGAGCTGTTCGCCCCGATGGTGCGGTACTCGGTGCCGATGGTCGCCTCGATCGAGCAGGGCCGCAGGTTTCCGCCGCCGCTCTTCGTGGAGCGGGCAGAGTCGGTGCTCGACGGCCTGGGGGTGCTGAAGGCGGCGGCGAAGCACCTGTCGCGGCGGCCGGGACTGGCGAACTGGTTCCGCCAGTGGGCGCAGCTGGAACAGGAGGCGATCGCGCTGTACACGTACGAGGGCCGCGTGGTCCCCGGGTTGTTGCAGACCGAGGCGTATGCGCGTGCCATCTACTTGAGTGTTCCGCCCCCGCCGAATGAAGACGAGATAAACGAGAGAATCAGCGCGCGCCTGTCGCGTCAGGAATTGCTCTCAACGAAGCGTAGGCCACCCAGAGCATTCAGCTTCATCATCGAACAAGCAGTACTGGAACGTCAGACTGGCGGCGTGGACGTCACACGGGAGTTACTCGACCATGTGATCGAAACTGCCGAGCGCCACTGGAACGTCGAGCTGCAGATCATGCCGCTCAGGCAGCCGACACACGCAGGGTTGGACGGACCGCTCCAACTCCTAGAAACGCCCGAGAATCGATGGTTTGCATACTCGGAGGGCCAGGACACCGGCCAGCTCATCTCCGGTCCGAAGGTGGTCAGCCTTCTGCACCAACGGTATGCCAAGATGCGCTCGCAGGCTCTTACCCCGGAAGACTCCTTGAGCCTGCTGCGGCAGATGCGAGGAGCGTTATGAGCAGCACCACCGAACTGGCCTGGTTCAAGAGCAGCTACAGCGGCGGCGACGGCGACAGCTGCGTCGAGGTCGCCCTGTCCTGGCACAAGTCCAGCTACAGCGGATCACAGGGCGACTCCTGCGTTGAGGTGGCCACCTGCCCCACCACCGTCCACATCCGCGACTCCAAGGTGCACGAGGGCCCGCAGCTCGCCCTCGCCCCCACCGCCTGGACCCGGTTCGTCGGCTACGCCGTTCAGGGCTGAGAGTCCGCCCGCGGGCCGGGTGACCGGCCCTCAGGTACGGCGGGCGCTCGTCCCGGTCGGCGGCGGTGAAGGCCGTCGCCGGCCGGGACGCCCGCCCCCGCCCCGGCTTCTCGCCGCAAGCGCACGCGGGTACTTGATAGCGTCGCCCCAGCGACTGCGGAACTCTCCCCGCCGGGGTCGTCGCTCTGCCGGGTCGGCTCTGCCACCACGGACGGCGGGTGCGGGTGGCAGGGGACCTTCATGGCAGGGACGAAGAGAGCCGACGCATGAGCCTCGCGCAGTTGCACTACACCTCCGCAACGGCCGGGGACGGACCCGAGAGCGGCGAGGACGCGGAGATACCCGCCCGTTTCACGGCGGTTGACGCGGCGGTACCCGCGGCGGCGCTCACCGAGGCCGGTCCGCTTCTGGCGTACGAGCCGCCGGCCGGCACCGCCCGCCAGGTCACCGAGAACGCGCTGCGCGCGCTGCCCGAGTCGTTCAGCTTCAGCGCGCTGTCCGACGGCAGCCATCTGCTGGCCCGGACCGTGCCGGTGCGCACCCCGCGGCTGTCCTCGCTGCGCTTCCACGCCCATGCGGTCCACCTCCCCGCCGGTACCCCGCTGCCGGGCGGGATGCTCCCGATCACCGCCTGCCGCTCCGCCCGCTGGTCCGCCGCGACCCCGGACCGGGTGCCCGCGGTCGACCCGGTCACCGCCCTGTCCGTCGCGACGGGCCGCACCGGTGACCGTGAGGGGCTCAACGACTTCGCCGTCTCGCGCGGCCCCTGGCTCGCGGGCGTGCTGGCCGATCTGCGCCGGCTGAGCGAGCCCGCAGAGTCCGCCGAGACCGCCGAGTCCGTGAAGGTCGTGCTCGTCGAGCGGCAGAGCGCGGACGTGGCCCGGTGGATCGCGCTGGCCGCCGCCGTCCTGCCGCCTTCGAGCGCCGAGCGGCTGACCTTCACCACGTACACCCGCCACCCGCAGCGCGCCCCGCAGCGCGTCGTCGGCGTGCTGCCGCAGGACGCGCACGAGCTGTCGGGGCCCGGCTTCCGGGTGCACACCTGCACCGGCCCGCGCCCGGAGGGGACGGTGGGCGACGCCTGGGCCGAGACCGCGGCCCGGATCTGGCGGAGCCGTACACCGGAGCTGTTCCGGGAGGCGGCCGAGCTGCCCGGTGAGCCGTTCGCCGCCGGCCCTGTCGCGGTGACGGCCCTGTGTGCGGGCATCGCGCTGGGCCCGTGCGGGCGTGCCGCAGCCGCCGGCTGGGCCGCCGAGCGGCCCTACGCGCTGGACGCGAAGCGCACCCGGCAGCTCGTCGACGCGCTGACCTCGGCGGGTGTCGACGACCGCACCGGGGCCGAGTTCGACGCGGCGGGGCGGCTGTTCGCCGCGCTGGACGGCCGCTCCCCCACGACGACCACGGCCCCGCTGGCCGCGATGCTGGTGACGGAGGCGGTACGGGGCGGGAACGGCTCGGTGGAGCTGCCGGGCCGCACGGCGTTCAGCGGTCCGCAGGGCGAGGCCGTCGCCACGGTGCTCGGCCCGGAGATCGTCACCGAACTGAGCGGCCCGGGGGCCGGTCTTGACGTGGCCCGCACCGTGCAGCTGCTCCGGGTGGCCCGGCTGCTCGGCGTGGACTGCGCGGAGCTGCTGCCCGGTGTCGTACGGCGGCTGGCGTCCGCCCTCCTCGCGGACACCCGGGACGCGGACGCGCCGGACTCCCCCGGCTGGGCGCCCGCGCTGCTGGAGCTGATGGACGAGCAGTTCGACGTGCGTACGGCGCTGCTCGGCGCGCTGGACCGGATCGCGCCGAAGGACCCCGCCGGGGCGGAACGGCTGCTGGGCCGGGTGGCGCTGCCGTTCACCGGTACGCAGCTGCTGCCGCACCTGCGGATGTGCGCGGAGGCACCCGAGGCAAAGGCGGGCTGCGGCGACGACCGGGTGGGCGCGGTGCAGCGGGTGCTGCGGGCCGCCGGGATGTCACCGTTCGCGGAGCCACTCGTGCTGCGGACGGCGGTGGGCCTGGTGTGGGAGGAGGGCGCTCCGACGGTGGCCGAGGCCCGGCTGCTGCTGGAGGCCGCGACCTCTGACGCCCACCGGACGGCCGGCACCTGGTCGCACCTGGTCGCCGCCGCGCTGAACGCCCCCGCCGACGAGGAGGAGGCGCCCCAGCTCGCCCACGACCTGCTGCGCGGCTTCCCGCAGGAGATCCCGGGCCGGGAGCGCGGGGCCCTGCTGCTGCTGGACTTCGCCCGCGAGCTGCGTTCCGGGACGGCGGAGCCGGAGTGGGCCCAGCGGGTCCGCGCGCTGCGGCCGGGCGCGGAGCCGGTGGAGCCGGGGGTGCTCGGCCACGCGTTCGGCGCCCTGGCCGGGCGGCTGCTCGCCCCGGACGGGCCGGAGGCCGAGCTGTACGCCCTCGCGCACAGCGGCGACGCTGACCTCATCGCCGCGTACGACCGGGCCGCGCACGGCCCCGCCGTCCGGGCCCGGC
>CBRG010000485.1 GCA_000470535.1 Streptomyces sp. AW19M42
CGGGTGGTCTTGCTGATCGTCAGGGGCGGTGGCTGGAGGTCAGTCACGCGTTCCACTCGGTGCTGATGGACCCGATGCTGGACGAGTTCCGGGCGGCGGCGGACGCGCTGGAGATGCGCAGTCCCGAGATACCCGTCGTCTCGACGCTGACCGGCGAGCTGATAGACCAGTTCACCGCGTCGTACTGGGTGGACCAGGTCCGCGGCACGGTCCGTTTCGCCGACGCGGTCACCCACCTGAAGTCCTCCGGCGTGACCCGGTTCCTGGAGCTGGGCCCCGACGCCACGCTGATCGGTGCCGTCGAGGAGACGTACGACGGCGAATCCCTCGCCGTGGCGGCGCTGAACCGTAAGCAGTCCGAGCCCTCCACCGCCGTCACGGCACTGGCCCGGCTCTGGGCAGACGGTGCTGACGTCGACTGGGCGGCCTTCTACGCGCCGACCGGCGCCCGTACCGTCGACCTGCCCACCTACGCCTTCCAGCACCAGCGCTACTGGCCGACCGCCCGTCTCACCGCAGGACCGCGACCGCTCGGCTCCGCCGGGGCCGGGCACCCGCTGCTCCAGGCCATGATCAGCCTGGCGGACTCCGGGGACGTGCTGTTCCTCGGTGGGCTCTCGGCGCAGTCGCACCCTTGGCTCGCGGACCATCAGGTGGCCGGCCGGATCGTGTTCCCCGGCACCGGGCTTCTCGACCTCGCCCTGTGCGCCGGGTCGCGGGTGGGCTGCGAAAAGGTCGAGGAGCTGACCCTGACAGCTCCCCTGGTGATCCCGGAGAGCGGCGTCGTCCATGTGCAGCTGCTGGTCGGCCCGGGGGACGCCGCCGGCTGCCGCTCCGTACAGGTGTCGTCGCGGCAGGACGGCGAACCGGCCGACCGGTGGACCCGTCACGCCACCGGCCTGCTCGCCCCCGCCCAGGACGAGGAACCGTCGTACGACCTCGCCCAGTGGCCCCCGGACGGTGCGCGGGAAGTGGAAACGGCCGGGCTCTACGAGGCCCTGGCCGCGCTGGGGCTTCAGTACGGTCCCGTCTTCCGCGGGCTGCGCCGGGCGTGGCGGCGGGGGGACGAGCTCTTCGTCGAGACCCTGCTCGCCGACCCCGCTCAGCCGTCGGGCGCCGACACCTACCCGCTGCACCCCGCCGTCCTGGACTCGGTACTCCACGCGATGGCGCTCGGCCCCACCGCATCCGGTGCCACCGCATCCGGCGCCACCGCATCCGGTGCCACCGCATCCGGTGCCACCGCATCCAGCAGCGCCGACGCGGCCGGGAGCGGGGGCCCCGGGCGGTTGCCGTTCTCGTGGAGCGGGGTGGCCCTGCACGCGGAGGGAGCCGGTGCGCTGCGAGCGCGCCTGACGCAGAGCGGACCGGACAGCGTCGCCGTCCAGGTTGCCGACGTCCTGGGCCGGCCCGTCGCGGAGGTGGCCTCCCTGACGCTCCGGCCGATGACCGTGGACGCCGTGGACGCCCGCGACTCCGAGGGCTCCGGCGTGGCCGGCTCGGTGGACACCGCCCCGCAGGACGCCCTGTTCCGACTGGACTGGACGCGCATCGCGGTACCGGACGCGCCGACGGGACCCGGACCGGTGCTCCTGGGCGAGGACGCGCGCCCAGCCGCGTACCGCGACCTGACGGCACTGCGTACGGCGATCGACGCCGGTCACCCCGTACCCGACGTGGTCATAGCCAGGGCGACCAGCACGGCCACGGCTTCCGGCGCCGGACCGGCCGACAGCACCCACGAGGCCGTCCTGCGCGCCCTCGCCCTCCTCCAGGACTGGCTCGCGGACGAGCGCTTCGAGGCGAGCCGACTGGTCTTCGTCTGCGACGGAGCGGTGGCGGTCCGGCCCGAGGGGAACGTACGGGATCTGCCGGGCGCGGCCGTCTGGGGCCTCGTGCGGTCGGCCCAGTCCGAACACCCGGGACGGTTCCAACTCATCGACGTACAGGGTGGGCCGACCGCCGACGCCGATATCGCGTACGGCTCCTCTGAGCCGCAGCTCGTCGTCCGCGACGGCGAACTGTTCGCCTGCCGCCTGGCCGTCGCACCGCCGACGGCCGAGGCCCCCGACTGGAACACCGACGGCACCGTGCTCGTCACCGGCGCCACCGGCGAACTCGGCGGCGTGATCTCCCGTCACCTCGTCACCACCCACGGCATACGCCGCCTCCTGCTCCTCAGCCGTCGCGGCCCGGACGCACCCGGGGCCGCCGAGCTGATCGCGGAACTCACCGCACTCGGAGCCGACGTCAGCCTCCTCGCCTGCGATGTGGCGGACCGGGAGGCCCTCGCCGCCGCCCTCGGCAGCGTCTCCGTCGAACACCCGCTGACCGGCGTCGTGCACACCGCCGGTGTGCTCGCGGACGCGACGGTGATGTCCCTGACCCCGGAACAGGTGGCGCGGGTGCTGCGCCCCAAGGTGGACGCCGCGCTCCAGCTGCACGAACTGACCCGCGACGCACCCCTGTCGGCGTTCGTCCTGTTCTCCTCGGTCTCGGCCGCACTCGGCGCACCCGGGCAGGGCAACTACGCCGCGGCCAACGCCTTCCTCGACGCGCTCGCCCAGCGGCGCCGCGCCGAGGGGCTTCCCGGGCTCTCCCTGGGCTGGGGCCTGTGGGACGGCTCGGGCGAGATGACCGGCGAGTTGGGCGACACCGACCGGCGGCGCATGGCACGCGGCGGTGTGGTGCCGCTGTCCACCGCCGACGGCACCGCCCTCTTCGACCTCGCGGCCGCCACCGGACACGCGGCGGTGCTCCCCGTCCGCCTCGACCTCGCCGTGCTGCGCGAGTCCGCCGAGCACCTGCCACCGGTCTTCCGCGGTCTGGTCCGCCCCCCGCGGCGACGCGCGGCCGCCGCCGACACGGTGACGGCGGACGCGCTGTCCGACCGGCTCGCCCCGCTCCCCGCGGAGGAGCGGCTCGCCGCCCTGCGCGAACTGGTCCAGGACCGGGCGGCCACCGTGCTCGGCCACGGCTCGGCGCACGACGTCGCACCCGACCAGCCGTTCCACGAGCTGGGTTTCGACTCGCTCACCGCGGTCGAACTGCGCAACCACCTCAACGCCGCGACCGGGCTGCGGCTCTCCGCCACCCTCGTGTTCGACCACCCGACCGCCGACGCCGTCGCCCGCCATGTCCTGGAGCGGCTGTTCGGGGCGCAGCGCCCCGAACGCGTCCCCGCCGCCCCCGCACGGACCCGGGGCCCGGACACCGACGACCCGATCGTCATCGTCGGCATGGCCTGCCGCTACCCCGGCGGCGTCCGCAGCGCCGACGACCTGTGGGACCTGGTGAGCACCGGCAGCGACGGCGTCACCCCGTTCCCCGTGGACCGCGGCTGGGACCTGGAGCGGCTCTACGACGCCGACCCGGACACCGGCGGTGCGAGCTATGTGCGGGAGGGCGGGTTCCTGCACGAAGCCGCGGAGTTCGACGCGGCCTTCTTCGGGATCTCACCGCGTGAGGCGCTGGTCATGGACCCGCAGCAGCGGCTCCTGTTGGAGACGTCCTGGGAGGCCGTCGAGTCCGCGGGCATCGACCCCACCGCGCTGCGCGGCGGGCGCACCGGAGTCTTCGCGGGCGTCATGTACCACGACTACCTGGCCCGGCTGCACACCGTCCCCAAGGGAGCCGAGGGGTTCCTGGGCACCGGCTCGGCGGGCAGCG
>CBRG010000486.1:2500-4849 GCA_000470535.1 Streptomyces sp. AW19M42
GCGAAAGGTCCGGCGTAGAGGGTAAGACCCCCGTAGCTGAAACATTAACGGCTCGTTTAAGAGACACCCAAGTAGCACGGGGCCCGAGAAATCCCGTGTGAATCTGGCGGGACCACCCGTTAAGCCTAAATATTCCCTGGTGACCGATAGCGGATAGTACCGTGAGGGAATGGTGAAAAGTACCGCGGGAGCGGAGTGAAATAGTACCTGAAACCGTGTGCCTACAAGCCGTGGGAGCGTCGCTGTATGTGCTTGCACATGCAGTCGTGACTGCGTGCCTTTTGAAGAATGAGCCTGCGAGTTAGCGGTGTGTAGCGAGGTTAACCCGTGTGGGGAAGCCGTAGCGAAAGCGAGTCCGAATAGGGCGATTGAGTTGCACGCTCTAGACCCGAAGCGGAGTGATCTAGCCATGGGCAGGTTGAAGCGGAGGTAAGACTTCGTGGAGGACCGAACCCACCAGGGTTGAAAACCTGGGGGATGACCTGTGGTTAGGGGTGAAAGGCCAATCAAACTCCGTGATAGCTGGTTCTCCCCGAAATGCATTTAGGTGCAGCGTCGTGTGTTTCTTGCCGGAGGTAGAGCACTGGATAGGCGATGGGCCCTACCGGGTTACTGACCTTAGCCAAACTCCGAATGCCGGTAAGTGAGAGCACGGCAGTGAGACTGTGGGGGATAAGCTCCATGGTCGAGAGGGAAACAGCCCAGAGCATCGACTAAGGCCCCTAAGCGTACGCTAAGTGGGAAAGGATGTGGAGTCGCAGAGACAACCAGGAGGTTGGCTTAGAAGCAGCCACCCTTGAAAGAGTGCGTAATAGCTCACTGGTCAAGTGATTCCGCGCCGACAATGTAGCGGGGCTCAAGCGTACCGCCGAAGTCGTGTCATTCACGCATATATCCCCAACGGGAGTGTGGATGGGTAGGGGAGCGTCGTGTGCCGGGTGAAGCAGCCGCGGAAGCGAGTTGTGGACGGTTCACGAGTGAGAATGCAGGCATGAGTAGCGATACACACGTGAGAAACGTGTGCGCCGATTGACTAAGGGTTCCTGGGTCAAGCTGATCTGCCCAGGGTAAGTCGGGACCTAAGGCGAGGCCGACAGGCGTAGTCGATGGACAACCGGTTGATATTCCGGTACCCGCTTTGAAACGCCCAGTACTGAATCAGGCGATGCTAAGTCCGTGAAGCCGGCCTGATCTCTTCGGAGTTGAGGGTAGTGGTGGAGCCGACGAACCAGACTTGTATTAGGTAAGCGATGGGGTGACGCAGGAAGGTAGTCCAGCCCGGGCGGTGGTAGTCCCGGGGTAAGGGTGTAGGCCGTGTGGTAGGTAAATCCGTCACACATTAAGGCTGAGACCTGATGCCGAGCCGATTGTGGTGAAGTGGATGATCCTATGCTGTCGAGAAAAGCCTCTAGCGAGTTTCATGGCGGCCCGTACCCTAAACCGACTCAGGTGGTCAGGTAGAGAATACCGAGGCGTTCGGGTGAACTATGGTTAAGGAACTCGGCAAAATGCCCCCGTAACTTCGGGAGAAGGGGGGCCATCACTGGTGAGGGAACTTGCTTCCTGAGCTGGGGGTGGCCGCAGAGACCAGCGAGAAGCGACTGTTTACTAAAAACACAGGTCCGTGCGAAGCCGTAAGGCGATGTATACGGACTGACGCCTGCCCGGTGCTGGAACGTTAAGGGGACCGGTTAGCTGACTTTCGGGTTGGCGAAGCTGAGAACTTAAGCGCCAGTAAACGGCGGTGGTAACTATAACCATCCTAAGGTAGCGAAATTCCTTGTCGGGTAAGTTCCGACCTGCACGAATGGCGTAACGACTTCTCGACTGTCTCAACCATAGGCCCGGTGAAATTGCACTACGAGTAAAGATGCTCGTTTCGCGCAGCAGGACGGAAAGACCCCGGGACCTTTACTATAGTTTGATATTGGTGTTCGGTTCGGCTTGTGTAGGATAGGTGGGAGACTTTGAAGCGGCCACGCCAGTGGTTGTGGAGTCGTCGTTGAAATACCACTCTGGTCGTGCTGGATGTCTAACCTGGGTCCGTGATCCGGATCAGGGACAGTGTCTGATGGGTAGTTTAACTGGGGCGGTTGCCTCCTAAAGAGTAACGGAGGCGCCCAAAGGTTCCCTCAGCCTGGTTGGCAATCAGGTGTTGAGTGTAAGTGCACAAGGGAGCTTGACTGTGAGACCGACGGGTCGAGCAGGGACGAAAGTCGGGACTAGTGATCCGGCAGTGGCTTGTGGAAGCGCTGTCGCTCAACGGATAAAAGGTACCCCGGGGATAACAGGCTGATCTTCCCCAAGAGTCCATATCGACGGGATGGTTTGGCACCTCGATGTCGGCTC
>CBRG010000487.1 GCA_000470535.1 Streptomyces sp. AW19M42
CCAGGCGGCGAGGTCGGTCTCCCGGACCCGGGTCAGCAGCTCCCGGAAACTCGGGTCACCGCTGGTGTCGGTGCGCAGGACCAGGGTGTTCACGAAGAACCCGACGAGATCGTCGAGGGCCGGGTCGGTGCGCCCCGCGACGGGTGAACCGAGCGGGATGTCATGGCCGGCGCCGGACCGCGACAGCAGGGTCGACACCGCCGCCTGCGCCACCATGAACAGGGTGCTGCCGGTGTCCTGGGCCAGCGTGGTGAGCGCATCGTGCAGCCCGGCCGTGCAGTGCACGGTGTGGGTGGTGCCCCGGTTGGACGCGGTGGCCGGCCTGGGCCGGTCGGCCGGCAGCGTGGCCTCCTCCGGCAGTTCGGCCAACACGGTGCGCCAGTAGTCGAGTTGACGTTCCTCGTCACTGCCCAGAAGTCGTTGCTGCCAGAGTGAGTAGTCGGCGTACTGGACGGGGAGCGGCTCCCACCCGGGGTCGGCGCCCTCGGTGCGGGCTTCGTAGGCGGTGGCCAGGTCACGGAGGAGCGGGCCGTTGGACCAGCCGTCGGAGGCGATGTGGTGGATGACCACCAGCAGGATGTGCTCCTGCTCTCCGAGCGAGATCAGATGCGAGCGGATCGGTGGCTGCACGGCCAGATCGAAGGTGGCCGCCGAGAGGACCGCCAGTCGCGCGGCGAGTTCCTCCTCGGTGGTGTTGATCAGGGGCAGCTCCATGCCGGCCGGGGGCAGGACGTGCTGGTGGGGGGTTCCCTCGTAGGTGGGGAAGACGGTGCGCAGGCCTTCGTGGCGGGTGGTGAGGTCGGTGAGGGCCAGCTGGAGTGCCCGGTGGTCGAGGGGGCCCTTGAGGCGCAGGGCCAGGGGGATGTTGTAGGTGGCGGACGGGCCTTCCATCTGGTCGAGGAACCACAGCCGCTGCTGGGCGGAGGAGAGCGGGATGCGCTCCGGCCGCTCCTCGGGCGTCAGAGCCGGCCGGGGCAGTTCGCCACTGCTCTCGGTGACGCACTCCGAGAGGGCGAGCACGCTCGGGTTGCGGAACAGGTCCTTCACACCGAGCTGGACGCCGAACGCCCGCCGGATGCGGCTGATCAGCCGGGTGCCGAGCACCGAGTGGCCGCCCCGGTGGAAGAAGTGGTCGTCGATGGTGACCGACGGCAGTCCGAGAACACCCGCGAAGAGTCCGCAGAGCACTTCTTCCTGCGGTGTGCGCGGCGCACGCCCGTTGGCGGCGTGGGCGACCTGGGGTGCGGGCAGGGCGCGCCGGTCGACCTTCCCGTTGGTCGTGAGCGGGATCTCGTCGAGCAGCACGAAGGCGGACGGGGCCATGTACTCGGGCAGGGAAGCCGAGACGTGTGCCCGTAGCTCGGTCACGTCGATGCGGGCGCCTTCGGTGGCGACGAGATAGGCGGAGAGGCGTTTGTCGCCGGGCCGGTCCTCCCGGACGACGACGGTCGCCTGGCCCACACTCGCG
>CBRG010000488.1 GCA_000470535.1 Streptomyces sp. AW19M42
CCCCAGCCCGTACCGTCCGCATCGTCCGAGAACGCCTTGCACCGGCCGTCACCGGACAGACCACCCTGCCGCTCGAACTCCACGAACGCGCCCGGCGTCGACATGATCGCGGCGCCACCGGCCAGCGCGAGCTCGCACTCACCGGCCCGCAGCGACTGCACGGCCAGGTGCAGGGCCACCAGCGACGAGGAACAGGCCGTGTCGACGGTCACCGCGGGCCCCTCAAGGCCCAGCGCGTACGAGATTCGGCCGGACAGGACGCTGCCGGCGCTGCCGGTCATGATGTAGCCGTCGACGCCTTCGTCGGCGCCCAGCAGAATGTCGTAACGGGACGGCGAGCCGCCCATGAAGACGCCGACCTTCTCGCCCTTCGTGGACATCGGGGCGATGCCGGCGCGCTCCAGCGACTCCCACACGACCTCAAGGAGCAGCCGCTGCTGCGGGTCCATGGCCAGCGCCTCGCGCGGCGAGATCCCGAAGAGGGAAGCGTCGAAGTCGGCCACGTCGCCCAGGAATCCGCCCTGGGTGGTGGGCCCGATGCCGGGCAGGTCGAGGTCCCAGCCACGGTCGCGCGGTACGGGAGACATCGCGTCCACGCCGTCCTCGACGAGCCGCCACAGGTCGTCGGACGACCGGACGCCGCCCGGGAACCGGCAGTTCATCGCAACGATCGCGATGGGTTCCCGCGCCGCGTCCTCCACTTCACGGAGCCGCTTACGGGTCTCGTGAAGGTCGGCTGTCGTCCACTTGAGATAGTCGCGAAGCTTGTCCTCGTTCACCGTACGGACCGTCTCCTGTTGGCGTCGCCACGGGAGACGGTAGCTTCGGCTTTCGCTCAGGAAGACTTACCGAACTCCCTGTGGATGAATTCGAACAGCTCGTCGTCTGTCGCTGTCTCCAACTTGCGGGTTACGGGCTCCTCGTCATCCACGGACGGCCTGTCCCCCAGCACCGACAGTAGGCTGCGCAACCTCGCTTGCACGGCGTCCAGATCGTGGTCTGGGGAAAGAGCTGAAATTCCGGCTTCAATCTTGTCCAGCTCCTGAAGTACTGCCTGGTCCGGGGAGATCTGCCCCGGCTGCTCCCCGAGGAGCCCGGAGCGCAGCCGTCCGACGAGGTCCAGCACGGTCGGATGGTCGAAGACCAGCGTGGCGGGCAGCTTCACTCCCGTGGCGGAGGTCAGCCGGTTGCGCAGCTCCACCGAGGTCAGCGAGTCGAATCCGAGGTCCTTGAAGGGCCGGTTCACCTCGATCGCGTCGGCCTCGTCGTGGCCCAGAACGGCGGCGACGGCGGACCGTACGAGACCGAGCAGGGCGGCGTCGCGTTCCGCCGCGGCCATGCCGCGCAGCCGGTCGCCGGAGTCCGTGTCCGGCTGCTCCGACGCGTCGGGGCCGGCGGCTGCGGGCCGGCCGGTGGGCAGCTCGGTGAGCAGCGGCCGGGGCCGGGCGGCGGTGAAGCCGGTCGCGAAGCGCGGCCAGTCGATGTCGGCGACGGTGAGCAGCGTCTCGTCGTGTTCCAGGGCTTGGCGGAGTGCGGCGAGGGCCCGGTCCGGGGCCATGGCGAGGACGCCCCGGCGGCGCAGTTGCTCCTCTGCTGCCGGGTCGGCGGCCATGCCACTGCCGGACCAGGCGCCCCAGGCGACCGAGGTGGCGGTGCGGCCGCGTGCTCTGCGGGACTGGGCGAGGGCGTCGAGGGCGGCGTTCGCCGCGGCGTAGGCGGCCTGGCCTCCGCTGCCCCAGACACCGGCGTTGGACGAGAACAGCACGAACGCGTCCAGGTCGGCCTCGTCGAAGTACTCGCCGTACAGCTCGTCGAGATGGGTCGCGCCCAGGGTCTTCGCGGCGAGCACGTCCGCGCATTCCTCGATGCTCATCTCGGACAGCGGGGTGGCCTGGACGGCTCCGGCGGCGTGGACGACGGTACGGACGCGGCGTCCTTCGTCGCGCAGTCCGGCCAGCAGAGCGGCCAGCGCGGCTCGGTCCGCGACGTCGCAGCCGGTGATGGTGACCTGGGCGCCGAGCGCGGTCAGTTCGGCGCGCAGTTCCTCTGCGCCGGGTGCGTCGGGGCCCCTGCGGCTGGTGAGCACCAGGTGTTCGACACCGGATTCGGCCAGCCAGCGGGCGATGTGGGCGCCGAGTCCGCCGGTTCCGCCGGTGATGAGTGCGGTGTCCCGGGGCTGCCAGGTCCGCTGCGGCGGGGTGTCGTCGAGCGGCGCCGGTACCAGCCGCCGTACGAGGACGCCTTGGCGGCGCAGGGCGAGCTGGTCCTCGTCGCCGCTGCCGGCGAGGATCTCGCGGAGCCGTTCCGCGTCGGGTCCGGCCAGTTCGGCGGGCAGGTCGAGCAGGCCGCCCCAGCGGTCGGCGCACTCAAGGCCGATGACCCGGCCCAGGCCCCAGATCTGTCGTTGGACGGTGTCGGTGAGCCGGTCGGCGGGGGTGGCCAGTTCGGCTCCGCGGGTGAGCAGCCACAGGGGCGCGTCGCCCTCGGTGTCGGTCAGTGCCTGGGCGAGCCGCAGGGTGGCCGCGACTCCGGTGTGCAGCGCCGGGTGCTCCGGGTGGGGGCGCACGTCGGTGCCGAGCAGGGAGACGATGCCGCGCAAGGTGCCGGGGTCCGTCCGGTGTGCGCGCAGCAGTTGGGCGAGCGAGTCGCGGGTGGCGGTGGCCGCGTCGACGGTCACGGTCCGCAGTTCGGCGCCGGAGGCGGCCGCCAGTGTCTGGCCGACGCTGTCGCACCAGGCGGCCACGTCGCCGGTGGCGGTGCCGGAGAGGTCGGCGGTGCCGGAGAGGTCGGGGGTGAGCAGCAGCCAGGTGCCGCTCAGCCGGGCGGGCCGTTGCTCGGGGAGCGGGCGCCATACGGCGCGGTAGCGCCAGGCGTCCAGTGCGGCGGCGTCGCGCCGGGTGCGCCGCCAGGCGGACAGCCGGGGCAGCACCTCGTCGAGGGTGGTGGCCCCGACGCCGAGGGTGTCCGCGAGGGCGGCGGAGTCCTGCCGCTCGACGGCCGTCCAGAAGGCGTCGTCGAGCGGGTCGGCGGCGGCCCGGTCGGTGGCGGCCGCCGCGGGGCGCGGCCAGTAACGCCGGTGCTGGAAGGCGTACGTCGGCAGTTCGACGTGGGTGGCCGGGGTGTCCGTGGCGGTCACCGCGTCCCAGTCGACGTCCATGCCGGAGCAGTACGCCTCGGCCAGCGAGGTCGCGAAGCGGCGCGGTCCGCCGTCGTCGCGGCGCAGCGAGCCTCCGACGAAGACCTGTCCGGCCATCGGCGTGCCGCTGTCGGCCATGTCGTCGATGGTCTCCCGGACGGGCACCGTCAGGACCGGGTGGGGGCTCATCTCCAGGAAGCCGCGGTGGCCGTGCCCGGCGAGGGTGCGTACGACGGGGGCGAGCCGCACGGGCCGGCGCAGGTTCTGGAACCAGTACTCGGCGTCCAGTTCGCCGTCGTCGATCCACTCTCCGGTGACGGTGGACAGCATGGGGATGGTGGGGTGCTGCGGCCGGATCGGGCGCAGTGCCTCGCGGATCTCGTTCGCGATGCGGTCGACATGGGCGCTGTGCGAGGCGTAGTCGACGGGGATGCGCCGGGCCCGTACGCCGGTTCCCTCGCAGTGGGCGAGGAGTTCGTCGAGGGCGTCCACGTCGCCGGAGATCACTACGGAGGCGGGGCCGTTGACCGCGGCGACCGACAGGCGTCCGTCGTAGCCGGCGACGAGCTCCGCAGCGGGTTCGGGCGCGAGCATCACGGACACCATGCCGCCGCTTCCGGCGAGTGCGGTCAGCGCCCGGCTGCGCAGCGCGACGACGCGTGCGGCGTCGCGCAGGGAGAGTGCGCCGGACACACAGGCGGCTGCGATCTCGCCCTGGGAGTGTCCGATCACCGCGTGCGGGCGGACGCCACAGGACTGCCAGAGTTCCGCGAGCGAGACCATCACCGCGAACAGCACGGGCTGGACCACGTCCACCCGGTCGTATCCGGGGGCCCCGGGCGTGCCGTGCAGTACGTCGGTCAGCTTCCAGTCCACGTACTCGGCCAGCGCTTCCTCGCAGGCGGCGAGCTTCGCGGCGAACACCGGTGAGGAGGCGGACAGTTCGGTGGCCATGGCGATCCATTGGGCGCCCTGGCCGGGGAAGACGAACACCGTCCTGCCGGGTGAGCCGGCCGTCGCGGTGACGACGTGCGCGCTCTCCCGGCCGTCGGCGAGTGCGGCCAGACCAGCCACCAGCCCGTCGTGGCCGGTGCCGATGACAGCGGCGCGCCGGTCGAGCGCCGCGCGCGACGTCACCAGTGTCCGGGCCACGTCCTCGGGGGCGGGTGCGTCCGGGGCGGTGACCCGGGACAGCAGCCGGGCGGCCTGATCGGTGAGTGCCTGCGGTGTCTTGCCGGACAGGGTCCACAGCACCGCGTCCGAGAACGGTGCGGGGCGCGCGGTGGTGTCCGGGGCGTCCGGGAGTTCGGGTGCGTGCGCCTGCTCGGGCTCGGCCTCCGGTGCCTGTTCCAGGATGGCGTGGGCGTTGGTGCCGCTGACGCCGAATGCCGAGACTCCCGCGCGGCGCGGCCGCCCGAGGTCCGGCCAGGCCTGCTGCTCGGTGAGCAGTCGTACGCCGCCGCCCTGTGCGCCCTCCCAGTCGACGTGCGAGGTGGGTGCGGCCACGTGCAGGGTCTTCGGCAGGGTGGCGTGCCGCAGTGCCAGGACCGTCTTGATGACTCCGGCGACACCGGCCGCCGCCTGGGTGTGCCCGATGTTCGACTTGAGCGAGCCGAGCCACAGCGGCCGGTCCTGCGGCCGGTCCTTGCCGTAGGTGGCGAGCAGCGCCTGCGCCTCGATCGGGTCACCGAGCCTGGTGCCGGTGCCGTGGGCCTCCACCGCGTCGACGTCCTGCGCGGG
>CBRG010000489.1 GCA_000470535.1 Streptomyces sp. AW19M42
CGAAACACGCCCTGGACCAACATCCCGCCGGCCCCTCTGAACCATTTGCACACCGGAGGTAGTCCTGTGTCACTTCTGCCCGACTGGTCACGCCGCGCCTTCCTCGCCACCGGCAGTGCCACCGCACTGGGCCTCGCGCTCGCCCCCACGGCCCGCGCGGACGGGGCCGAGGACGAGTTCGAGACGCTCCGGCTGCGCTGGAACGACCTCTCGCTCGGCACCGGCTACGACCCGGCCGCCGAGCCCTACGCCTCCCGGCTCGCCGGAACGGGCGAACTCGCCGCGGAATTCCGCTCGACGATGGCCCCCGCCGCCGACTCGCTCTGGGCCGGGCACTCCTTCGACCCGCCGGCCGGCATCACCTGGAGCTACTCCCGGCTGTGGACGATGACCCAGGCCTACGCCCAGCAGGGCACCGGTCACACCGGGAACGCGGATCTGCTGGACGCCGTCGTCCAAGGCCTGGACCACCTCGCCACCACTGTCTACAACCCGTCCACCACCCCGTACGGCAACTGGTGGGAGTGGCAGATCGGCAGCCCACGCCTGCTCATGGACATCGTCGCGGTGCTCCGCGACGAGCTGGGCGAGGAGCGCGTCCGGGCCGCCTGCGCCGCCGTCGACCACTTCATCCCCGAGAGCGCGCTCACCGACTACAGCGGCACCTCGACCGGTGCCAACCGGGTCGACCTCTGCCGCTCGGTCGCCCTGCGCGGCATCCTCGGCCGCGACGACGCCAGGACGGCGCTGGCCCGCGACGCCCTCTCGCCCGTCTTCCCGTACGTGAGCGAGGGCGACGGCCTCTACGCCGACGGCTCGTTCATCCAGCACACCTGGATCGCCTACTCGGGCACGTACGGCCAGGTCATGCTGGACGGTCTCGGCCGGCTCTTCGCACTGCTGGCCGGGTCCACCTGGGAGGTCACCGATCCGGGCCGGCAGGTCATCCTGGACAGTGTCGAACACGCCTACGCGCCGCTCATCCACGACGGCCTGATGATGGACAGCGTCAACGGCCGCGCCATCAGCCGGGGGCTCCTCAAGAGCGACGAACTCCAGGTCATGCGCAGCGACCACTTCCACGGCCAGGGACTGATCGCGGCCGTCGCCCTCCTGGCGAACGGTGCCTCCGCCGCCGAGCGCGACCGGTGGAACGGCATGATCAAGGGCTGGATCGAACGGGACACCGTCAGCCCGGTCCTCACCGCCCCGCAGTTCGGTGTCGCCGACCTGGCCCGGCTGACGTGGCCCGGCGCGCCCGTCCCCGCCGCGCCCGAACCCGTCGGCCACACCCTGTTCGCCGCCATGGACCGGGCCGTGCACCGGCGCCCCGGCTGGGTCGCCAACCTCGCCATGTCGTCGGAGCGGATCAGCTCCTACGAGTGCGGCAACGGCGAGAACCCGCGCGGCTGGCACACCGGGGCCGGAATGCTCTACTGGTGGCAGGGTCCAGACGGCGGCAGCCAGTACACCGACTGGTTCTGGCCCACCGTCGACCCGTACCGGCTGCCCGGCACCACCGTCTCCACCAAGCGGCTCGCGGACCGGGCCGGCGGCGAGTGGGGCGAACCCCGGCCGGACGTGCGGTGGGTGGGCGGCGCGCACGACGGCGAGTTCGCCGCGGTCGGCCAGCATGTGAAGGGCCTGGACTCCACCATGGAGGCCCGCAAGTCCTGGTTCTGCGCGGCGGACACGGTCATCTGCCTCGGCGCGGGCATCACCGCCGCCGACGGGGTGCCCGTCGAGACCGTCGTCGACAACCGCAACCTGGGCCCGGACGAGGGCGGGCAGGCCCTCACCGTCGAGGACCGCCCCCGTCCCCGCTGGGCCCATCTGGAGGGCCACGGCGGCTGGGTGCTGCCCGGCGGCGCGGCACTGCACACCCTGCGCGAGTCCAGGACCGGTGCCTGGTCCGACATCAACACCACCAGCTCCGCCGAGCAGCGCACCCGCCACTGGCAGACCCTCTGGCTCGACCACGGCACCGACCCGGCCGGTGCCGACTACCTCTACCTCCTGATGCCCGGCGCCTCCCGGCGCACCGTCGCCGCCCGCGCCGCGGACCGGCACTGGCTGACGGTGCTCGCCAACACCGCCACCGCGCAGGCCGTCGCGGTCCGTTCCCTCGGGCTGACCGCCGCCAACTTCTGGCAGCCCGGCACGGCCGGACGGCTCTCCTCGACGGGGCCGGCCAGTGTGCTCGTCCGCGAGGGCCGGTCCACGTCCACGATCCGCATCAGTGGCCCGGACCGCGGCGGCACACCGTTCGAAGTGGTCTGGGACCATCCGGTGCGCGAGGCCGTCCCGGCGGACCCGGGCATCGAGGTCCGCGCCACCGGCCGGCGGCTGGTGCTCGGCGTGGACCCGGGGAAGGCCGGTGCCACGCTTCGGTGTGACCTCCGGTAGCCCCTGGTGGGGTGATCCGGCGGGCGGAGTCTGCCGGGAGTCCGGCGAGGACGGCCGCCGCACGCGTACGCTCAGGAGTCATGGGGGAGTTGAGAGCGGATTGGCGGCTCCGGTTACGCCGCGGCGGTCCCGACGGCGAGGTGTGCGGAGCCGGGGTGCTGCTCACCCAGGACCGGATGCTGACCTGTGCGCACGTCGTCCGGGAAGCGGGCGCCCGGATGTGGGTGGAGTTCGCCGAGAACCCCGGAATCCCGCCGGTCGCCGCCCGGGTCACGCCGGACGGCTGGCTGCCCGGCCGGGACGGTTCCGCCCGCGAGGACGTCGCCGTACTCGCACTGGACAGCCCCCGCCCGCAGGCGGCGCCCGCGCCGCTCGGACGGCGGATGGAGCGCGGCGGGGAGGTGTGGATCGGCGGCTACTCCCAGGCCTTCGACGAGGGCATGTGGCTGACCGGCCGGATCAGCGGACTGCACGGCGCGTGGGTGCAGCTCGACGCCGGCCGGAACGTCGAGGTGGTGCGCCCGGGGTTCAGCGGCGCGGCCGTGCAGACCCGGGGCGAGGGACCGCACACCGACCGGGTCGTCGGCCTGGTGGTGAGCTGGCGCGGCGACCTGGAACTGGAGCTCCCCGACGAGAACGACCTGGCGTTCTCGTACATGATCCCGGTCGACCGCATCGCTGAACTCGTCCCGCTGGTGGCCGAACTGAGCGGCCCCGACGGCTGGGACAGCGGACTGTCCCAGCGGCTGCGCGACTGGTTCACGGGCGTCGACCAGCCCGCGGTGCGGGTCGGAGTCGTCCCGCACGGCGGCGGCCGGGACCGCACGCTGCGACACCAGCTCCACCGGGCCCACCTCGTCCACCGGGGCGGCCGCACCCGGCCGGAGGAACTCGTCGCGACACTGGTGGCGCAGCTGCGGCCGCCCCGCCACCAGCGCAACGCGTACCGCGACTGGCTCCTGGAGGGCGGTGACGAGCCGGAGCGCTCGCTCGCCGGCCGCCCGGCCGGATCGGGACCGGTGCTCGCCGTGATCGGCCTGGACGAGGACCCGGACCCGGGCGCGCTGGTGCCCCTGCTGGCGCGTGTGCGGACACTCGGCTTCCGGCTGCTGGTCATCTTCCGCAGCGGCGAAGGGGCGGCACTGGACGAGGTGGCGCGCGACCTGCTGGTACCGGCCCTCGACGAGCGGGCCGAGGAACTGGTGCGCAGGACCGAGCGCTTCGAGCGGGAGTGGGCCAGGCTGAACGGCCTGCTCGACTCGGCTTCCATGGCCCCCCGTCCCGAAACCGACGCCGCCACCCGCCGCCGTCAACTGCGCGCACTGCGCTCACTGGCGGACCCGCGCGAACAACTCTCCGCGCTGAAACAGCTGTTACGTGAGTTGCGCGCCGACCTCGACGCGCGGTCCCGTTCCGCGCCCGCGGAGCTGCCGGGACCGCGCACCGGCCCGGGTCCGGCGGGGGGCCCATGAGGATCCCCTGCCCGCACCGCCGGTTCACCGGGGCCCCCTGCGACGGTGCCGTCCAGACCACCGGCTACTGCGACACCTGCGGCCGCGACGAGGCGGACCCCGGGCTGCCGCCGCTGCCCGCCGCCCCCGAGGAGCACGGGCCCGCCGGACTCCTCGGACTCCCGCTCCTGGAGCCGGGCAGCCCGGCCGACCGGCTCAGCGCCGCCGAGCGGCCGGTGCGCATCGTGATGACGTGCTCGGCCAAGGCCTGCGGGGTGGCGTTCGTCCCGCCGTACACCGTCGCGTCACCGCCGGACGAGGGCCACTGCCCCCGCTGCGGCGTCCCCTACTCCTACCGCCCCGAGCTGACGAAGGGCGGGCCGCCGCTCCAGGACCAGTACCGGATCCGCGGCCCCATCGCCCACGGCGGCCAGGGCTGGGTCTACCTGGCGGAGGACACCCACCTGGAGGACCTCGTCGCGGTCAAGGGACTCCTCAACCGCTACGCCGAGCGCGGCGCCGCGCAGGCCGGCGAGGAGCGCCGCAGTCTCGTCGCCATCCGGCACGAACGCATCGTCCAGATCCGCGACTTCGTGAGCACCCGCAACACCGACGGCACGGTGTCCGGCGGCTACATCGTGATGGAGGACGTCGGCGACCGGACGCTGTCGGCCGTCGTCGAGTCGACCCGGCAGGGCGACTTCGTCCTCGACATCGAGCACGTCATCACCTACGGCTGCCAGATCCTGGAGGCCCTCGCCCATCTGCACGGCATGGACTTCCTGTACGGCGACATGAAGCCGTCCAACGTCATCCACCACGGTGACGGCATCAAGGTCATCGACCTCGGCGGGGTCCGCAAGGCCGGTTCCACCGATCCGCCCCCGGTGATCACCCCCTGGTTCGCCGCCCCCGAGATGGACGGCGGCACACCGCTGACCGTCGCGCACGACCTGCACACCGTCGGCGTCACCCTGGCGGAACTGGCCGGCTGGGCGGTCGGGGACGACGTGCCCGGACTCGGCATCAGCTCCTTCCGGCTGGTGGTGGAGCGGGCCACCGCGCACGAACCGGAACGCCGCTTCGGCTCGGCCGAGGACATGGCGGGGCAACTGCGCGGAGTACTGCGCGAGATCCGGGCCCTGCGCGGCAAACGCGACCAGCCCGAACCCTCCGAGTACTTCACCCCGTCCACCGAACTGCTGGGCGTCCGGCTGGGCTCGGTGCCCGACTACGCGCACTGGCTGCACCGCCCGCTGTACAGCCGTCGGGAGACGCCCCGGTCGCCCGCGCTCGACTCCGGACTGCCCACCCCGACC
>CBRG010000490.1 GCA_000470535.1 Streptomyces sp. AW19M42
CGTGCCCCCCTTGATGTGTGGCACGGGGCTTTTCTGCGTTCCCGGTTGTCCCCGAGCATCGCTGCTACGGTCCGGTCCGGCCGGGATGGGCCAGGGGCGAGGGTTGGTGATGGTGCGTCAGGCGGTTTTGCGCGCCCTCTGGTTCAGGGTATGCTTTAGCTCGTTGCCGCAGGGCAGCAAGGCCCCAATAGCTCAGTCGGTAGAGCGTCTCCATGGTAAGGAGAAGGTCTGCGGTTCGATTCCGCATTGGGGCTCGCACAGACGGAAGGCCCCCGCCACTCGGCGGGGGCCTTCCGCGTACGGAGAGCTTCGTGGGTCGGCGCTGGTGATCCACGGTTCGGACGACACGCTGATCGACCCCAGCGGCGGGAAGCGCACCGCGGAGCTGGTGCCCGGTGCCGAACTCCTGATGATCCCCGACATGGGCCACGACCGCCCCGCGAACTCTGGCCCCGGCTCATCGATGCCCTGGTGGCGCACACCTGCTGAGCAGGGCGTTCGCGGTGCTCGCGGTCGGCGTGGCGTGCCGGTCCTCAGACCCGGCCGACAGGACCTAACCTGCCTGCGGCTCCGGGACGCGCATCGCCAGGATGGCCATGTCGTCCGAGGCCGGGTCCACCGCGAACCGCTCGACCGCCCGCAGAATGCGTGCCGCCACCGCGCCCGCCGTCAGGCCCGTACAGGTGGCCAGTACGTCCGCCAGGCCGTCGTCCCCGAGCATGCGGGTGCCCTCACGGCGTTCGGTGACACCGTCGGTCACGCACAGCAGAACGTCGCCGGGATCGAGAGTCATCGTCTGCTCGTACAGCTCCAGGTCCTCGATGACGCCCAGCAGCGGCTGTGGCTCGGCCGCGGCCTCGACCGACCCGTCCTGGCGCAGGCGCAGCGGCAGCGGGTGGCCCGCACAGACCACCTTCAGCAGCGCGCTGCCGTCCTCCTGGGGCCACAGCTCCCCGTACAGCAGTGTCAGGAAGCGGCTGCGGGCTCCCTCGTCGAGGATGGCGGCGTTCAGCCGCTCCAGGACGGCGGGGCCGGCGAAGCCCTCGCGGGCGAGTAGACGCAGGGCGTGGCGGGCCAGACCCGTCACGGCCGCGGCCTCGGGGCCCGTACCGCAGACGTCGCCGATGGCGAACCCGTAGGCGCCGTCCCGGATCGGGAAGACGTCGTAGAAGTCGCCGCCCACCTCGTTGCCCTCACCGGCTGCCCGGTAGATGACCTCGATCTCGACATTGGGCACGTCCGGTAGCCCCGGCGGCAGCAGGCTGCGCTGCAGGGACTGGCTGATCGCCATGCGCTCCGAGTAGAGGCGGGCGTTGTCGAGCGCCAGGGCGGCCCGGCGGGAGAGGTCCTCGGCCAGTTCCAGGATCTCCTGGCGGAAATGGTCGTCGGACGGTTTGCCCAGGGTGAGCATGCCGATGACACGGTTGCGGGCGACGAGCGGAAGGACCACGGTCTCCCCGCCCACAGCGGCCGCTGTCGCCAGCGTCGTACGGATACCCGCGCCCAGGCTGCCCGCGTCACCGAGGCCGATGCTGCGCATCGAAGTGCGCAGGGCTGCCTGATGGGCCGCCTCGGAAGGGGCCGACCAGGTACGGGCGCCGGGGGACGGCACCGGATCCGGCGGGGCGATCCTGGAGAGGAGGGCCTTGAGGCCGTCGATGAGATCCTCGTCCTCGTGCAGCACGTACGAGAGGTACGGGTCGGAGGACTGGTCGGCGATCGTGTAGACGGCGCACCAGGTGGCGAGGGTGGGGACCGTCATCTGTGCCATCAGGGCCAGGGTCTGGTCCCGGTCGAGGGTGCCCGCCAGGAGGTCCGATGCCTCGACGAGGAAGGAGAGCGAGCCGCGTCGCAGCCGCTCCAGTTCGCCCAGGCGGGCCGATTCGACGGCCAGGGCGATGCGGTCCGCCGCGAACTGGAGGCGCAGGGCCTCCTCGTTCGAGTACCGCCCCGCGGCCTCCGCCGCGACGCCCAGGGAGCCCGTCAGACGGCCCTCGACCTTCAGCGGGACGGTGACCACCGAACGCATACCGGTGTTGCCCAGTAGCGGGACGGCGCCCGGGACGGCGTCGAGGTCCTCGTGGACCGCGGGCATGCGGGCCGAGCCGTACCGTCCGGTGCCGGCCTCCACGGGGACGCGGGCGAAGCGCTGGCGGGCGGAGGGCAGGCCGGTCGTGGCCCGGACCTCCAGCTCGGTCTCGTCGTCCGTGGCCAGCAGGAGGAAGGCGGCGTCGGCGTCGAGCATGTCGCGGGCGCGCTCGACGGTGCGCTGGAGCAGGCCGTCGAGGTCGTCGGGGGCGGGGGAGCCGATGAAGACCTCGAAGGGGTCCGTCTTGCGGCTCTCCGTGCCGTTGTCGGTGACGGGGGTGCGTACCGGTGACTGGAGCACGGCCCGCTCGTAGTCGCGGACCAGCAGGCAGACCGTCGAGGGCTCGCCCTGGGTGTCCCGGACGCGGAGGTGGGATCCGTAGACCGGGATGGTGCGGCCGTCCGCGCCCCGGATTCCGTAGCTGCCCTCCCAGCGGGAGAGGCGGAGCGCGTCGGCGATGCCGGTGTTGGTTCCGGGAGTCTGCGGCCAGGCGGTGAGGTCGGTGAGCTGCTTGCCGGCGACCTGCTCGGCGTCGTATCCGAACAGGTACGCGGCGTCGTCGTTCCACGCGGCGATGGCGCCGAGGCTGTCGATCTGGACGACGGCGACCCGAACGCGTTCGTCGGTGACCGGGAGCAGGTCGACGGGGAGCAGCGGTCCCGCGGAGCGGATGCCCACCGGGCGGTCGGGGAGGTCGAGCTGGAACCAGACGTGTTTGTGCGCGGGGGAGTACTCGACGCCCCAGCGCGAGGCGAGCGCGGCGCACAGGAGCAGGCCGCGGCCGCCCTCGCGGTCCGGGCTGCCGAAATCGGGGCCGGTGGACTGGAGCGGGATCTCCCGTTCCGGATAGTGGTCCGAGATCTCGACCCGGACGCCGTCCTCCGTACGGAGGCACAGCACGTCCGCCGCGGTGCCCGCGTGGACCACGGCATTGGTGACCAGTTCGCTCGTGAGGACGACGGCGTCATCGACGACATCGGTGTATCCCCACCCCTGGAGGGTGTCGCGGACAAAGGCGCGGGCGGTCGCGACGGAGCGCCCGACCGGGTCGAAGGTGGCAGCCGCGCGCGCCGTGATCACAGCACTCCCCATATGGTGTCTCGTCGCTTCCCCGAGTCCTGTGCCCGTTTCTAGCCGCTTCGATTCGCTTGCCAGGCTAGACGCTCCCTTCGGGTACCGAGTACACGAGGGCAGACTTGGGGCGAGGACGGACGGATACGGGCCTGTGACCGGACAGGTGTGGGCTTCCCGAAGAAGGGATGTGGGACAACCATTGGACGTTCCACCCCGACCGGTTCCGGCCTGGTAGATTTCAACGATTTGACGTCCGCATAGTCACCCGTCAACGGTGTGCTGTGGCGGTGAGCCATTGAGGATCTGGGCAAGCTCCCAGAGAAGACCCGAGCGATACGGTCAACCCTGCGGGAGGGACACGGTGGAGTCTGGCGTGGCGGCGCGGGGAACAGGCACGCGCACTAAAGGCGGACAGTCCGTGAAGAAGCAGCGCAATGGAACCATCGAAGTCGACGCCGCAGCGCTCAACAGACTGCTGGCCGGTCTGGTGGCCATGCGTGACGGTAATTTCCGCAGGCGCCTGACCGTCTCCGGTGACGGTGTGATGGCGGAGGTCGCGGCTGTCTTCAACGAGGTCGCGGACCGCAATGTCCATCTCACGGGTGAGCTCGCCCGGGTACGGCGGGGGG
>CBRG010000491.1 GCA_000470535.1 Streptomyces sp. AW19M42
CCGACAGCCGCTCCAGGAGCAGCATGCCGACGCCCTCGCCCCAGCTCGCTCCGTCGGCGTCGTCGGAGAACGGCTTGGATCGGCCGTCCTCTGCCAGTGCGCGCTGGCGGCTGAACTCGATCAGCGAGATCGGGCTGGACATCACCGTCACGCCGCCGGCGAGCGCCATCGTGCAGTCGCCCTCCCGCAGTGCCTGGCATGCCGAGTGCAGCGCGACCAGGGAGGAGGAGCAGGCCGTGTCGATGGTGACCGCAGGGCCTTCGAGACCGAAGGAGTACGCGACCCGGCCGGACAGGACGCTGGGCGAGTTGCCGGTGCCGAGGAATCCCTCGGAACTTTCCTTGGCCGCCGCGAGCATGCCGCCGTAGTCCTGGTAGGTCACACCGGCGAAGACACCCGTGCTGCTGCCGCGCATCGTGTGGACGTCGAACCCGGCCTGTTCCATCGCCTCCCAGGAGATCTCCAGGAGCAGCCGCTGCTGCGGATCCATGGAGACGGCCTCGCGCGGGCTGATGCCGAAGAACGTGGCGTCGAAGTGACTCGCGTTGTGCAGGAACCCGCCCTCATGGACGTAGCAGGTGCCCGGGTTGTCCGGGTCGGGGTCGTACAGCGCTTCCAGGTCCCAGCCCCGGTCGGTCGGGAAACCGGAGATCGCGTCGGTGCCGTCGGCGACGAGCTGCCACAGGTCCTGGGCGGTGTGGATGCCGCCGGGGTACCGGCAGCTCATGCCGATGATGGCGATGGGGTCGTCACGGCCCTCGGTCGCGCCGGACCGGGTCGGCGCGGTGGCGATTTCGGGTCCGCCGAGCAGTTCGTCGCGGAGGTGGTCGACCAGGGCGCGCGGCGTCGGATAGTCGAAGACGAGCGTCGCGGGCAACCGCAGGCCGGTCTCCTCCGCGAGTGCCTCGCGCAGTTCGACGGCGGTGAGGGAGGTGAAGCCGAGGTCGCGGAACGGCAGCTCCGCGTTCATCGTCTGCGTACGGGGCTGGTCGAGCACGATCGAGGCGCGGCGGCGCACGATCTCCAGCAGGGCGTCGCGCTGTTCGTTCCGGGGCAGCGCGGCGAGACGGTCGCGGAGTGCCTGGCCACCTCCGGACACGGCTGCGGCGGCCTTGCGGCGGGCGAGGGGACGGGGCGAAGCGGCGTCCGTCTCGGCCTCGGAAGCCTTGGTCGTCCTGTCCCCCGCCGGGGCGGAGAACGGGGCGCCGTCATAGGGGCGCAGGGTCAGCGCGTCGGTGGTCAGGACGAGTTCGCCGGAGGTGTCCGCGACGGTGACGGTGTACGCGCCCTCCGCCGTGCCCGGCGTGATCGCGACGCGCAGCAGGGACGCGCCGCTCGCGTGCAGGGTCACCCCGCTCCAGACGAACGGGAGCCTGCCCGCCCCTGCGGCGCTCTCGTCGTACGACAGGGCCTGGAGCGCCGCATCGAGCACGGCGGGGTGCAGGCCGAAGCGGTCCGCCTCACCGCGGAACTCGTCACCGAGGACGACCTCGGCGAACAGCTCCCCGTCCCGCCGCCAGACGGCGGTCAGCCCCTGATAGATCTCTCCGTAGCCGAAACCGCCCGCGGCGCGGGCCGGGTAGTGGCCGTCGATGTCGACGGCGTTGGCACCGGCGGGCGGCCAGGCAGCGAGCCCGGCGTGCTGCCGTCCGGACGCGGTCCCGAGGACGCCGCTCGCGTGGCGGATCCACGGTTGTTCACCGCTGCGGGAGCTGATCCGGAAGGAGCGGCTGCCGGCCGTGTCCGCGTTGTCGACGATGACCTGCAGCTGGACGGCCTGCCGTTCCGGCAGGACCAGCGGGGCCTCCAGAACGAGTTCCTCGATGCGGTCGCAGGCCAGATGGTCACCGGCACGGACGGCGAGTTCCACGTATCCGGTGCCCGGGAACACCGCCTCTCCGGCGACCTGGTGCTCAGCGATCCACGGGTGGGTGCGGGCGGAGATCCGGCCGGTGAACACGTGGCCGTCGCCGTCGGAGAGCTCCACCGCCGCGCTGAGCAGCGGGTGCTTGAGGGGCTCGGCCCCGAGGGCCCCGACGTCCGAGACACCGGACGCGCTCTCCAGCCAGTAGCGCTGGTGCTGGAAGGCGTAGGTGGGCAGGTCGACGGTACGGGCGCCGGTCGGCGCGTAGAACGCAGCCCAGTCGACGTCAGCACCATCGGCCCAGAGCCGGGCCA